>JBEKFB010000144.1:0-10345 GCA_050013535.1 Bryobacteraceae bacterium | reverse complement strand
GAAACGCGCAGCCAGCCGAGCCATTTCGCTTCGTCGTCGTTGGTCCACAGCGTGGCGTCGCCATCCCAGAGGCGCTTCACCTTCCCGTTCGATCCCCAATCGGATATGGTGGCGTTGACAGCGGTCGACAGGTCGGCCGGCAATTGAAGCTGCTGATGGCCGGTGCGCGGAAGCATCGAAGCCCTCAGCGCATCCAGCATCGTCGTCCATGCGGTTGAGAACTGCTTGACGCCGTCTACAAGCAGGTCGGCAGTCACCTGGTCGAGAGAAATCCCCAGCCGCGCCAGTTCCGCAAGCTGGTGCTCGGCTTCGGCCGGATTCTCCGCCAGCGAATTCCGAGGAACGCCATGATCGCGGAACGCGGCGGCGGTGGCCGGTGGCATGGTGTTAACCGTGTGGTCGCCGATCAGCTCCTCGATATAAACGACATCCCGATATGAGGGATTCTTGGTGCTGGTACTGGCCCAGAGCAAACGTTGAGGACGCGCGCCCTTCTTCGCCAGAGCCTCCCAACGCGGCCCGGAGAAGATCTTCCCGAACAGCGCGTAAGCTCGTTTGGCGTTGGCAATCGCCGCTTTTCCCAGGAGCCCTTCAATTACGGCGCGGTCGGCCGTCGACGCCGTTTTCCAGCGATCCTGCAGTAGTTTGTCAATGGCCGTATCGATGCGGCTGACGAAGAAGCTGGCAACGCTCGCGATGCGATCGATGGGCTGACCCTTGGCGGCACGCTGTTCGAGTCCGCGCAAGTAAGCGCCGGCAGCCTCTTCATACGCGGCGACAGAGAACAGCAAGGTCACATTGATGTTCAGGCCTTCACCGATTAGCGTGGCGATCGCCGGAACACCTTCCTTCGTACCCGGCACCTTCACCATCAGGTTGGGACGATCCACCAGTTTCCAGAGCTCTCGGGCCTGGTTAACCGTCGCCTCGGTGTTGTTTGCGAGATCGGGCGCGACTTCCAGGCTGACGTAGCCATCGAGG
The DNA here is from genome assembly GCA_050013535.1 of Bryobacteraceae bacterium. Taxonomy (GTDB): domain Bacteria; phylum Acidobacteriota; class Terriglobia; order Bryobacterales; family Bryobacteraceae; genus CAWACP01. Next base: position 9,364 of record JBEKFB010000144.1, on the reverse strand, counting down.
GTATTGGTGGTGTTGTAGACCGAACGCAGAAGATCGGCGGCGTTGGCGATGTCGCGTCGCGCCAGCCGTTCGAACACTTTTTGGGCGTCGCCGCCCGAGTGCATGGCGATTTCATCGAGCTCGGCGCGATAATCGGTGCTGCCGCCAATCGCTTTCTCGAAGATCGAAGGATTGGAAGTGAGTCCGCGAAGGCCGTCGTCGGCAATCATCTGCGCGAGTTCCCCGCCCTCCACGAAGCTGCGGCGAATGTAGTCCAGCCAGAAGGACTGACCGAAATCGGCCAGAGCCACGAGATTGTTCTTTTTGTCAGGCATCTAATACTCTTACTTTCCTTTCGCCGGCGGCCCGGCACCCGTCTAAGTAGGATGCGCCGGAGGCCCGCAAAGTGTCAGCGTAGCACCGGCGGCAGACACACACGCCAGTGTGCCTTTTTTGGCGTTTCGAACTGGTGAAAACGAGCATCGCGGGTAAGCGATGATATAGTTGAATTTCACCCGCCTGTGGGCCCGTAGCTCAGTTGGTTAGAGCGCTTCCTTGACACGGAAGAGGTCGGATGTTCGAGTCATCTCGGGCCCACCATTCGACTCAATCAGTTAGGCTGCCTTGACAACTCCGCCGTGCCAGATTCGTGCGGCTGCCGAACCAATCGGTGGTACCGAGCACTCCTCAAAGTCAATGTACAAGTTGATCGAGTTGTCACCGATCCGGTAAGGTTATGTCGGAGTTACCTCTGGACGTCCATCTCGTCGACGGCACATACGAGTTGTTCCGGCACTACTATGCCCTGCCATCCGCGCGGGATCGGGACGGTCGCGAGATCGCCGCGGTGCGGGGTGTGCTGGCGTCGGTCCTCGGCATGATCCGCCACGGCGCTACCCATGTGGCCGTCGCGACCGACCACGTCATCGAGTCTTTCCGAAATGCCCTATGGCCCGGCTACAAGACCGGCGACGGAATCGAGCCCGACCTGCTGTCTCAATTCGAGCTGCTCGAAGAGGTACTCTCGACGGCGGGCATCGTCGTTTGGCCAATGGTGGAGTTCGAGGCGGACGACGCACTGGCAGCCGCAGCGGCAAGGGCGGCCCGGGATGCGCGGGTCGAACGCGTTATTATCTGCACGCCCGATAAAGATCTCGCGCAATGCGTTCGTGGCACGCGAGTGGTTCAGCTCAATCGTCGTACCAACGTAATACTCGATGAGTCAGGCATCGTGGCAAAGTTCGGTGTGTCGCCGGCATCCATTGCCGATTACCTGGCACTCGTTGGCGACGCGGCCGACGGCTACCCCGGCTTGCCCGGCTGGGGAGCAAAGTCCTCGGCCGCAGTTCTCGCCAGGTTCCTCCACATCGAGTCCATACCGGAGGACTGGCGTGAGTGGCATGTGAACGCGACCAACGCGAGTACGCTCGCTCGCACGCTCTCCAGCGAGCGTGATCGCGCACTGTTGTTCCGAACGCTCGCTACTCTCCGCACCGACATCGCGCTGTTTGAGGAGGTCGACGAATTGCGGTGGCACGGCCCGAGACCGGGCTTTGATGCATTGGGGGCGATACTCGACGCGGCGGTCACTGAGACAAGACGGCACTCGGCCCGCGTGTCCCGGAGTCGCTCAGACTCTTGATCTGCGGCGTCCGCGCGTCAGGCTTGTTCAGTTATTGTCTGCACGGACACGCGTGCGGACCACAACGGCACCTTCAGCGTGAACCGGGAGGGCGGGACCGTTAGCGCCTTCGTCAAGAACGCGGCCCTGAGAAGGTTAGGACGGATCTTTCCCCCGCGTCGACTGGACACCCTTCAGAATCGCCAGACCAAGGAGGACAATTGCACCGACTGCGATCCAGTGCGCGGGGATATGCAGGATCACCGCTCCATAAATCAGACCACAAATCACCAACAGGAAGCCTGCAAGGTAGATCCCGAATGACATAGTAATTCCTTTGCGCTCTAAGGCACGAGCAGACTCAGCCGGGCCGCGGACGAATGTCAGTGCACCTATTCGGTCCAATCTATACATTCGACTGCAGATTGTGGACCAATGCCAGGCTCTGCAAATACAGGAGGAGACCAATCCTCCCTCAGACCTGGTCGTGCAAATGTTGCTCCTTAGAGGCAAGAAGTGCTGCCAGCCTGGGGATCGCTCGAACTGTTCTCGCGGCAGGTCTGATCGGGATTGCGGCCGATGCGCTGGCCCTCGCCCAGGAAGAGGCTGTCCCCAGGTTTGGAACCACCAACTATTTCATTCGCCCTTTTTCGGGGTCTCTTTCCGGATTTTCGGCGGCTCCATTCTCTTGGGTTGGGGATTCTCCCTAACAAGAAATGGTTGAACTGACGTACTTAAGTAGATGGCGTAATGTTCCTGTGCCGGTTTCCCTCAGAAGCTCTCAAGTCGCCTTGAGCGGCGCAAGACCATCGACGCCGCACACCTGATTTCTCATGAAAACCGTGTCGATTTGCAACGGCCGCGGCAACTGCCGCGACAGGCTCCCGCGCGGCCCGACTCACTGAGTGGCTATGTAGATTTGGAAGCCCGTGCTTAGCAGCCCCGTGAAGTACTGACCCAGCGCAGGCAGGCTCAGGCTTATCGAACTTATCGAACCCGCCGGGTAGTTTGGGTAACTGAGGAGCTCGAAGTTGATCTGGCTCACTCCGGCCACGAGGTATGGCGCGGGTCCCGCATAGGTTACAACGAGTGGGATGGGGGGCTGAAACGGGTTGCCCGGAGAAAACCAAAACGCCTCGACTGTAACGGGCAGCAGAATGTTGCCGGGCAGCGGAAATCCCACCAGCGAACCATCGGCCTGGGAGGGAGCAATCGGACCCAGTCCTGTCGCAAACACTGCCACAATCGAGCCAGGGGGCGCGGGATGGTCTGCCGAGTTAATGGTCCCGTCCTGATTCAGCGCCGCCGCGTATGTGCCATCCACGGTGAATACTGCGGGTGCGATCTGCGCCACAGGCCAGGTGAGGCAGTTCGTCGTCACGTCGTTGTAAGACACACAGACCTGCGTGGTCTGCCCGGGAGTCAGCGACCAGGGCACCACGGCATTGATCCGCGCGTCCTGCACCCATAGTAGTGGGGCCGGTTTCCCGTCAAACGTCACCTCCACGCCCGCCACTTGTTGTGGAAAGGGGCTTTGCAGCGTCGCCTCGGTCTGAATTCCCTGCGAGGGTCCGAGCCCGTTTCCAGACAACGTAACGATCTCTCCGGGCGCTACCGGCCACCTGGGGTCGTAGGTTGCCGCGTTGCCCATACATGCGAGTGGAAAAGTCTGCGCATTGGCGTTGCGGGAGAAGCGCAACAGGATCGGTACGCCGATTTGGCCTGCCGGGAAGGGACCGTTCTGCGTTGGCGTGAAGTCGGTGTACGCTCCATCCACGACAAAGACGGTCGAATTCGGGCCCGTGGCGATCAGCGGGCCGCCTCCAAACCCCCAGCCCCCCGGGATGTACGTGCGCTGCAGAAGGGTACCATCGGGAGCAATTACATTCAGAAAATCGTGTCCACAGGTTGCCAGAGTATTCAGGACCGGGGAGACCCAGGACGATGATCCTATGTAGGCGTTCCCGGCCGCGTCGAGGGCAAGTCGGGGAAAAGCGCCCGTACTGGCGGGAAGGTTCGTCGTTGAGGTCGCGGCGCCATTCGAATCAAAGCGCTGCAGTACGCCGGACCCATCGCTCGGCGCGAAGAACAGCACGGGGTTCCCGTTCGCATCCAAAGCAAGTTCCGGGGGGAAGGAAAGCTGCTGTAGCGATGTGTAGAATCCTACGGAACCGTCAGGCGCCAGCCGCGCAAGAAAGGAGTCTTGAAAATCCCCGTATCCCGTAATGAAAGCCGAACCCGACCCATCGACGGCGATGGAACTCGGCTGGCCAGCAACATGGGCCGTGTAATCGAGCGCACTGCCGGCTGCATTGAGTCGAACCACCTCGGCCTCCAGGTTCGTCACATCGTTGACGCCGGCAGCATACGTGCGCCCCCTGGAGTCGGCCGCCAGAAGGGGCGGCCCCCATCCTGTCGGCACCATGAAGCCGGCCGGTGCCTCCCAGGCGATGCCCGACCCGCTGGCATTCAGTTTGGCAACGAAAATGGATGTATCACCGGGCAGGCTCACCGGTATGACATAGACACCGCCGTTGGGGTCCACCGCCATCGTGATCGCCGCGAAACCGAACTGGTTCTGCCAGAGGATGGTCTTTCCGTCCGCCGACAGTTTTGTGATAAACGACGGGGGTGGTGGGGGAGAAAAGAGCCCGGTCGGCGGAAAGGACGTCAGAATATAGAGCGCGCCGGAGTTGTCGGTTTCGATCTGCGTGACGTTTGGCCAGATAGTGAGCCATTCACCGTAGTCCACGCCCAGGAGAAATCCAGAGGACTGCGCCAGGCCGGCAGTCGCGCTCAACAGCGCCAGACTCGCGAATACAGTTCTGCGCACTACCTTTTGATGAGCACGTCGAACGCCACATAAAGGCTTTCATAATGAATCATCTTCCCCAACACATGTGTCCCTTCGTCACAGTGCGGCACACTGGCTGAAACGTTTAGCGGAAAACATCCCCGATATATCTTGACTCCTCTGACGGACGAAGAGGGGGTTTATCGGAAAGTAGCCAGCGCACGCTAGCGATGACACCAGTTATCGTTTTGGTTTCTACCCGCTCCTGCGGGATTCCGACCATCCTGTACCACTTTTCAGGTTGGCTGACGGGGAAATCATAGTCTGCGGAGGCCCGGTCCTGAATCGCTTCGTTGTCCGGCCCAACGGCTAGGATGCTGGCTGGATGATCTCGCGAATTGACGCCCATCCGGTCGGGCTTCGACGATCGCGAACGTAGACGACCATCGATCGACCCCTGAAAAGTAAAGGGGCGCCGCCGTCCAGAGGCGTGCTCCGGATGGTGAAGAGACTCTCTTCCACTGCGGTTCGACCTTGAAAGAATGTCCTTTCGACACGGCTGTCGACAAACTCAAGTCTGAAGCTGCTGAAGGTTTTCGCCAGATCGGCGCGAACCGCTTCGCGTCCGATCAGGTACTTGTCCGGCGCAAGTGCCTTGATGACATCGGGCGAATGGTAGGCCATTACGGTCTCGATGTCTCCGCGAGCAAATGCCGCCCGAATTTCCTCCCCGGTCTTGCGCAGAGACACCTGATCCTGCTTCGATCCCGTGAAGTGATCGCCGCCAGAGGATCCGGCAGCGAACGTCGCAAACGGGATCGACACGATGAGCGCGGTGCTGATGCATAGGTATCTCATCGGGTCAGTATAGCTATTCAGGCATAGCGGATCGAGTCTCCAGCTGGCTTAACGCGGCGCGAAGAGAATCGATCCGATGTCCGCCCTCCCCTGGCCATTGGCCATCCCCACCGTGCGCGTTGCTGAGCCTGCTGTCTCTCGTGGTAGCTTACGGCTGGAGGGCACACATGATCCGACCATGCCCCGCCTGTGGCGCTAATAATCGCGTTCCGGCGAAACACCTGGCCGACACCGGCCGTTGCGGCTCCTGCAAAGCTACCTTACAGCCCGTCTCCGAGCCCATCGAGGTCGACGTCACGGAGTTCGCCGAGATTACCCGCGAAGCCAGGGTACCCATCCTGGTGGACTTTTGGGCGGAATGGTGCGGCCCCTGCCGCATGGCTGCGCCGGAAGTCGCCGAGCTTGCGCGTGAGATCGCAGGCCGGGGTTTAGTCCTCAAAGTCAACACGGAAAAATATCCGACTCTTGCTGCTCAGTTTCGGGTGCAGGCGATTCCGTACTTCGTGCTCTTGCGTGGGGGAATAATCATCGCGGAACGATCGGGCCTCGCCCCACGGGCAGAAATGCGCCGATGGTTCGCGGACGCAGCGTGAACAGAGCCCGGATGTCGAACGTGGCTGTTCGCCGGCTGGCTGCGCATCTCCGAGCGGAGCGAAGCGGCAGGTGCAACGATTCCTGTAGGGCCACCCTATCCGATTCGGAGAGGTGGTTCCTGCCTTAGTTCGCTGCCGATAACACGAAGTATTGTTCCAAGCGCGGGTCGGACCTCCTCCAAATCGGGTTCGTCGACGAATTCCCGCGAGTCGATTGGCGGACCCAGGGGGATCTTCATCATCTGCCACACCGAGGGCGCTGCCTTCAGCTGAAGGGCTGCTTTGTCCTCTGTACCTCACAATCCAGGCAGGAATTGAATCTGCTCTAATAGCTTGGGAATTGTAGATCTAACGTTCCACTTCGTGTCCGTAGATGAGCTTTACTCGCGGATACGCGCGTCCGAAAGCACGCAGTTGTTCCAGGCTTTTGTAGCCGCGGGCGGTTCCGGCACTGTTCCAGCCACGTGGGGCGACGCCATTGCGGAACGCCCAGGCGAAGTGGCTCGCATCGCCGGTCAATAGCACTGGTGTGGCGCCGTTGATCAGATAGGCGATGTCATCGTCGGTGTGACCGGGCACCGAGATCGCCCAAAAGGATCCGTCTCCAAAGAGATCCACGCTCGACCCCAGAGGCGCCATCGTCGGCGCGGCCGAAAAATCGATGCCTAAGAACTTCGACTTGCCTGAAAAGTCGTTTGCGACGGCGGCTCGCGCCAGAAAGCTGGCTTCCGCTTTGCCGATTACGAACTCGGTCTGGGGATCGAGTGCGGGAACGCCGCCGGTGTGATCGGGATGGAGGTGCGTGAAGAAGACCGCCTTTGGGTGAACATTCAGGCGATTGAGTTGCGCTGCCAGGTCCATGCCCGGCTCCTGCCGGTTGGTCACCCCGTTTGCCCAATTGAACAACCTCATCGCCTCGGTGTAATTGCCGTAAGGCGGATGTTTAGCGAAGGTGTCGTCGAAGCCCGTGTCGATCAGGAAGTCGCCGAAGCCGGAATGGTGTACCCAGTGAACCAGCACGGCGAGGTCGCGCGGCGCATGATCGCAGTCCGCTTGCCTGGGGCTTGCGGGGTCAAGGTTCAGACAAGCGTCCATGTGGACCACGCCGGTCTGTAACGTAGTGACGGAAATGTCACGCGGATGAGCCAGAACATCGTTCCAGTTTGTGAATGCGGCGGGAGGAATCGGGTACGGCGTGATCTCGAATCGGCGAAATCCTCCGCGCACCAGGTAGGCAGCCAAGGCGCCAACACCCAGAATCAGAACGGCAGCGGTGAGCCGGAGCTTCTTGAGTCTCCACATGTTGGTAGTAAGCCTTTCCTCGTTGATCGTCGCCCGCCTGTCATTTGGTTGCAGCGGCGATCAGCCAGATATAGCTGATACAGAAACAGAGAAGAGCGCCGAACCCCAGTGACTGGTTCCGCGTGTACTTGAACCGGGTATAGGAACGCGGATCATTAGGGTGATGCAGATGATGCTCGTAGTTCAACGCCAGCAAGATCATGAAGAGCACTCCGTAAATGATGCTCATCGCCACCAGAAACAAAGGCGACGCGAAGGGCCTTAGAGAGCGGCCGTTAGACTGATTGAAGTTCAACGAGCCGACAAGCAGGACGATCGACCCGGCCGCCAGACCCAGGACAAATTTTGTAATGTCCAGGTACATGGGAAGCAGCCTCTTGCCAAACTCGCCATGCTCGTTCCCGGGATCGAAGACAACCGGTTGGCCCCTGGTCCTCAAATACACCGACAGCCACGTAACAGCAAACAGTCCAACTGCCGTCGCAACTCCGGGGAAGCCTGGGAACAACATGCTCTGAGGATAGAGGATACTGGCCCTCAACCGTGCCGACCGTGATCCCGAACTCCGGTTTGCTGCGTTCAAAGCTGCCGAGGCCCTATTGCCGGCTCGCCATGGCGGTCTTGCGGATACCCTCGGCGTAGGAAGTCGGCTCACCATGGAACGCTCTGGCGAATTTCGAAGAATCGAATACGTACTCAAATTCGCTCTGATACAGCATTTCGTACGATTCACGCACCATCGGGTCGAACCATCCCGCTACCTTTAGCAACGGCCGGGGAAGGACGCGATGCTTCGGCGTTGATCCAAATTCCTTCGCGGCGAGAGCGATGAACTCTCTTCCGGTCAGGGGATCGGGCGCAGTGGGAACGTGCCAGGTTTGATTCCATGAACTTTCGGACTCCATAAGCTGAACCAGGCTGCGCGCTGCATCGGGCGTGAAGGTCAACGAGTGCTTCACTGAATCGTTGGCGAGCCAGGCCGGTTTCTGGCCCATGGCCAATTTGTTGAAGACCAACACATTGGGGACCCCGGTTCGGGCGCCGGGACCGTAGAAGTCGGCGGACCGCGCTATCAGCGCGGTAAGGTTTCCCGCCCTGATTTCTTTCAGGAGGGTCGTCGCGATCTCCGCACGGATCTCACCCTTCCTGCTACAGGGCCGAAATGGCGTCTCTTCCGTCATCACGCCGTCCACTTTTCCGTACATATACACGTTGTCGAAAAAAACTAATCTGGCGTTGGCACGCTTGGTGGCCTCGATCGTGTTGCGCATGATGCGAGGCCAATATTCCCGCCACTCGTTTAGGTCATACTTCAGGCCGACGAGCAGAACCGCAACACTCACGCCTGAAAGCGCCTTAACAGCGTCATCGGGGTTTGAGAGGTCGGCGGCCAGCGTCTCAACAGCGCCAGCACTCGCTCCGGGATTGCGGCTGACCAGCCGGATGCGCTCATTTCGGGTGCTGAGTTGTGTGGCAAGTTCATTGCCAATCGCGCCACCTGCTCCAAGTATGGCGACCATCTCTGTTACCTTACTCTGTCAGCATCAAGAGTATCCCACCGTCTGGCCTATCGCTGGGATGTGCATTGATCCAAGTTCAGCAAGAGTTCAACGTTTACGTTATGCCTTTTGTGAAAACGGCCATGTATGTGAAACGCCGCAAGAGGTCCTGCGTTGTGTACGCTCCGCGCTGACGATGCGCTGAAAGACGCCCCGAGTGTCAATCCTCTTTCTCCCAGGAAGAATCCGGCGAGGGCGAGTCTAAAGCAGCCGATCCCGATACGCTTGACGTCGGGATGGAGGTGAACGCCAGCCCGTCAAAGCGCAGTCCAAGCACGGCCACGCTCCCGGCCGTCACACTAAACTCCGCGGAGCCTCGTTGCCCCACCATGGCGCTGAGGCCGGGCAGGCTTCGCAACGTGGCCGCCGTTTTGCCGTTAGCAGGCAAGGCGATCATAGCGGTTCCAATCATGCTGCCGCTCTCGCCCCAAAGCGTCACGTTCACGGTGGTCGCGGTGGAACTCGGGTTTACTACCGATACTGCCGTGACAAGAGTGGTGTCGTCCCAGGTGAGCGTGTTTGACAGTGCCCCCTGGTTCGACAACGGCACCACCGCTTCCTGATCGTGCTTTCCAGGCACACTTTGGCGGAAAACTCCGTAGCCGAACACGCCGCTGGGCAGGGTGAAGGCCGCGTATCCCTGCGCCAGACTGCCCGT
>JBEKFB010000143.1:0-11601 GCA_050013535.1 Bryobacteraceae bacterium | reverse complement strand
AAGATTGCGGTCTGGCTGCCGTTGGCGAGACCGGCGCCTCCCGTTCACACTGTGGTTTCGACAACGCACGCCAAACCGAGCCCATTCGTACAACCGGTGACGCTCACGGCGCCAACATCCATTCCGCCGCAGGTGAATGCCTTCAATGATCCGCCGCCTGAATTGACTGGCTTCGAGCCGCTGGCCAGCGATAGCTCGCGAATCGGCATCGGGCTTGCAAGCCCGTCGACGGGGACTCCAGGACCGCCCCCTCCGCCCGTGGCGCACAGACCTCCGGTCGTGACCCGGCCCGCCGCGAACATTCTCATTAAGGTCAGCCAGATGGATCCGGCGAAGCTGTTGGTTAAAGTGGTTCCCGTATACCCGTCCATGGCCCGTAATGCGCGAATCTCAGGAACGGTCTACCTGCTCGGCGTGATCGCCACCGACGGCACCATCCAGAGTCTGCATGTCGTCAGCGGACATCCGCTCCTGGTGAACGCGGCGCTCGACGCCGTGCGGCAGTGGCGCTATAAACCCACCATCCTGAACGGCCGCGCAGTGGAGGTGGAAGCGCCGATCAGCGTCACCTTCACGTTGCAATAGACCCTTGTTACAGAGCCTTCAGGGCCGTGAGAACCTCGTCCGCGTGCCCCTCGATCTTCACCTTCGGGAAGATCTTCGCCACCCGGCCCTTCTTGTCGATCAGAAATGTGGTGCGTTCCACGCCCATGTACTTCCGCCCGTACATGCTCTTTTCCTTCCACACGCCCCACGCTTCGGCAGCGGCGTGCTCGGCGTCGGCGAGGAGCGTGAACGGAAGATCGTACTTCGCCCTGAAACTCGCCTGCGCCGAAGTCTTGTCCGGCGACACTCCCACGATCACGGTCTCCGCCTTGGTGAACTTCTTCGAGTTATCGCGAAAGTCGCAGGCCTCTTTCGTGCAGCCGGACGTGTTGGCCTTCGGATAGAAATACAGCACCACGTTTTTGCCGCGCAGACCGGACAACCGGAACGGTTCCCCTTGATCGTCGGCGAGTTCGATCTCGGGCGCGGGATCGCCTTCAGCGGGCGGATGAGTGGCGGCTTTGGTCATAGTCGCAGAGTAACACCGGCATTAGGGCGCAGGTCCTTATGGTGCCGGAATGTTCGTTTCCGATGTGAACGGCGAGGCCGGCAACCCAGCCGAATTATATAGGTTCACCACCGACGACAACCGTGTTGCCGTCGATGTGCGCCTCGGCCTTCACGAATTGATGATCCTCGCCGGCAATTTCGAATCCCAGGAGCACGCCGCCCTTCGCGCTCAATCCACCAGCAGCGTGATCGAACCATACACGCATCTCCTGGCCATCGGGAGCGGCTTGCCGAAATGCCGGGCCCGAATATTCAACCTGCTCTCCGTACGCGAGCGCACGTGCCGCCAGCGCGAGCCGCGCGCCAACGGACTGTTTGTCCGCGGGATGGACATTATCGGGATTACCGATGTCGATTGTTACCGCCATGGCCGTGTTCGCCGCAGACAGCGTGCGGCGCTGGGCTTCCCGAACGGTGGCCCAGCCTTCGTGCGGCCCCGATTTGAAATTGGCAATCTGCACGAACAGGAATGGGAAATCGCCTTCATGCCACTGTGCGCGCCAATCGGAGATCAGCGTGGGGAACAGGCGCTCGTACATTGGCGCAAAATCGCGCCTGCTGTTCGATTCGCCCTGGTACCAGATCACTCCTTTGATCGCGAACGGCGTCGCGGGCGCAATCATTCCGTTAAACAGATTCGCCGGTCCCCAGGATATGGGGTTTGGTTTCCATACATGGCTCGGTGCAGGCTGACCGGCCTTTCTCGCGGCTTCATCGTCGCGGCGTTCCTTTGCGATTAACGCGGGGACGTCCGCCTGCTCATCCATCATGTGCGCGCGGTCCGCGAACGCCGGCATCAGCGACGCGTCGGCGGAGAGGCCATCAAGGCTGATCCATGCCTCCACCACGGTCCCGCCCCACGTGGAATCGATCAGGCCGATCGGCACATGCTCCTGCGCGGCCAAATCGCGGCCGAACAGGTAGGCCACGGCGGAGAAGTTCGCGGCAGTCTGAGGATTGCACGGTGTCCACTGGCCATCGATGTCGCGCAACGGAAATTCCGACGTCTTCTGATGGATCATCAGCAGCCGCATGTTCGGCTGATTTGCGTTGGCAATCTCTTCCGCCGAATTCTGCAGCGGCGCTCCCGCCCAGCCGTGCAGCGGCATCTCCATGTTCGATTGCCCGGAGGCGAACCACACATCGCCGATCAGTACGTCATCCAGAATGATCTTGTTCGTGCCGGTAATGGTGAGCTGAAAAGGGCCGCCCGCGGGTTCGGGAGGCAGGTAGAGGCTCCATTTGCCAAGGTCATCGGCGGCGGTGACGCGGCTCCCGCCATTGAATTCCACGGAGACGTTTTCGCCCGGCGTGGCCCACCCCCAAATGTGGATGGGCATCTCGCGCTGCAGCACCATGTGACTGCCGAGCATTCCCGGCAAGCGGACTTCGCACCATCCGGCGGAGGAAGCGCAGATCGCAGACGCGGCGATCGCAGTGAGACGAAGCAGATTACTGAAGGTCATCACGAATAGCATTTCACAAACGCAGCCGGCCGTGGCTTCGGCCTCTCCTCGTACACTGGAGATATCACATGACCCGAACGCTTCTCGCGCTCCTCATCGGCGCAACCGCGCTGTGCGCTCAAAATCCGGATATCTCCGGCGACCGAATCAGTGCCCACGTGAAGTTTCTGTCGAGCGATCTGCTCGAAGGGCGCGGGCCCGGCGCCCGTGGTGGCGATCTCGCGGCCCAATATATCGCCACGCAGTTCGCGCTCGATGGCCTTAAGCCGGCTGGCGACAACGGCACTTACTTCCAGCATGTCCCATTGGTCGGCGCTACCACGCAGCCCGATGCCAACGTTACCGCGGACGCCAACGGTAAGGATGTGCATTTTCGCTGGCTGGATGATTTTGTCGGCGTCACCAACGCGCAGAAGCCCGGCGTGCAAATCGACGGCGACGTAATCTTCGTGGGTCACGGCATCGTCGCGCCGGAGTTCCAGTGGGACGACTTCAAGGGCGTGGACATCCACGGCAAGATCGTCGTCCTTTTTACCAATGAACCGCCGTCGGACGATCCGAAATTCTTTGGTGGGAAGGCGCTCACTTACTACGGCCGCTGGACCTACAAGTACGAGGAGGCCACCCGGCGCGGAGCGCAGGCGGTGTTCATCATCCACACCACGCCCACGGCCGGTTACGGCTATGACGTGGTGCGCAGCTCGTGGGGACGCGAGGACGGACAGGTGAAGCTCGCGCCCGGCGAATACGGCCTTGGTTTCGCCGGATGGTTCTCAAAAGACGCCGGCGACAAGCTGTTGGCGCTCTCGGGGCACACCGTGGATGAGATGCTGAAGCTCGCCGAATCGCGCGATTTCCATCCCATGCTGCTCGGCATCCGCATTCATGGCAGCTTCACGACGAAATTGCGGGCAATCGAATCCAGCAATGTCGTGGGGTTGGTGGAGGGCAGCGATCCGGTGCTCAAGAATCAGGCGGTGGTGTTCACCGCGCATTGGGATCATCTGGGTATCGGCACACCCGTGAATGGAGACGCAATCTATAACGGGGCCGTTGACAACGGAACGGGAAGCGGCATCATTCTGGAGCTGGCGCGGGCATGGGCGGCGCTCCCGCAGAAGCCGCGACGGTCGGCAATCTTCCTGTCGGTGACCGGTGAGGAGGAAGGCTTGCGCGGGTCGGAGTACTTTGCGGCGCATCCGCCCATTCCCGCGGGACGCATCGCACTTGACGTCAATTTCGACGCGCTCTTCCCGGCGGGCCGTGTACTCGATGCCTCCGCTGCCGGAGCTGAACGAACAACCGTTTGGCCAGTGGTACAGGAGGTCGCGCGAAAGATGAATCTCACCCTTCAGGCTGACGCGCACCCCGAGCAGGGCTCGTATTATCGCTCCGATCATTTCTCGTTCGCGCAGGCGGGCGTTCCCGCGTTTTCCATCGACGAAGGGACGGATTTCGTGGGCAAGCCCGCCGATTTCGGGGAAAAGCTGTTCGACGAGTACAACGACAATCATTATCATCAGCCGTCCGACGAGTTTCACAACGATTGGGACTTCTCGGGACTCGCGCAGATGGCAAGCTTCGGCATGAATATCGGGATCGCCGTGGCCAACCAGGATAGCTTGCCCACATGGCGCGCCGGTGACGAGTTCCTTGCCACGCGTCAGCAAAGCGGTGTGAAGTAGAATGTTCGAGCGAGTTGCAAGCCGCGCACTGCTTCTTGCAGTCGTGGCGGTGTCGATGTTCGCGGACGCTCCGCCTATTCGCGGGCTGCACCTGCTCACTCCCAAACCCGCCGATGTGCCCCTTCTGGTTCGTTTCATTCGCGCGGTGCTGCCCCGGGAAGGCGTGAACACGCTGGTCCTGGAGACCGACTACCACTACCAGTTCAAGAGCCATCCGGAGGTTGTCGACCCCAATGCCCTCTCGCATGACGACGTGGCGGCCATCGTTGCGGCGGCGAAATCGGCCGGGGTCCGCGTCATTCCGCAAATCAACCTGCTCGGACACCAGTCCTGGGACAAGGTCACCTATGGCCTGTTGCGCTCTCATCCCGAATTCGATGAGACCCCTGGTAAATATCCAAACAATACCGGGATTTATTGCCGGAGTTATTGCCCCCTGCATCCCCAGGTTCACAAAATCGTGTTCGACCTGATCGACGAGCTCACGGACGCCTTCGGCGCGGACGCTTTCCACGCGGGCATGGATGAAGTGTTCATCATTGCCGACGAAGATTGCCCTCGCTGCCGTGGCCATCTCGCCGCAGAGCTGTACGCGAATGAAGTGACCGCTATCCACGATCATCTGGCACAGTCGCACCGGGAGATGTGGATGTGGGGCGACCGGCTCATCGACGGCGCAGTGTCTGGCGCAGGCAAATGGGAGGGCAGCTACAATCAGACTTCACCGGCCATCACGCGGATTCCGCGCGATATCGTGATTGCCGACTGGCATTATGAGTCGGCCGCACCCGGAGCGGCGTATTTCGCCATGCACGGATTCAACGTGCTGTCCTGTTCGTGGCGCAATTCCGATGTCGCGCTGGCCCAACTGGAATTGATCCGTACCCTGCGCGGCCACGCAAATCCGGACATTGCCGGGCGCATCCAGGGGCTCTTGCACACCACCTGGGGCGATCCGGCCGACTTCATGAAAGCGTACTTTGGAGAAGCGGCGGCCAGCCAGAGCGTTGCCGACTCGGTGCAGTGTTTTCGTATGGCGTTCGCGCGATTGCGGCAGGACGCGTCATCCCTGTCAAAATGAGCCCGCCGGTCAAAATGAGGCGTGCGCCAAAATGAAATACGTGGCTTCCCTCGCGTCAGCTTTGTTTAGTGAAGACCAGCTTGCCGGTCTTGCCCGGAGGCACAATGGGAATCACTTCCATCTCCAGCGTGGAGGCGTTCGTCAAGGTAAACCTTCGCTTCACCACGTCGTTACCCTTCGTCTCCAACATCACCAGGCTGCCGCCGTTATACCAGACCGACACCTTGGCCTTACGGCCTCCATCGGTCATGTTGCATTCTTTCCCGTCGGTCGTGCAGTCGAATTCAACGGTCTCGCCGTTGCGGGCGGCCTCCGAGTAATGAAGCGAATCGTCCTTCGCTTCGATGTTCAAAGTGCCGCCGCTCCCGCCCTTGGCCTGGTTGATCTGCCACTTCCCGGACAGATCCGGCCTGTCGTCATCCTGAGCGAGCGCAGCCGCGGCTATCAAAAATCCGCAAAGCAGAATTCCCGTGAATCGCATTGCCGGAACCTCCCCGCACACATCACACGCCGGACGCGAGCATACCACTACAACGCGCACCACGCAATCGCCTGTGCACGGGATGGGCGGTGATGAAGTGAGTCTCTTCGAAATCGCCAGGGTGCCAACCGCGGGTAACTCGGTAATTCAACTTAACCCAGCGGATAATGTCGCCATCGCAAGAGTTCCGCTGCAACCCGGGCAGACCGTGCAGGTGGGGGGAGCTAAGATCGCCGTCACTCAGCCCGTACCGCTTGGCCACAAGATCAGCCTTTCTCCCCTCCCTGAAGGCACGCACGTCGTTCGCTATGGACGTCCCATCGGGCGAGCGAGCATGCGCATCGGTTCGGGAGAACACGTTCACACCCACAACCTCGCATATGAGGAACATCCGCTCGATTACGAATTCCCCTGCGTCGATCTCCCCCTGCCCACTCCTCCGGCAGGTGCGCCTTCCTTTCTCGGATACCTACGCGCAGATGGACGGGCCGGAACGCGGAACTATATTGCCGTAGTTGCCGCATCGAACTGCGCGGCCCACGTGGCCACGCTCATCGGCCAGAGCTACAACCGCGACTCGCTTCCCGAAAATGTGGACGGCGTGGTGGCATTCCCGCATGGCGAAGGTTGCGCGCACACCATCGGCCCCGACACCGAGCAGCTTCGCCGGACGCTGGCGGGCGTGCTCGATCACCCTAATGTCTCTGCCGCGGTGATCCTCGGCCTCGGCTGCGAGACCAATCAAATCGAGCATTACTTAGGCCCGGATGCCAAGGGGAACGACCGCCTGATCGGCCTCACCATTCAGGGAAGCGGTGGCACCCGTGCAACTGTTGAGGAGGCTCGGAAGCAGATCGATCGTCTCATCGAGCGTGCCTCGGCCGAACGACGCCAGGAAGTGAGCGCGGCGAAGATCGTCGTCGGCCTGAACTGCGGCGGATCGGATTCTTTCAGCGGTGTCACCGCCAACCCGGCTCTCGGCGTTTGCTCCGATATGCTGTCGGAAATCGGCGCCACCGCCGTGCTCGCCGAAACCACGGAGACTTTCGGCGCGGAGCACCTGCTCATCGCTCGCGCGCGCAATCGTGCCGTGGCCGAGCGCTACCTGAGTTTCGTTCGCGGATATAAGGACTACCTGCGCCGGATGGGAGGCAGCTTCGACGACAATCCCTCGCCGGGAAACAAAGCCGGGGGCTTGACGAATATTGTCGAGAAATCACTAGGCGCCGTAGCGAAGGCAGGCAGCACGACGATGAATGAAGCGGTCGACTACGCCGAGCGCGTGCATGGTCCCGGCTTTGTCTTCATGAATACGCCCGGATACGACCCCGTATCTCTGACCGGGCTTGCCGCGGGCGGCGTGAATCTCATCGCGTTCACCACGGGGCGCGGAAGCGCAATCGGTTTCCCGTCAATCCCCGTAATCAAGATCGCCACCAACTCCGCCACCTGGCGGCGCATGCGCGATAACATGGATATCAACGCCGGACGCATCGCCGACGGAGAGGCCACGGGCGCTGAGATTGGCCATGAGATCTTCGATACGGTGCTGCGCGTGGCCTCCGGCGAGCGCACCTGCAGCGAACGCCTGGGACACAGCGAGTTCGTGCCATGGCGCATCGGCCCCGTGCTCTGAGGGCGGATCGAGTAGTATCGAGAAGGCGGTACGAAAGGAGAAGCAATCCTGATGAGCCTCAAAATCGATATCCGGGAGCTGCCCGAAGCGGTCATACTGGACCTGAAAGGCCAGCTCACGCTCGGCGAATCGTTGGTGGATTTTCGGGATACCATCCGCGAATCGCTCTCCGGCGATAAAAAGAACATCCTCCTGAATCTCGCGGGCGTCACTTATATCGACAGCTCGGGCCTCGGTCAACTCGTCGGCAGCTATGCAACGGTGACTAACGGCGGGGGCAGGCTGAAGCTGCTGCACCTGCAAAAACGCGTCAACGATCTGTTACAGGTCACCAAGCTGCTCAGCGTCTTCGAATCCTACGATAGCGAACCGGCTGCACTCAACAGCTTCAAAGCGTCAAAAGAGACACGCGCGGGCGGTTAACGGCCGGACTTGTAAGCAATCATCGGCAGGGACCAGGTCTCCTGGAAGACGATCCCAAACTGCCGGGCTGTCGGCCGGCAAATCTCCACTTTGGCAAAACCCACTTTTTCGAGGCGCCGCACCAGGTCCGTTCCGGAGAAGAGGCGCATCTCCAGCGTTGTGCCGGGCCCTCCATGGAAGACTGGGTTATCGAAGATTTCCGTCTTCCCTTCCCGAGTGCGGTTGTGCACCTGCCAGCGCCCGTCTTCCAACTGCACGACCTGGTAGTCGAACAGATTGGGGTAGTGTTCCCGCGTAACGTCACCGATCCAGGGAACCGTAATGAAGGCGACACCGTTGGGCTTAAGCAGCTCACATAAGTTCACCAGCGCTATGTCAACCGGAGGTACCACATGTTCCAGAACTTCCGTAGCGATCACAAAATCGTAGCGGCCCTTCCGCTCGTCCGCAATATTGCCGATGTCCAGCCGGGGTTCGGTATGGAAAAACGTATTGGTGTAATCGAAGTGGCGTTCAAACGGGCTGGCGTACGCGCCGCAGTCACTGAGACCGACGCCGCTGATATCCTTTCGAATCGGGAAACGCTTCAACGGAAGGCTCCGTCCCAGAAGCGTCTCGGAAACCGCGTGAACAACCCAGCGAAAACGCACATTCGAGCCGCACTCGTCACAGCTCGGTATTTCGCGGTCCATTTGTTCGTACAATTTCGTATTCGCGGCCGAGCAGATGTTGCATTGGAAGCGAATGATTTCGCCCTGTTCCGCCTCGCGCTCGGGCCGGACGAACCTTCCGATCCATCGCCGCCCTCGTGTTCGCAGGGACTGAACCGTCATCGTCGAGCCATTTTCTCACACGCCGCTCCTTATACTCAGAAGTAACGATGCCACGGTCCCCGGTTCGGCTTTGCACCGAGTTCAGAGAGAAGATCTGGGGCTCTTCAAACCTTGCGCCCTGGTACGCCGCCGGAGGGTGCAAGATCGGCGAGCTCTGGTTCACTCATGCGGAGCCCCTGCCGCTTCTGGTGAAGTTCATCTTCACCGAAGAGAATCTCTCCGTGCAGGTGCATCCCGGCGACGAGTTCGCCCGGTTTCACGAGAATTCCCGAGGCAAGACCGAGATGTGGCACATCCTGCGCGCTGCGCCCGGAGCGAAGGTGGCATTGGGGTTCCACGAGGAGATCTCAAAAGAGCGCCTGCGCGAGGCGTCCCTCACGGGCGAGATCATGGAGCTGCTGAACTGGCTGGAAGCCCGGCCCGGCGACACGTTCTTCATTCCGGCCGGAACCGTGCACGCCATCGGGGCCGGCATTGCGCTTTGTGAGGTGCAACAACAATCCGACATCACTTACCGTCTCTATGACTACGGCCGTGGGCGCGAGCTTCACCTGGACAAAGGTGTCACCGTGTCCAATACCGCCGGCCATCCCGGTTACTCGCAGCGTGTCTCCCTCCCGGACGGGTCCGAGTTGCTGGCCGAATGCGAGTACTTCCGCACTGAGCTTCGTGTCTTCACGGGTCCGATCGTGCACCAACCCAACGGCGACGCGGTAGAGATCCTGGTCTTCCTAAGCGGTGCGGGATCTGTCGACGGTCAAGCTTTCCGGCTGGGTGAGGCGTGGCTCATTTCCGCTGAGGGGCCGGTAAACCTGGAGGCCGCCGAAGAGGTAGCCATGCTGCGGACTTTTGTGCCCCGATGTTCGTGACGCAAACGCGGTGGTCCATCGTCGCCGTTGCTTTGTCCGGAATCTTGCTATGGCTGGCTGCCGCGCCGGGCCCCACCCAAAGCCCGATCCGGTTCGCCTACCGGCCCATCGATTTCCGGTTGGAAAACTGCGAGACGCCCGACCGCCATGCACCCGAAACCATGGCTGGCGGCGTCGCCATCTTCGATTACAACAACGACGGTAAGCTCGATATCTTCTTCACCAATGGCGCTAACATCGATACGCTCCAGAAGGACTCTCCGAAATACTCAAATCGCCTGTTCGAGAACGACGGCACAGGTCACTTCAAGGACGTTACCGCGAAGGCCGGACTGGCGGGCACCGGCTACGACACCGGCGTGGCCATTGGCGATTACAACAACGACGGGTACGAGGATATCTTCGTCGGCGGCGTTCATCGCAACACGCTGTACCGCAATAACGGCGACGGCACTTTTACTGACGTCACCGCCAAAGCCGGTCTCCCCACGAAACCGGATCCCCAATTCGGTCCGCTGTGGTCCGTTGGCGGCGCGTGGGTCGATGTCAACAACGATGGTTTCCTTGACCTTCTTATCGTGAATTACCTGAAGTGGGACGGAACCAAAGAACCGGTCTGCATGGATAACGGGCACAAGGAATACTGCCACCCGAAATTCTACGGCGCCACCCCCAGTCAGTTATTCCTGAACAACGGCGACGGCACCTTCACCGATGTCTCCGCCTCCGCCGGTTTTCGCGCCCATCCGGGGAAGGGAATGGGCATTGGCGTCGCCGACTATGACCTCGATGGGCGCATGGACATGTTCATCGCCAACGACAAGATGCTGAATTCCTTGTTTCACAACAGGGGCGGAAGCAAGTTCGACGAAGTCGCATTCGAGGCCGGCGTGGCATTGCGCGAAGACGGCACGTATATCTCGGGAATGGGTGTGGATTTCCGCGATCTCGACAATGACGGTTACCCCGATATTTGTCTGGTGGCCCTCGATAACGAGACCTTCCCCATTTTCAGAAATACCGGGAAAGGCGAGTTTGTCGACGTAACCGCCCAGAGCGGGATGACCCAGCAGAGCTGGACCATGTCCGGTTACTCACCCATGATCGCGGATTTCGATAACGACGGCTGGAAGGATATCTTCGTCTCGCGCGGCCACGTGCAGTCGTTGCTGGCCGCGTCGCATCTCCTCATTGAGCAGAACAACACCGTATTCCGCAATCTGGGCGGCATGAAATTCGCCGCGCTGACGGCCGAAGCCGGGTTCGCCGCGCAGCCTCCCTCAAGGCACCGCGGCTCGGCTATGGGGGATCTGGACGGCGATGGCCGCCTGGACATCGTTGTCAGCGCGCTCGGCGCTCCCGCCGAGATCTGGATGAACCAGAGCGCGGGCAACAATCATTGGCTGGAATTTCGACTGGAGGGTACGAAGAGCAACCGCGACGCTATAGGCGCCCGCATCAAGGTGGTCACGAAGAACGGCGCGCAGTTTAACCACGTGACTACGGCAGTGGGTTACGCATCATCCAGCGCCGGGCCCGTGCACTTCGGTCTCGGGCACGACACCCAGGCGGAGGTGGTGGAGATTCACTGGCCCTCGGGCATTGTTCAAAACCTGAGGAATGTGCCTGCCGATCAGATCGTGAAAATCAAGGAGGCTCGGTAAGCACCTGCCGAACCCCGTTCGGCGTTTCCGACCCGCGCACGTTAGTAAGCGGTACCCGGCCTTCTCCGCCGCCTGCCCAAGACTCCTTGTCGCCCCGTCGGACGAAGTTTTTATATCCGAAACGGGCCAATCTGGCGCATAATCTACCCAATGACGAGGGAACCCATGATCAGGCTCACCATTTTTCTAACCGTGTCAATGTGCATCTTCGCCACGTGGGTGTCGGCTCAAAACCTTCCCGGCCAGCAGGTTGGAGACTCTTTAGTCCAGCAGAATGTCTCGCAGAGCAACGCTCAGGTGTGGCGCATGTTTCTGACCGGCAAAGTGGTTCTTGCCGATGGCTCGCC
>JBEKFB010000142.1:0-11228 GCA_050013535.1 Bryobacteraceae bacterium | reverse complement strand
GGCTGGTGGCGATGACCGGCGACGGCACCAACGATGCTCCCGCGCTCGCGCAGGCAGACGTCGGTCTGGCCATGAACACCGGCACCATGGCAGCCAAGGAAGCCGGCAACATGGTGGATCTCGACAGCAACCCCACCAAGCTTATTGAAGTGGTGGCCATCGGCAAGCAGTTGCTGATCACGCGGGGCGCGCTGACCACGTTTTCCATCGCCAACGATGTGGCCAAGTATTTCGCCATCATCCCGGCGATGTTCATGGTCACATATCCGTCGCTTGCCAAACTGAACATTATGGGTCTGCACACATCGCAGAGCGCGGTGCTTGCGGCGGTGATTTTCAACGCGCTGATTATTATCGCGCTGGTTCCGCTGGCGCTGCGCGGCGTGAAATACCGCCCCGTGGACGCCGCCAGCCTGTTGCGGCGCAATCTGCTGATCTACGGAGTGGGCGGCATCATCGTGCCGTTCCCGGGCATCTGGGCGATCGACCAATTGCTGGCCTTGTTCCATCTGGCATAGGAGCTCAATATGTGGCAACAACTTCTTCCCGGACTTCGCATAACCGTCTTTTTCACCGTTTTCTGCGGCCTCGTGTACCCGCTGACCATCACCGGCATTTGCCAGCTCGCGTTTCCACATCAGGCCAATGGAAGCCTGATTCCGCTGAATGGAAATCTCGTGGGATCGGAGCTGCTGGCGCAGGGTTTTTCGAAACCGGAGTATTTCCAGCCGCGCCCTTCGGCAGCGGGTAACGGCTACGATCCGACGTCTTCGGGTGGATCTAACTACGGACCAACGAACAAGGCGTCGGCCAGCGGTCTGGATCCGCACATCAGCCCCGATTCGGCTCTGGCACAGGCGCCACGCGTGGCCAAAGCTCGCGGCGTGACGCCCGATCAAATCAATACGCTGGTGGCGACCCTAACGGAAGGCCCCGATCTCGGCATTTTGGGCGAACCGCGTGTGAATGTCTTGAAACTGAATCTGGCGCTCGATCGGAAGTTTCCACGGAAGTAGGGCGATCTATACTTACCGTTGAGGTAAAGCATGGCGCGTGAGCTACGCCGGAGGACACCCGACGAATTGCTCCTCGAACTTCAGAGCGAGGAGCCGGAATCCTGCGTCCAGAAAGGCCGCCTCAAGATTTTCCTGGGTTACGCGTCGGGCGTCGGCAAATCGTATCGCATGTTCGACGAGGCGCGCCGTCGCAAGGAGCGCGGCCAGGATGTTGTGGTGGCGGCCGTGCAACCGAGCGTGTCCGCTGAGGTCGCCGCTCTGCTTTCGCACCTCGAAGTCATTCCCCTCGTCGCCGTTGCCGAGGACCAGACCGCCGTCGATCTGAACACCGTTCTCGCGCGTCATCCAGGCGTCTGCGTTATCGATGGCCTCGCCTACAACAACCCGCCGAACTTCCGGAATCCCACGCGCTGGCAGGATGTCGACGAAATGCTGAACGCCGGCGTTTCCGTGATCTCTTCCATCAACATCCAGTACGTCGCGGAGATGCGGCAATTGATCGAATCGGTGACCGGCAAGCGCGTCAACCCCACGGTGCCGATGTCGTTCATTCAGAGTGCCGCCGAAATCGAGATCGTGGACGCTCCCCAGGAAGAGCCGGGCGAACGCTCTCCCGAGCAGCAGATGAAAGCCGTGAAACGCGAGCAGCGCCTCTCCCGTTTGCGCGAACTCACTCTGGTGCTGGCGGCCGATGTGGTTGATCACCAGTTGACCGAGTATCTGCAGCGCCACGGTATCGACCAGCACTTCGGCACGCACGAGCGCATTCTGGTCTGCATAACGCCGCGCGCCAACGTGCATGAGATGGTGGAGACCGCGCGCAGCATCGCCGAGAAATTCCATGGCGAGCTGATCGGCGCATACGTGCATCAACCTCAGATCTCCGCGCCGGATCAGGCGGCTCTCGATGAAAAGCTGACACTACTACGCTCCGCCGGTGCGAGCATCGAGATGCTGCACGGCGAAGACCCGGTGGACGCCATCCTGCAATTTGCGCGCGCCCGCGGCATCACGCAACTATTCATCGGCCACAGCCAGCGTGCGGGTTTGTGGGCGCGCATGTGGGGAAATCCGGTGGATAAACTGATTTACCGGTCCAGAGGAATGGATGTGCGAGTATTTCCTCAATAGGCCATGGTCGAGCAACGGACCGGCAAGTTGAGGATCTTCATAGGATACGCGGCCGGCGTCGGCAAGACGTATCACATGCTCGAAGAAGCGCAGCAGCTTAAGGCGCAGGGCGTGGACGTGGTGATCGGCTACTTCGAGCCGCACGGGCGCAAGGACACCATCGCTCGTACCGAAGGTCTGGAGTTGGTGCCGCGCAAAATCGTCGATTATCGCGGATCCACCTTCGAAGAGATGGACACCGATGCGATTCTGGCGCGCCACCCGGCCGTCTGCGTGGTGGACGAATTCCCGCACACGAACGTCCCCGGTTCAGAACGGCTGAAGCGATGGGAGGACGTGCAGGCGCTTCTCGACGCCGGCATCGACGTCCTGACCACCATGAACATCCAACACCTCGAGAGCCTGAACGACCAGGTGTGGCAGATCACCGGCATCCGCGTTCGCGAGACCATCCCGGACTGGGTGATGGAGCAGGCCGATCAGGTGGTGATGATAGACGTCACGCCGCGAGCTTTGCTCAATCGTCTGGAGAGAGGCGTGGTGTACGGGCGCGAGAAGGCCGAGCGCGCGCTGCAGAATTTTTTCCGCGAATCGACTTTGGTGGCTTTACGGGAGATGGCTCTTCGCCAGACCGCGCACGAGGTGGAACACCGCAGTATGGCCGAAGGCGATGCGTGGGCGGCGGACAACGGAGGTTCGCCCCGGCCGGACCAGCAGCATCGGATTCTCGTTCTGGTGACCCCCGATCCCGAAACTGCGATGCTCATTCGCCGCGCCAAACGCGTTGGCGATTTTCTGGACGCCGAGTGTTTCGCGGTCACTGTGCAACCCTCCGGCGGTCTCGCGGGCCTGCCCGAATGCGACCGCGAATCCATTGAACGCCATCTCAATTTCGCGCGTAATCTGCACATCGAAACGCGCATTCTGGTGGGCGAAGATGTACCTGCCGGTCTCGTGGACTTCGCACGGCGCAATCAAATCACTCAGATTTTCCTGGCGCGGCCGCGCGACCGGGACTGGCGCTCTTTATTCGGACGCGACCTGATTCAGCGGATTGTAGGCCTCGCGCGCGACAGGCAGGTGGTGATTGTTTCGCCCCGGGAACCGGTTGCGGGAATGTCATGATGAAACAGTTACCGGGACGTCTGCGTCTCATCATCGTTAATCTCGAATGTTGCTAAGCTTAGCGACCGTCACCTTGAGGGGGAACCTATGAAAACAGCCAAACTGAGTTTGTTCCTGCTGATCGTCCTTTGTTTTTCGCTGCAGGCTTATGCGCAATGCAGCGTTGCGAGTTTGAACGGAACTTTTTTCTACAGCCTCGCGGGATCGGTGAAAAACGGCGCCACCACCGCATCCTACGATGAATTAGGCAAAGTAATGGCTGACGGAAATGGCAATCTCAGCGGCAGCACGACAACGAGCATCGCCGGCGTCCTGGCGACGCTGGTGGTCAGTGGGACGTATGCCATCAAGCCGAACTGTTCCGGGACGGGCACATTGACCACCAGCGCCGACACTTTACAGTTCGCCCTTCAATTGGTCAGCGGCGGGGGCACCACTCTGGTATCGATTACATCGTCCGGGGCCACCGAAATAGCGAATGGCCGGTTCTACCGGGCGGCGAATGCCACCGGGAGCGTGTGCGGGCAGGGAACGCTGTCCGGAACCTATGGAGTATTGTTATCGGGTGGAACCTACGCGGCCGCTGTCAGGACCGCATTCGAGGCCGCCAACCAGACAACCTTCGATGGCAATGGCGGGGTTATGGTTGAGGGCGAAGTGACAACCGGGGGCACAACCAGCGTGACCTGGAATGGCGCAGGCGCGTATACGGTTAATGCGGACTGTTCCGGGGTCGCGCAAATCACCAGCCCGAACGGCACTGTTAACTATCTTCTCGCTCGTGTGGAGGGTGGAACCGTTCTGTTTCTGGAGAGCGACACCAACACCACGGTCTCGGGTTCCGCGACCGCCCAACAACTGGAAGACGTGCTTCCTCAGTTTGCTTTTGGAGGCGGTTGGTATACCGCGCTGTATTTCACAAACACCAGTTCGGTGACGGTGACTTTTCGGGTAACATTCACCGCCGACAGCGGGACTCCGTTGAACGTGCCAGGAGTGGGAACCAGCAAACAGATCACGCTTGCCCCGCTGGAGACCGCGACCATCGTAGCTCCGAATTCGGGCGCCACGCTCATTCAGGGGTACGCTACGCTTGCGCTGCCCGTCGGCGTGAACGGCTATGGCGTCTTCCGGCAAACCGTCGCGGGACGTGCCGACCAGGAAGCGCTGGTATCTTTCAAGAGCGCGACGGCCACAGCGATCAGCCTGACGTGGGACGATACCACTCATGTCACCAGCATTGCGATCGTGAATCCCAGCAACGTTGCGGCCACCGTTACCATTACGGTCTGGGATCCCAATGGCAATGTCATCGGCACATCGACACAGGAGCTGGCGGCCGGCACCAAGATCGAGAGCGCGATGTACCAGCTTTCGGGGTTATCCGCAATGGAAGGGCAGAGCGGGTCCGCTTTGTTTACGGTCACGACCGGGAATGTCTCTCTGTTAGGCCTGCGATTCGGCGGGGCGGCGTTCACTTCGATTCCGACGACTCAGGACCAGTAAGCAGTCCGTTCATTCAAGTTCGAAGGCCAAGTATTGAAGTTTTCCGTCGCGTTCAATGAAGAGCGCCACCGGGTCGCCACGCTTGAACTTCGCGATGGTCGCCCGCAACTCGTCAATACTCGTTACCGCCGTGCCGTTAACCTCATGGATGACATCGCCCAGCTCTAACCCTGTCAGGCTCGCCGCGGAGGACGCCGCCAGCGCCGCGACGATCACACCATAAGGACCGCGCAGGCCAGGAAACAGGCTTTCCGTTTGTTTGTCGATGGCGATGCCGATGATGCCGAGCTGGCGAATGCGATTCTTCTCGGGATCGATCATGTCGGCCAGGCGGTCCGCGGCGTGCGACTCTTCCACCGCTCCGACACTAAGCGAAAGCTGCTCGTTGCCGCGCAGGAGATCGAGCTTCACTTTCTGCCCGCCTGGAAGCGACAGCATGGCGGTGCTGAACATCGGCACATTGTCCACTGGCACGCCATTAATCGCCAACACGATGTCGTTCAGCTTGACCCCCGCGCTTTCTGCCGGCGCTCCCGGAGTGACGTCGGAGATCAGCACGCCCGATTCGCGCGAAAGACTCAGCGCGGCGGCCAGCGTCGGAGTGATGGTCTGCACGCCGACGCCAATGAGCTGCCGGTGCATGTGGCCGTACTTACGCAGTTTCCCGGCGGCAAGCTGGATCAGCGTACTCGGGATGGCGAAGCCGATGCCCTCGCTGCCGCCCGATTGCGTGAGGATGAACGTGTCCAGCCCGACGATCTCTCCTTCCGCATTCACCAACGGACCGCCGCTGTCGCCGGGGTTGATGGGCGCGTCGGTTTGAATGTAGACGAATGGGCTGTCGGGAGTCGGCTGCCGTGCCACCGAACTCACCACCCCCATGCTCATGGAGTTACCCAACCCCTGGCGGCTACCGAACGCAAATACCACCAGACCCTGCCGCAGCTTGCTGTAATCGGCAAAGCGCAGCGCGGGCAGATTCCTCGCCGGAATCTTGATGAGTGCAAGATCGAGCTCCCGAAATACGCCCACCAGCGTCGCGTCCACCGGCGCGGCGAGGGCCTGGGCCAGCGTATCTGTGACAATCTCATCCGGCTTTTCCGCAGACGCCGCTGCGGATTGCCCCGTGGCCGTTGGCTGCCCTGTCCTGGTCACGCGGATTCGCAATGCGTTGGCGACCACGTGCGCGTTGGTGACAATGTAACCATCCGGGTCGATAATCACGCCAGAGCCAACGCTCTGCTGCCGCCCCAGCACCACACCGGTGCGCGAGCCTTCCCCCTCTTCGCGCGGGCCAAAACTCGTCACCGAAATCTGAACCACGCTGGGCGCAACCCGGGCCGCGAGCGCCTCCACGCTATCGCTGAACCGGTTGAGCATTTCGGTCGACTTACTCGTTCCCGTTTGCGCCTGTGCGGCGAGCATACAACCGGCGAGGCACAGAGCAGCGCGATGGGTGAAGTGAGGTGAGTTGGACATCCGGTGTTAGGACGTTCCCACGGCCTCATAAGCTACGGAGGCGCGCGGGTTCTTCACCTACAAGCGTAGGGCATAATGAAGCGAGTGCGGACGTGATGGAATTGGTAGACATAGCGGCCTTAAAAGCCGCTGGCCCGCAAGGGTCGTGTGGGTTCAAGTCCCACCGTCCGCACCAGCCGCACCGACGCCAAGTACATCGGCCGTGAGTTCCATGCTAAGTACTCCGCGACTCTAACGCAAGCTTTGCGTGACTCGCCTGGCCCGGCCGCCCAGTTCCACAACCACCGCACGAGCGGCAGCCTCGGCGTTCCTCAATAGGTATCCTCTCTGCGCAGGCCGCAGAAGTTGAGTTCCACCTCTTGCCTTTGGCTCCAGATGTCATAACGGAAACGCCAGCGGCCGGACCGCAGACGATACTGACCGTCGCCGGGAGGGACGCCTTCCAGTTTCTTGATCTGATGGCGCCGGTTGCGATTATACGGATCGGATCGAAGAATTGAGATGACTTCAGCAAGAACGTCGGCCAGCTCGGGGTGGCCGTGCGCATGTTTCTTAAGTAGACGGTCGAAGCGCCCTGTCGTGAGAACGACGAACGCGCCGCTCATCGTTTTGAACGGTTGGCAGCCCTTGCTTTTGCCTTTTGCAGCTCGCCCAGCAATGCCTCGGCGGGACGGGTCTTGCCTGCGAGAAACTCTTCGTGGCTTTTCCGGATGATCGCGCGGACGCGCGGATCGCGGATCTCCTCTGCGTCCTGCATCTCGTCGGGTGAGAGCTTCGGGGCGATGGTGATGACGCCGCCCGACGCCCTGAACTCGATCTCCTGCCCGCTCTTAAAACCGGCCTTACGGCGCACGGCCGGCGGAACGACAAGGGGCGTTTTGTTTTTGACGGTGACGGTCATCATGAGTACTACACGCTGAGGTTGATTTCGCTTTCAGTGTAGGGTGCCCACGAGGTCGCGTCAAGCTGTAACGGGATTCCGCCGTCGCCCGGCAGTTGCCATCGGCTTTCTTGCAATATCAACCCTTCCGTGTTTTCATTACGGGTTGACACATGCCATCCCGATGCGACGACGCAAGCTGACCCTCCTCCCGCTGGTGGCCGCCACCTATTTCATGGTCTCCGGCGGACCCTACGGCCTCGAAGAGCTGGTTCAGGATTGCGGTTACCGCACAGCGCTGCTGATCATCATTCTGATCCCGCTCATCTGGAGCCTTCCCACCGGCCTGATGGTGGGTGAGCTGGCCGCCGCGATGCCGGCTGAGGGCGGGTTCTACGTCTGGGTGAGGCGCGCGCTCGGGCCGTTCTGGGGCTTTCAGGAGGCGTGGCTGTCTCTGATGGCCAGCGTGTTCGACATGGCTGCGTACCCGGTGCTCTTCGTCCTGTATCTCGGGCGGCTTTGGCCGGCCGCGAATCAAGGCTACAACGGGATGCTGATTGGCGCGGTGGTGGTTGCCGCCTGCGTGCTCTGGAACCTGGGCGGCGCGAAGGCGGTGGGAACCGGATCGGTGATGCTCGGCATTCTGTTGCTGAGCCCATTCGTGGCGATGGTGATCTATGCGCTGGTTCGTCATCCGGCGTTTGGTGCGTCGGCCGCAAGCTCAGCTCCGGTCAGCACTGAGCACGGCGGCCTGCTTGCCGGAATCATTGTCGCCATGTGGAATTACATGGGATGGGACAACGCCTCTACAGTGGCGACTGAGGTGGAGAATCCGCAAAGAACATACCCACGAACGATGATTGCCGCGCTGGTGGCGATTGTTCTCTCCTATGCGATCCCGGTGGCAGCAGTCTGGCGGACCCATGTCCCGCCGGCTGATTGGTCAACCGGTAGCTGGGCCGATATCGCCGCGCTCATCGCCGGACCGTGGCTCGGCGTCGCGATGGCTGTCGCGGGGATGATCAGCAGCCTGGGCATCATCAATTCCCTCACCATGTCGTACTCGCGGTTGCCCATCGCCATGGCCGAGGACGGTTACGCCCCGCGAGTGTTGCTGAGGCGGCTATCGAACGGCGCACCCTGGGTGGCGATCCTGGCTTGCGGTCTGGCCTGGACTGCCGCGCTCGGTCTGAGCTTTGACCGTCTCCTGATGCTGGACATTCTGCTCTATGGAGCCAGCCTCGTGCTGGAGTTCATCGCGCTCGCCGTGCTGCGCGTGCGGGAGCCGGACATGGTGCGGCCCTTTGCGGTGCCGGGCAGATTGGCCGGGGCCGTTCTCGCGGGCGTAGGACCTACGGCGCTCCTCATCGTGGCCCTGATTCGAAACCGGAACGAACAGATGGGCCACATCAGCGCCCTGACTCTTGGGCTTGGCCTCATGGCAGCCGGCGTGGCAGTGTGGTTCTTCGCAGCATGGTCGCGCCGGAGGCACAGCACCACGTCAGGGTTGTAGGGCAAGGCGGTGATCCGGGATTGGGTCAAGGAGGAACCCAGCTCTAATCAAACCGTCTAAGCCATTTAGTATCAGCTGATTAACGCGTTAGATAAAACTAAGGAAACGATCGGTACCATTCGCTCGTATCATTGCCATATATACACCGCCCGTTCTGGGGGCGTGGCGGTGACTGGGGGGAGAACCGATCCCATGCAGCCGAATGCAAATCAATGGGAAGGGCCTAACCAACCCCCGCCCAGAGCGCCGGCGGAAAGAATCAGGCGCATCGTACAGTTTGGTCCGTTCGAGTTGCGCACGGACACGGGAGAACTGCGCAAGCACGGCATCCGCGTCAAGATCCAGGCAAAGCCGCTGGCGGTGCTGCGCGCTCTGCTGGAACGGCCGGGTGAGGTGGTCACCCGCGACCAACTGCGCGACCATTTGTGGGCTGCCGACACCTTCGTCGATTTCGAGAGCGGCCTGAATACCGCCGCCAACCGTCTGCGCCTCGGCTTGGGTGATTCCGCGGACGCGCCCCGGTTTATCGAGACGTTGCCGCGGGTTGGGTACCGTTTCATCGCTCCGGTGGTTGTGGTGGGTGCGCCGGCGGTTGTTCCCGCACTCGAACCGGAACGCGGCGGCATGACGAGCCTCGCCGTGGTGGAGAGAATCGCCGTGGCGGAGCCGGTAAAGCTGGTGAAGCCGCCCGCCGTTGAGGCTCCCCCGGCCGGCACTCCGTGGACTCGAACGAGGCCACTGCTGTATGCCGCCGTAAGCATCGTTCTGGCCCTGCTCGCGGGAGCCGGTGTGTATCGCCGTTACTTCACAGCGAACACGCGCCCGGCGGTGTTTCACCAGCTCACGTTCCAAACCGGGTGGGTGGGCACCTCGCGGTTCGTGCCGGGCGGCGACAGCGTGATCTATACGCGTCTGTCCGCGGAAGGGCACGGCCAGATCTTTCTGGTTAACACGGACAGCCCGGAGGCGCGCCCTCTCGATTTTGAGCATTCCGCCATTCTGGCGGTATCGCGCACCGGAGAGCTGGCCATCATGATGTGGGGCGCGAATGGCTTCCCCATGGATCACGCGGACCTGGCTCGCGTTCCGCTGAACGGGGGGTCGCCGCGCGTGGTTGGACACGGCGCGTACGCCGCGGATTTCTCTCCTGACGGCGAGACGCTGGCTACGGTGCAGGAAGGCGGCGGCGCTATCGAGTATGGCGGACGGGTTCTGTATCGTTCGCGCGGCCTGATCACCGCGATGCGCATCTCTCCGGCGGGCGATCGCATTGCCTTCCTGGATCATCCCTTGCGTGACGACGATGCCGGGGTGGTGGACGTGGTGGACCTGAAGGGCAACGCCCGGACGCTCACGCGGCACTGGAACAGCGTGAACGGGATCGCGTGGGCGCCCTCGGGACGCGAGATCTGGTTTGCGGCGAGCGATGTGGGCATCGATCGCGCCCTACGCGCGGTCACGCTGGATGGAAAAGATCGCCTGATTTCATCGGCGCCCGGCGTCCTGCGCCTTCTCGACATATCATCCACCGGCCGTGTCCTGCTGGCGCGCGACGACATGCAGATGACCATGACGGGCCATCTGGCCGGTGATACGGGCGAGCGCGATCTGACGTGGTTCGACAGCTCCCACGTGGACGACATCTCGGCCGATGGAAATCTGGTGCTCTTCACCGAATCGGGAGAAGCCAGCGGCGCGCACTACTGGATCTATGTGCACAACCGGAAAACCGGAAGCACAACGCGCATCGGCAACGGGCGGGCACTTTCGCTTTCACCGGACGGCACAAGGGCGCTGGCTATGGATCCCGCCGATGGAAAGTATTTGCTGATGGTTCCGGTTGGCGATGGAACGACGCAGCGTATTTCCGCGGACCGCTTCTTCTATCAGTGGGCCCAGTTCTTCCCGGATGGGAAGAGTCTGCTGGTGGCGGGTGGATACCAGGGGCAAGCATCGGCACTATTCCGGCAATCGCTCAGCGGCGGAAAGCCCGAGCCTCTGCGCACCGGCGGAGCGTATGTGGATTCCGATTTCAGCACGATTGCGCCGGATGGCGTGCATCTCGCGGGGCTAACCCCGGCGGGAAAATGCGTGGTCATCGCATTGGGCACCGATAATGTTCAATCCTGTGGACCGGATCGGACCTTGGTCCCGGCGAAATGGGCCGCCGACAGCAGACATCTGTACATGAATACCGTCGGCGCCGCGCCGTTCCGCGTACTGCTGGCCGATCCCTCCACGGGCCGCGCGGAGTTGGTTCGCACGTTCAGTTCGCCCGTGGCAGGCGGCTTGCAATGGCTGGCGAAAGTAGCGATCACGCCCGACGGCGAGCACTACGCGTACTCGCTGCGGCGCATGGTTTCGCAACTGTTCGTGGTGGATGGCTGGGGATAAGGGTCCGCCCATCCCTCCCGGCCGATTACGCCCGCCGTTTGCGGCGGAACTTTGTCAAAGTTAGGAAACCCGCGGCCGTCAGCAGCAGAAGCAAGGCACTCGGTTCCGGCACGTTGTTGTAGACCAGAAACTCCTGCATCGGGAATACGTTGTCTGCTGGTACGATCACATCCCAGCCGGCGGC
>JBEKFB010000141.1:0-10444 GCA_050013535.1 Bryobacteraceae bacterium | reverse complement strand
GGCGAGTTCACCTGTCGCGCGATGTCGGCTGAGACAATGAAAATCCCGGAGCCAATCATGGAGCCCATGACGAGCGTCGTGGAATCGAGCAGGCCGAGACCTTTTACGAGACCCGTGCCAGACTGCCGGTCAGTTGTAGCCATTCTTCCGTCCGTTTTCCGATGTCCGCGGCGCGCGCGCACCCCGCGAGCAAATCTCCGATCACTGCTACCGAATCGGCACCCGCTTCAAATGCCGCGAGCGCGTTCGCACGAGTGATGCCCCCAATCGCCACCAGTGGTTTCGTAATCAGCGGACGTAGCCGCCGCAATTCGTCCAGCCCCACAGCGGGATCGGGATTCTCCTTGGTCGTGGTGCCGAACAGTGGGCCGAACGCCAGGTAGTCCACCGGCTCGCCCGTGGCGGCACGGAGCTGCTCTTCGTTATGTGTGGAAAACCCGATGGCTGCATTCTGTCCCATCAGCCGGCGGGCGTCCGCGGGACACAGGTCGTCCTGCCCAAGGTGGACGGCAGCTTGGAGCATCATGGCGATGTCCACACGGTCATTCACGACGAATAACGATCCAGCTGATCGGCACAAGTCGCCGATCTTCTCGGCCGTCTCAAACATCGCTCGCGAGAAATGCTCTTTGTGGCGAAACTGCAGAATACGCGCGCCGGAGCCGATGATCGCGCGAGCCGCTTCTACGGGATCAATCGGAACGCGAGCCAGCATGGCGGTATCGAGTACCGGATAGAAGCAGGGAATGCCAGTGCTAACTCGCAATCGGTCTATGATACCCCGCCCTGAATTCCAAACAGCGGATGATATTTCTCGGGCAGTCCTGCGGGGCGAAAATCGCGCCCGAGAAACATGTGCTTTGTAGATCCGGATGCGATCGGTTCACCGCGGACAAACATCTCATACGCGAACTCCACGCCCCTGCGGCTGGCCGAAGACAACTCCGTCCGAACCGTCACTTCGTCGTCGTAACGCGCCGGGCGCCGGTATCGGCATTGCGCGTCGATCACCGCCAGCAGAATGCCGTCCTGCTCTTCCATGTCGCGATAGCGAAAACCGATGGCGCGGCAATACTCCACGCGTCCCAGTTCCATCCAGATGAAGTAATTCGCGTAGTAGACGACGCCCATCTGATCCGTCTCCGCGTAACGGACCCGCAGGGTCGTCTCGTTGATTGGCATTCAGCTTTCAGGATGCCACGCGACGGCGGCGGTCAGTGCTCATGATCCAGTCCGAATTTCGGTTGCGCGGTGGTGCCGTCCACTTTGATGCGAAGAAACGTGCCCGCGCCGTTCTTCTCAAAGAACGGGTCCACGGGCTTCAGTATCCAGCGTTTCCAGCCGGTGACCATCTCGGAGAGTTTCGCCACCAGCGCCAGCGAACCATGGAAATCGAGACTCTCATGGCTCATGTTGTAATCGCCGGACATTTCGACAAACGCACCGGGGACCGCGAAGGTCAGCTCGCGAAAGGTCATCAGATCGTTCTGCAAATGGAACGACCCGCCCATGTTGGAAACCACCTGATCGATTGCCTGATTTCCTGGTTGCCCCTGCCCACGGCGGCTGAGCTGGTCGAGCTGCGACTGAATATTCGACTTCAGGAAGCGCGCGTCGTTGACCTGAAACGTGCCATCGAGCATCAACTTGTCCATGACCTTTTTCGTCAGTGGCGGAATGCTGACGGTGCTTTTCAGGTCGAGACGGCCATCCATGAAAGGCGGGTCTTTGGTGGCCAGACGAAGCAGATCGCGCATGTCGCCGTTGGGCATATTCAGCTTTAGATCGATGCTTCTCTGCTTGTCGTCGCCATGCCGGATCACGGTGCCGGAAGTGATGAATGCAGTGTGGCCGAGAAGCGCGTGCACGGGCTGCAGGGTGGTGTTGCCGTTAGTGCCGTCCACCAGAGCATCGAAGTGCGCCCACACAGGAACCGAATGCCCGGTCATCTTCAAACGGAAGTCCGGTACCGTGCACTCGCCGGTGGCGTGGACTGCGCCGAGGGTGCCGTCGAACTTGCCCGTTGAAGTGAGAATCCCGGCGATGCCATTGAATACGCCGAGGTCCGCGTGATCGTAGGTGTAGCTGCCAGCCAGAGGCGTGGTGCTGGGGTCATCGGTCTGCCATGGACCAAAGTCGCCCTGGCTGCGCACCAGGCCGGGTGGGCGGGGAATGGTCAGGGTCGCGTCGTATTTCATGGGTGAGCCAACACCCACGGATTTCAGTCTCAGGTTGGCGATCTGGAAGACCAGCGGCTTCTTCGCAGTGTCCGCCGGCAGAAGCGACAGCGTTGCGTTGGCGATTTTCACATCTCGGATCAGGACGCTTGTGGCCGGTCCGCCTGCTTTGACGGGTGGTGCGGGAGGCGCCACAGCGGGCTGATCGTCTTTCTGCCGCGGCGGCAGATTGACTTCGAGGCCATCGATCAGTACAGAATCCACTGCCTTTCGCTTGTCGGTGAGGGCGCCCAGATCCACTACAAATTTAAACTTGTGCATCGCGAACAGGGGCGGCAGGTCCTGGCGGTCGTGAAGGCGCATCACCAGCCCGGCGCCATCCACCATGACGAGAGCGCCGCGCTGCCGCCTGAACAGCACGCCGAGTTTGGACAGCTTCGGCAGATGAACGTTGAGTGTTGCTAATTGCACATCGCAATGAAAGCGGCGGCTCAGGTACGCTACGGCCTCGTCGTGCACCATGGGCTGGAAGTTCCGAACCATGTTCGCCGCGATGACGAACAACACGACGACGGCCGCAACGGCAGACAGGGCAATGCCGATTAGCCATCGTTTCCTGTGGCGGCTCACATGCCGTATCCTAGCAAGCCAGCAGCCAAACAGACAGGCGGCCCAACGGGCTTCCCGAGCCTGCGCCGCGAAGTCACAGGCAAAAGCTACCGGGTTTTGGTCTCTTACTGGATGACGAAGTTGGTCAGATTCGCCACCTGTGAGCCGGCGATCACGACAACGGTGACTT
The DNA here is from genome assembly GCA_050013535.1 of Bryobacteraceae bacterium. Lineage (GTDB taxonomy): Bacteria > Acidobacteriota > Terriglobia > Bryobacterales > Bryobacteraceae > CAWACP01. Next base: position 7,468 of record JBEKFB010000141.1, on the reverse strand, counting down.
TTCCGCGTCCAGCCAGGCTGGTTGGCACCTGTACGGTAAGCTGGTCGAGACCCGGCGATCCCTGCGCGCCGGAGGACGTAATCGGCGTGTTCACGCCTCCGATGGTCACGTGCAGATTGCTTTGACTCACCGAACGGAAGCCCGTGCCGAGTATCTGTAGTGACACCGTGTCGCCGCTGGAGACGCCCAGGTTCAGCGGGTTGGCCAGCACCTTACCATTCGTCACGGTGTATATGTTCTCCATCGTCGTGACGCCCGAGTGAACGCGAATCACGTTGGCGGCGATCAGGCCGCCGGAATTGAGCGCGAAGATTCCCGGTGACGCGGGGCTCACGTAGTATTTCGTGGTTAGCGAGGTTCCGTTGCCGTTGGTCACCGTGACCGTCGCCAGGCCGCTTGCGGTGCCATCCGGGACAACGTAATTCACCTGATGTGGCGAGACGTACAGCAACGTGGCCGGCCGCGATGTGCCCGCCGAATCCTGCACGTTAACGGTGGTGCCGAGCAGAACGTTGGAGGGTCCCGCCCCCGAGGTACCTGTGCCGACGCCGCTGCCAAAGCACGCCACGATGGAATCCGGCGCCAGCGGCAGAAATGCAAAACTTGCCGCCGACTGTGTGCGCAACCCCGTGCCCGGCAGAACCGCCGCATAAGCCGAGCCCTGTTCCAATTCGTCGGCCACCACCAGATCCTGCACGCCATCACCATTTAGCTCACCCATCGCCAACCCCCAGGGGCTGGGTCCGGAGCTGAACTCAGTCTCGGTCTGGAAGGTCCCGTCGCCGTTGCCGATCATGTACGTCATGTTCGTGGCCCCGCAGCAGTGCGAGATGACCAGATCCGGTCTGCCATCGCCGGTAAAGTCGTTGATGACGATTGACTGTGCCCCGAATTCAGTGGTCATCGGAGTGAGCGGCTGGAATGTGCCATCGCCTTTTCCGAGGAACACCTGAATGCCGAAGTTCGCGATGAAGTCCTGATAGGCCACCACCAGATCGGGCTTGCCATCGCCATTTACGTCGCCGACGGTGACAGAAATAGGGCTGGTTGGGGTGGTTCCCACATTCAACGGCGTCTGAGCGGTGAACGTGCCGTCGCCTTTGCCTTTGAGAATCACGAGCGATCCGGGAGTCTGCAGCCCGATAAGGCCGCCAACAACAACCGCCGCATCCAAATTCCCATCGAGGTTGAAATCGCCGGTGGCAACCGTGAGCGCGTTGACGTTGTTGAGTGGTATTGTCGGCGTCTTGAAGGTACCGTCGCCGTTACCGATCAATACGGAGACCGCACCCACGTTGGAAAACCCGAAGTTGCCGGCAACTATAGCATCAGGTATTCCGTCTCCATTGAAATCGCCGACGGCCATGTAGCCGGGTGATCCGATGACGCTGGTCGAAGTCGTCGGGGCAAATCCTCCCTTGCCATTGCCAAGCGCAACCAGGACGGAGCCATCGGCCGTGGTTGCCGCGATATCCTGATTCCCATCGCCGTTGAAGTCGGCGGCCGTTACGAAACTCACGGCGCTGCCAAATTGCGGAACGTTGACAGCGGGCGCAAAAGTTCCATCGCCGTTGCCCGTTAATAAATCAACAAACTGAGTGCCTGATTGGTTGCCAGCGACGATATCAGCCTTGCCATCGTTGTTGAAATCAGCGATTGCCACTGAGTTCGTTCCCTTACCTGACGGGTAAAGGGCGGTGCCCCGGAAGGTGCCGTCGCCATTGCCCAGCAGCACCGACATGTCGTTGCTGCCGTTGTCGGGGCCAAGATAGCCGTTGTTGCCCGCGCCGACCACAATATCGGCGATGCCGTCGTTGTTGAAGTCGGTAACGATCAACGAGCTTGGATTCTGCACCGTGGCATAGGTATGAGCCCACGTGAACATACCGTTGCCCAGGCCGTGCAATATCGCCACTTCGGCGCCGAATCCATCGTTCACCGCCAGGTCCATTTTGCCGTCCGAATCGAAATCATACGCGGCGAGGAAGAACGGAGTTTCCGGTGCGGGCGAAGTGAGCGCCGTACCGAAGACGCCGTTGCCCTGATTCAGGAGCACGCTGACACCGTAGCCCGTTGGACTAGTTTGACCACCGGTGACCCCTACGGCAATATCGAGCTTCCCGTCGCCATTGAAATCGGCCAGCACCACGCCCTGCGGGTACCCACCCACCTGATAGGGAACTGCCGTCTTAAACGTTCCGTTGCCGATACCGATCAACACCGACACCGTACCGTCATTATTATTGGCGGTAACGATGTCGGGAATGCCGTCACCGTTCACGTCGCCCACCGCGACACTAATGGGACCGCTCCCTGGCATGTACTTCACCGGGTTGGCAAACGAACCGCCGCCATTGTTCAGCAGCACCGCAATGTCGCCGTTGTCAGCAGTCTGTCCCACCTGCAGGTCCGCTACGACGATGTCCGGCTTGCCGTCATGGTTGAGATCCGCGATTGCTAATCCGGTGGGCAGGTAGCCGGTCTGGAATGTGGCCACCGATACCGGCATGAACGTGGAATCGCCGATGTAAATGGTGACACCGGTCCTCGACGCATAGGGATTGATTACGGCGACGCTGAGATTCCCGGTGCCATCAAGATTGCCGAGGCCAATGAAATCCGAAGCGACCGCGGGCGGCACGGCGCCCACCACTTTGCCCGATCCCGTATTTCCCAGCCCCGGTGGCGCGCATGCGGAGACGAGGTTCTGAAAGTTGGGCGTCGTGGTTACGAAGTTGTACGGGCTGCTGACATCGATCTGAGCCGCGGTCCAGCTTCCGTCGGCGACGCGCTTCATGCCGGTGAAAGTGATGTTGGGAAAGGTTCCGGTGACGCCATTAATGAAGGGCGTAATCGCGATACCGGGCGTACCGCACGTGTATTGGCCGTAAGCGAGAATTGGTGCCAGGCAGACTATGGCCCTGCCAGCGGCCGGAAGGAACGAAACTACACTCCTCATACAGCTCACTCCAGAGAGAAGTCGCGGCCGGGTCAGGCACGCACATCGCCCGCCCCGCGGGCGGCGATTTCCTATTATGCGCGGTGCGCGGTGCCGAGGGAAAGAGGGATTAGCGAACGGCGTTCCAGAAGGCGCGGAGCACCGGGGTTTGCGTGAATTGCGCGTCCGGTCGGCCGGTCTCCGCGATGGCCACGGTGCGGGCCAGGTCGTTCGGGGTTATTTCGCCGTAGGTCACGCGCTCCTTCATTGCCTTTCGCAGCGCAGCCGCTAACGGGCTGGACGGTTGGCGCAGGATGCATTGCCCAATCAGACCGGAACAAGTCACCACATCCGGATCCATGCGGCCGAGTGCGAAATCGATCCAGTCCGTAGCCATTTTCTGGCGAACGTCGGGATTTTCAATCCGCTGCACGAGATCCTGATAGAGCCGTTCACAATCGATCAACCCGCCAATCGGCGCACGGGCGTGCATCCGGCCGCGCAGGCAGCCGATAGCTCTGTATTGCGGACCGTCGATCATCTCGCCCCGCTCGTTTTCATCCTTGCCAGACCCGAGCAGCCACGTCTCGCCGGCGGCATCGGATACGCAGCAATCGATGGTCACGTCCGTGCATCCGTTGAAGCCCGCCATCAGATCCGCGAAGCGCGTGTCGGCGCTGGCATCCGCCGGGGTTTTCCAGAACACAAGCGCGCAGTTACAACCATTCTGGTGCCGTAAGTGGGAACCGTCGCGTGTCCGGTGTTTTCGTGCGACGGCCAGCTCCGCGGCTGGAAGCGGGGGCAGGCCGTCGCTGATCCACACGATGTTGATGTGTTTGCCGTCGGCCGCCACCCAGTTTGTAAAACGGGCAGTAACGCCCAGGGCCACGGCCGCCAGTGCAGCCACAATCGCGACGACGAAGGCGACCGAAGCCAGCTTCACAAATACCGGCAGATGGCGAACACGCAGGCCCACGAGTGCCTGACATGATACCAGTTGCGGATTATGCTTCCGCCGTGCCGTGGAACTCCAGATATCTCTTTGCCGCCTGCGCACCCATGTAGCGGCCGATCGTGCGGCGTTCGGTGCGCGCGACATCCACAACGATGAGGCCGTCCAGCGTGTCGGAGAAGCCGGAATCCACATTGAAGGCGACCAATCTCCCGCCGAGCTTCAGATATTGCCGGAGGAGCACCGGTACACCCTTCTGATCGGTCTCGAAATCGGCGATCACGGTGGACAGCGTATCGATGTCCCACTGGGCGGTGCCTTCAATGATGTCGTCCACATCGCGTCGCGCTTTCAGCCGAAATGGATTACGAGCCCGCACCAGACGCGACAAATGCTCATCACGGCAATACGCGTTGAGGAAACGCACCATGAGATGCCGGCTCTCGGGGCGATAGTCGTTGCTGATGCTCACCGGCCCGAAGAGCATGCGGTATTGCGGGTTGTTCACAAGGAACTGACTGATGCCCTTCCACAACAGCAGCAGTGCCGAGAAACTCTTCTGATACTCCGCTCGCACAAAGGACCGGCCGAGCTCCACCGAAGGCCCCAGCCGATCGAGAAACTGCTGTTTCCACGCGAACAGCGTATTGGTGTAGAACCCGCGGACTCCGAACGTTGGCAGCACGTCCAGAGATGGCGCCAGCCGGTATGCGCCCATCACTTCGCGTTCCTTGTCGTTCCACAGGACGAGGTGAAGATAGTGCTCGTCGAAGCGATCAAGATCGAGCGGCCTGCCCGTGCCTTCGCCAGTTTCGCGAAACGTGATTTCACGCAATCGGCCGATTTCCCGCAATGTGAACGGAATAGCTTGCGCCGATGCCAGCAGTACGCGCATTTCGCCCGCTTTGAGCAGCGTGGCCTCGGCGTTCAGACGTCCGATTTCTTCATCGAGCACCTCGGGTGGAATCGCCGGGATGATTGGCTTCTGAAACGTTGCCGGTTTCGGCAGTCCCCATCGGCGAACCGGCGAATTGCTGCTCAGCGAATACACCCGGTTCCGGACGAACGCCGTTGCGGCGCGCTCGTTCTCGAATCGCGAGAGGATCTCGGGGTCAACCGGTTGCCCGATGCGCATCGAGACTGACCGGCCCCGCTTGTTCCACAGTTCATGCGGCAGCATCGCTGTGCGCAGGGTCGGATGCATCAAGCCGAGAACATGGAACAGCGCGCTGTTGTTCCCGGTGAAGCGCACAGGCACAATCGGGGCGTTCACGCGGGCGGCCAGGCGTATAGCGGAGTCGCTCCATTCCGAGTCGGTGATGCCGCGCCGCGAGAAATCGACCTGCGAAACCTCACCGGCTGGGAAAAGTACCAGCATGCCGCTGCCGCGCAACCATTCCAGCGCCGCCCGCAGGCCGCTCAGGTTTCGGCGGGGCGAATCGGGACGGTCGAACGGGTCCACCATGATCATGCGTTCGCGCAGTTCCGGCATGGCGGCGAGAAGATGATTGGCCATGGTCCGCACATCGGGCCGAACGCGCTCCATCGCAGCGCCCAGCACCAGCCCTTCCACCATGCCAAATGGATGATTAGCGACCACTACCACCGGGCCCGCAGCGGGCACTCGCGCCAGGTCTTCATCGGAAACGTCGATGGTTACGCCGAGCAGGCGAAGCGCGCGGTCCAGGAATGGTTCGGACGCGTCAGCTTCAGTCACCTGGCTATAAAACAGATCAAGCCGGGAGAGACCCAGCATCTTCTCCAGCACGGGGCGCACGGGCAGAGTCTTGTTTGAGGGCAGCACTGACTCCAGCGCATCCCGAAATACACGTGGTTCCGCTCTGTTCATTCCAGCCATATGCAAGACGATTCTGGCTCTCTGCGATGTCGGCTAAGTGACGAGCATATTACGAGGCGGTGAACGTTGCAATTAAGTTGCACGGGTGCCGACGGCGATTCCTGTAACTTTCCCTTGATATCAAGAATCTCGTGGGTGTGGGAAACGAATCGGCGAACCAGACCTCGGGCGTTCACCTCTGGCTGGTATTGATGAAGGCGCATCGGGCGATCGGACGACGCGCCAGCGCGAGCATCGAAGAGCTTGGCCTGTGCCTATCCGACTTCGCGATTCTGGAGATTCTGCTGCATAAGGGTCCGTTGCCGGTGAATACCATTGGCCCTCGGGTGCCGCTGACCAGTGGTTCCGCGACCACCGCCATCGACCGGCTGGAAAAGCGCGGCCTGGTTCGCCGCGAGGTGAAGGCAGGGGACCGGCGCACGCGCGTGGTTCACCTGACCACGGAAGGCCGCCGCATGATCGAGGCCGCGTTTATCCGGCACAGTGCCGATATTGAGGCGGCCACCGCCGGGCTCAATGAGAAAGAACGGGCCACGGCGACCCGGCTTCTGCGAAAGCTGGGCAAGTCGGCCGAAGCCGACGACACAAGGAGCGTGAAAGATGCGTAGGATACTTAGAACCGGCAGCAGCGTTGCCCCCACCATTCTTCGTCTTGTGCTCGGTTTTCTCTTCTTCGTGCATGGCGCACAAAAGGCGCTGGGATGGTTCGGAGGCAACGGCTTCTCTAATACCGTGGACGCATTTCACGCTAATCTGGGCATTCCCGCGCCGTTCACGGTGCTGGCGATCGCCGCGGAGTTCCTGGGCGGCATCGGACTCATTGTCGGGCTGCTCGGCCGCGTAGCCGCCTTCGGCATCCTGTGTTCGATGGTGGTGGCGATTTTCAAAGTGAACCTGGCCAACGGCCTGTATATGAACTGGACCGGGACGCAGAAGGGTGAAGGCTACGAGTATCAACTGCTCGTTATCGCCGTTTGTCTCGCCATCATGATTGCCGGGTCGGGCGCGGCTTCGTTTGATCGATTCCTGGCTAACCGGACCAGGTGACTATGCGGGCACCACTGAGATTGTCGCGGCCAGCGCCTGGCGTAGACGAATCGGCTCAGGGTGTTCGCCAAGTCTTACATGTAACGATGCGCTGCGCGTTCCGGCTTCCACGGTAATTGGCACTCCCGGTTTGATCCCAAGTCGATTCATCTCGCGCAGCGCGGCGGCATCGCGGTCAGATACGCTGCTGATCACAGCGGGAACTCCACACGCCCAACTGCTTAGCAGCACCTCCTGCCGGGGCGTCACGGCGCCATTTCGCTCTGGAATCAAGTGACCGTGTGGATCTGTTTCAGGGTCGCCTAATTTAGCGGCGATGCGGTCTTCGAGTCGTTCTGAAATGAAATGCTCCAGCCGCTCCGCCTCATCGTGAACCTCGTCCCATGAGTAATCGAGCACATCATGGAGAAAGCGCTCCAGCAGACGGTGGTGGCGCAGCACCTCCAGAGCGCGCATCCGTCCGGCGGCGGTGAGGCTTACGCCGTGATGCTTCTCATATTTCACGAACGGCGGCTTCTGCGCCGCGAGCTTCTGCAGCATTCCTGTGACCGACGCGGGCCGAACGTCCAGGTGTTGAGCCAGTGCGTGGCCGGCTACGCGCTCCTGTTCCGCGCCGCCCAGTTCCAGAATCGCCTTCAGATAGTCGTCGACGGATTCGGTGCTGTACGGGTGC
>JBEKFB010000140.1:0-10449 GCA_050013535.1 Bryobacteraceae bacterium | reverse complement strand
GACAAAGGACAGGTGATGGTGGCCTACCAGGACATTACCGATTTTGACGAGACTCAGCTCCGGACCATCCGCAAAAAGGTCACGATGGTATTCCAGTCCGGCGCGCTGTTCGATTCGCTCACCGTGGGCGAGAACATTCTGTTTTCGCTCGAGCTGCGCGATGACTACAACGAGCAGAACAAGGAGGACGTTGTGGACGGCCTGCTGGACATGGTGGGACTGCTGGCCTATCGCGACGTGTACCCGGCCGATCTCTCCACCGGCTACAAGCGGGCTGTCGCGATCGCGCGCGCGCTGGCGGCCCAACCCGAATGCGTTCTCTACGACGAGCCAACCACCATGGTGGACCCGATCATGTCCGACGATCTGACCAACCTGATGCTCAAGCTGAAGCGGCAACTCAAGCTGACCTCGGTGGTAGTGACCCACGATCTGGAGCTGATGCGCAGGGTGGCCGATTCGGTGGTGTTCCTGTATGAAGGCAAGGCGATCTACTTCGGACCGGTGGAGGATCTGGATCGTTCGGACAATCCTCACATCCAGGAGTTTCTGGCGATGGACCGGGTGGAGCTGTAGCATCCCGTGGGGCAGGCTCGCAGCCTGCTGTGGTGGCCTCTGAGGCTGCCTGGTATATTTACTTCATGTCCAGGAAGAAGACGATGACTCCGGCCCATCCAGCCACGACGCTGCGGGAGGACTTCCTGAATCCGCTTGGCTTGACTGCGAATCGGCTGGCGATGGAGTTGTTGGTGCCAGCGACGCGCGTGAACGATATCGTGCGCGGCAGGCGTGCCATTACCGCGGACACCGCCCTGCGACTGGCGCGCTACTTCGGAACGACGCCTCAATTCCGGACGAATCTCCAGGCACACTACGAATTGGAGTTGGCGGAGGACGAGCGTGGTTCCGAGATCGCGGAACGGATCAGGCCATATCGAGCCGCATGACGATCAAGGGACGCCCGACATGTTGGTCCCGAAGTACGAATCATAAACATCGACAGCGAGATTGTACGTCTCTGCGTACTCTGCGCTGAACGGATCTAGCGAAGACAGCCACACGCCCATCCTGCGGAAAGCGGTTGAGGCTTCTTCGCTGCCTCCGAGAGCTGCCGCCATAAGCCGGCCGATTAAATCTCCCATCGCTTTCTCATCGGGAGGCGTTCGGGACCTACTGAGGTCCTCGAATTTGCGGATTATCCCCCGATTTCTGACGGAGTGTGTTTTGGAGGCTTTAGTACGATTCGCTGCTTTACGGCTGGCGGCGAACCTGCGTCGATGACGTATTCGCGCAAAGGTACATCAGTCCATTCCCACCTCGGGCCGAACGGCCAATTGATAATTTCGGTAACCGATATTCGGCTTTCTCCGGCCACGATCTCCGCATGTCGCAGCGCGTCAAACTCCAGGATTGGCTTATCCGAGCCGCGTTGAAAAACATCGAACTCCGATGCGGTTACCGAGTTTTCGTTGCGCCGCTTTTCGAGGTTGCCACAGACGATGAGCCCTGGCTGATTTGCACGGCTGCGGACGGCAACCAGGGGAACAGACCCGGCGGGAGCGCCTATGTTCGCCGGGCATGCAGAGGAATCCTTGTTTTGCCCAGGCAGAAGCGTCTGGAACAAAACGAACGACACGAGTGCGATCCCTCGGAAGCCTCCGCTGTCCTTCACCATCGACTGCAAGCCTATCACCTGACTACGGCTCACGGTATCCTGGATTAGAGGACTTGTCATGCCTTCTCTCATCGCTCCGCGTTGCGCCGCCATCGGATTCCTGCTGGCAATTTCCATTGCCTGTGCCGCGCCGATTCCGCCCCTCGCCACCGATGTTCCGCTAGCCACCCGGCCGGGAAAGGAAACCGCGGTGTTCGCGGGCGGCTGCTTCTGGGGCGTGCAATCGGTCTTTGAACGGGTGAAGGGTGTGGTTTCGACAACGGCCGGTTACGCGGGTGGATCGTCGGCAACTGCCACCTACCAGCAGGTGGTGACTGAGACCACGGGCCATGCGGAATCGGTCAAAGTGATTTATGATCCATCGCGGATCACCTATGGGCAGTTACTGCGGGTCTTCTTCTCGGTGGCGCATGACCCAACCGAGCTCAACCGGCAGGGCAACGATGTAGGCACGTCGTACCGGTCGGCGATCTTTTATACCAACGACGAGCAGATGCGGCTCGCCAAAGCTTACATCGCACAGCTTGACCAGCGGAAGATCTTCTCCGCTCCGATTGTCACCGAGGTCACGCCGCTCAAGGCGTTCTATCGCGCCGAAGACTATCATCAGGATTACGCTTACTACAATCCCGGCAATCCATACATTCAGGTCTGCGACCGTCCGAAGGTCGACGCGCTGAAACAACAATTCCCGGAATTGTTCGTCGACTACAAACCGAAACGATAGGCGCCGCCGGCGTTCGAACCGAATCTCTACTGAATTCAACGTATGTCATCGAATCGCCACGAATCCGTAACAACGCTATTGACCTGAGGGCGTCACTAGCGGTATAACGTTGAACGTTACTCCCCTGATCAACTAAAAGTCTTGCCGCGCCGAGGTGGCACGGTGAGAAAGGAATCATAAGAAGTGTCTGTTGCACAACTGGCCCCCGCGTCGGGTTCCGCCTTCTTCCGCGACCTGTCAGCGCATCCGGAGAACGATCGCGCGTTGCTGGAGATGACCCACGACCTCCGTCAGCCGCTGAGCACTATTGAGGCGATCGCCTACTATCTGGAGATGACCATACCAGGAGAATTGCTAGAGGCGCGCACAATGCTGGCGCGCATTCAGCAGTTGCTGGAGTCCGCCGACGACGTACTGGAGCGCGCGGAAGAAAGCACGCGGCGCGCTCAACTGCCGGTCTGATCCATTTCTTCAACACGAGCCACGAGCTCTTTCAAACGGGCTTCGAGTTCTTCCAGGCGCTTTGCCAGGGATTTTACCAATCGTTTCTGCGCGGGTAAGCGGGCCATGTCAGCAAGTTGCTCGAGGTATTCTTTCAGCGGACGCGCCGGCGTGCCCCACACCACCTGACCGTGGCGAACGATCTTCGAGGTGAGAACGCCTGAGCCGGAGCCCAGTACCGCGCGCGATTCAATGCGCGCCTTGTCGCCGATGCCGACCTGCCCGCCGATCACCGCGTAATCTTCCACCACCGCCGCGCCGGAGAGGCCGGTCTGGGCGGCGATCACAACGTGGCGGCCGATGCGGCAATTGTGCGCGATGTGCACCATGTTGTCCAGCTTTACGCCGTCGCCGATGGAGGTGACGCCAAGCGCCGCGCGGTCTATGCAGGAGTTCGCGCCGATCTCAACGTCGTCGCCAATTTCGACGCGGCCGATTTGGGGAAACTTCTCCCAGCGATCGCCGGCCATGGCGAAGCCGAAACCATCTGCGCCGATCACCGCGCCCGAGTGGATGATGGCGCGCTGGCCGACGGTGACATCCGAATAGATGGTGACGTTCGCATGCAACAGGCAGCCATAACCGAGACGGGCACGCGGGCCGACGGAGGCTCCAGCACCGATCGCGCAGTCGTCGCCAATGTACGCCCCCGCGCCAATCACCGCGTGCGGGCCAATCGAGACCCCTTCGCCCAGATGCGCATCGGGAGCAATCACGGCCGTGGGGTGAATGCCCGGCGTCGGTAACTCGGGTGGATGCAGCCTCGCGATAACACGGGCGAACGCAGCGCGCGGATCGGCAACGCGGATGATGGTGCGCCCCCCAGGAAACTCCGGCGGCACCAGCAGGCATCCCGCTTGCGACTGGGCGGCCGACTCCGCTGCTTTGCGATTGCCGACGAATGAGACGTCGTTCGGGCCGGCGGAATCGAGTGCGGCAACCGAACCAATGATGCGATCCGTCTCGCCCTCGCATGCCCCGCCAACCAGTTCGGCAATTTCGGAAACCCGCATCGTCACCTCGCGCCCGGCGCTCTTACCTCACGGCCTGTGTTGCTATGTCACGGCCTGTGTTGTTACCTCACGTATGATACAAGCTTATGGCGATCGATCCTTCGGCCACCGTGGCACCAACAGCGCGTGTGCATCCCGATGCGATCGTCGGCCCGCAGTGCGTAATCGGCGAATTCTGCGTGATCGAACAGGAAGTGGAGATGGGCGCAGGCTGCCGGCTGGAGCCGTACGTCTTCGTGAAGCGCTGGACCACTCTCGGCGAGCGCAACGAGATTTCCGCCGGCACCGTGTTGGGAACTGACCCGCTGGACAAGGGCTTCACCGGAGAGCGCAGCTATCTGCGCATCGGCAACGGCAACAAGATCCGCGAGCACTACACCATTTCGCGGGGCACGCAGCCGGAGAGCGTCACCGAGATCGGCGACGAGAATTACATCATGACCTCCGGCCACATCGCGCACAATTGCCGCATCGGGAACAGGACCGTGATCGCGAGTTGCGCGCTGGTATCGGGCCACGTGGATGTCGAAGATCAGGCGTTCATCTCGGGAGGCGTTGTAATCCATCAGTTCTCGAAGGTCGGGCGGCTGGCGATGATTGCCGGCAACACGCGGGTGAACAGCGACGTGCCCCCATATTTCCTGTATGCGGGCTACAACATCGAGGCCAAGGGCCTGAACCTGGTGGGATTGAAGCGAGCTGGCTTTTCGGCTGCCGACATTGCCGCACTTAAGTCCGCATACCGAATCCTGTACCGCTCCGGGCTGAAGCTGGCCGAAGCTCTGGCGCGCATCGAAGCCGAAATACCGGGAGAACACGGCCGGCACCTCGTCGAATTCATCCGCGGCAGCCGGCGCGGAATCTGCCGGGAACAGGTATCCTGAGAATTGTCAATCGCTATCTTCGGAGGGACGTTCGACCCCATCCATAATGCTCATCTGACGGTGGCGCGCGAAGCCGCCGACGCCTTCGCCCTCGAGAAGGTGTTATTCATCCCGGCGGGCTGTCCACCGCACAAATCCGACTCCACCGGCGCGAGCTGGGCGGACCGCTTCCACATGGTTGAACTCGCCTGCGCGGAGAACCCGCGCTTCGAGACGTCGCGTCTGGAGGAAGGCGACCAAAAGAGCTATTCGATCCTGACCCTTGAAAAGATCAAGGCGCAACGGCCCGGCGAGTTGTACTTCATTCTGGGAGCAGATGCGTTCGCCGAAATTGCATCGTGGTACCGGTGGCGCGACGTGGTTGCCGCTACGCGGTTTATCGTGGTGACGCGGCCGGGACATTCCTACTCGGCGCCGGAGGGCGCACGGGTTGATCGGCTGGACACGCTGGCTCTGCCGGTGTCCTCCTCCGAGATTCGCCAACACCTTGCGATGGGAGAAATGCCCGACGACCTGCCTCCCGCCGTTGGCCACTACATCATCGAGCGCGGTCTTTACGATTGGCCCGCGCGGCGCCCGCTAGAATAAAAGAAAACCGACACGTAGCAAGGCATTCATCGTTTTGTAATCTGTCTGTAACAATGGCGGGTTAGTTTCAGTGACAAGTATGCGAAAGATTGCTCTGATTGAAGACGACTCGGATCTTTACTCCCTGGTGAAGTACAACCTGGAAAAAGAAGGCTTCGCTTTTGTGGGATTACAAACGGGGCGCTCGGCCCTGGAGTTCCTGCGCCGCGAAAAACCCGACCTCGCCATTCTGGACATCATGCTGCCCGATGTTGACGGCCTCGAAATCTGCAAGGCCATTCGCAGTTCGCCGGAATTGTCGCAGGTGCCAGTGATTTTCCTGACCGCCCGCGCGTCTGAAGCTGACCGCATTATCGGCCTGGAACTTGGCGCCAACGATTACATTGTGAAGCCATTCTTCGTGCGCGAGCTGGTAGCGCGCGTGAAGACGCAGCTTCGCGGCCCGTCCATTGCCCCGCGGGTGATGCGCTCGGGCACGCTGGAACTGGACCGCAACAGTTGCGTAGTGCGGCTGAATAGTGAGGAGTTGTCGCTCACCGCGACCGAGTTCCGCCTGCTCGAATACCTGATGAGCCGTCCCGGCGTCGTCTTCAGCCGCGAGCAATTGCTGGATGCAGTGTGGGGACAGGACCGTGCGGTCACTGACCGCACCGTCGACGTCTACGTCCTGCGCCTGCGGCAGAAGATTGAGCCCGATCCCGCCAACCCGAAGATGATCCGCTCCATTCGCGGATTCGGCTACAGCTTCAACGAAGCGCGCTCCGCCGAAGCGGTGCCTGTCGGCGTGTAAATTATTCCGCCCGCAGCGCCCGCATCGGGTCGACGGAAGCGGCACGCTGCGCGGGAATCGCCGAAGCGGTCAGTGCCAGCACAAGAACCGCAATAGCCGCCAAGGTCAGCACCAGCGGATCAAACGGGCTCACGTCAAACAGGAATGACTTCAGCAGATCGGAAGCCGCCACTGCTCCCAGAAGACCGAGAATGCAGCCAATGGACGCGAGTTTCGCTCCGGAGATGAGAATCAGCCGCATGATTCCGGAGCGCTGAGAGCCAAGCGCCATGCGGATGGCCATCTCCTGCACGCGTGACGCCACCGAAAAAGCAATGACGCTATAGATGCCCAGAATCGCCAGCAGTACGGCAGCGGCGGCGAAGCCGGTAATCTAAAGCGGTCGGCTTGCGCGATCAGAATTGGATTGTCTTATGCGTCCAGATCGCTCCCTTCTTTTGGTAGACGATAAAGATTTTCTGGCGCCAACGCGGATCCGTTCTCCACTGGCTGAGTCGCACCCATCTGTTGAAGTGCGTTCCTGCTTCGGCATTACCACGCGTACCTACTCGATTTCGAGTTCCAAACGGCGCCATGCCTTTCGACAGCACAGTTTTCGGAAACTCGCCATTCCCGCAGATCAGGAATGAGCCGAAGTCCTTGTACCAATCTCCCTCGGGGGAACAGGGCCCGGTATTTACCCAATCCTGCAACCTGCGAAGATCCTGGAGCGAGATCTGACGATCCGCGACGCGCGCCAGCAGGTGCTCCCAAACAGGGCGCGGCAGGTTAGAGAATCGGACCCTCGGCAATGGCATCCTTCCCGAAGATTGCGCGGATCAGATCCTTCCCCGCTTCATCTTTTCGCTCGGGATCGGCCTCAGTCATGAAACGCCGATACGTCGTCTTGAGGCTGTCGCGGGCTGCCGCATCCGCCTCCACTCCGCGTTGCGCGAGCACAACCAATGCCCGGCTCATCGTGAGGTGATTCTTTCTGGCGACACGCTCAACTTCCATCGCCAACTGTGCAGGAATGGTGACGCTTTGCCGTACCGATGGCGCTGTTTGCTTGAGTGTCCGCGACTGCCGCTTCATATTTTCATGGTATCAGGTGCACCAGAGTGGTGCACTTCACGCTGGCCCTCGATTGCCGCCTGGCGCGGTATATTGAGCATTCGAGTGATCGCCGTCCAGAACGTCTCCAAGAGCTTCGCGCTGTTCCGGAACCCCGCGCAGCGTGTGCGGCAATTGCTGCCCGGCGGCCCGCGCGCTCAGGAATTCTGGGCATTGCGCGGCGTGAGCCTGCGCGTCGAAAGCGGCGAGGTGGTCGCGCTCATCGGTCCCAATGGATCGGGCAAGAGCACGTTGCTGCAGATTGTCTGCGGAGTGCTCCAACCCACCACGGGCCGTGTTCTTTGCGCGGGACGCGTCACCGGCCTGCTCGAACTGGGCGCGGGATTCAACCCGGATTTCACTGGCCGCGAAAACGTTTACATGAGCGGCGAGGTGATGGGCCTTCCGCGGCGGTTGATCGAGACGCGTTTCCCCGACATTACCGACTTCGCCGAGATCGGCGAGTTCATGGACCGGCCCGTTCGCGAATATTCCAGCGGCATGTATCTGCGTCTCGCGTTTTCCACGGCAATCCATGTGGACCCCGACATCCTAGTGGTGGATGAAGCCCTGGCGGTTGGCGACGCGGTGTTCTCCGCCCGTTGCGTGCGCAAGTTCGAGCAGTTTCGAATCGCCGGCAAAACCGTGCTTCTGGTGTCTCACGATCTTGGTCTGGTGAAGCGGCTGGCCAGCCGGGCGGTGTTCCTGGTGGACGGGCAGGTTCGCTTTCTTGGCGCGGCCAGCGATGCCGTGAACCGCTACGTCGGGTTCGTGCTCGAGAAGCAGCACGATACCGAGGACACGCCGTCCAGTACCGAAACCAGCGCCAGCTTTCGCCATGGCGACGGCGCGAGCCGCATCGTGGATGTCGCGATCACCGACCGGTTCGGGCGAAAGTGCGGCGCGTTTGAAGCAGGCGACCGGCTCTGCGTGCGCGTGCAGGCGGAGATGCGGAAGGACGTCGATGATCCGGTGGTTGGCCTGCTCATCCGCAACCGAATCGGGATGGATGTTTTCGGCACCAACACGCGCGTGGAAGGCCTTCAGATCGGCGCGGTGGCCGCGGGCGATCTTCTCGAGGTCTGCTTCGCACTCGACTGCGCATTCGCGCGCAACGAATACACTGTCACGGTGGCCACTCAATACCGCGACGGCATGAGCCAGGACTGGGTGGACGATGTCGCGTCATTCCGCGTGGTCAACGCCCCGGAGATTGCGGGAGTTGTGCACATTCCCACCGTGATACAGTACTCCATCCGACAGCCCTCGGCGGCCGCAAAGGAAGCTCAGCCCGAATGATCTACATCGTCGTTCTGTCGATTGTAGTGGCGGTGTTGTTGATCACCACCGTGGTGAAGGCGTTGGGCGTGCACGGCAGCACGGATTTTCTGGTGGCCGGGAGAAAGCTGCCATGGCCCGTGCTCGTGTTCACGCTGCTCTCGTCGTGGATCGGCGCGGGCAGCCTGTTCGCAGGTGGCGAGAACGCATATAAGAACGGTTACGTGGCACTGTGGCAAGGAGCTGGCGGATGGGCCGGTCTGCTCGTGATCTTCTTCATCGCCGGACGCGCGCGGCGTTTCGCTCAGTTCACGGTGCCTGATCTGCTGGAGCTGCGATTCAATGTCGGGGCCCGCGTGCTGGGCACCATCTCTATTGTGGTCGCGTACACGGTGATCGCGAGCTATCAGTTCATCGGCGGCGGCGACGTGCTGCATCTCATTTTCCCCTCGCTGCCCGCCACTACGGGAATGTACATCGTCGCCGGGTTTGTGGTTGTGTTTACAGCAGCCGCGGGGATGGCTTCCATTGCGTATCTTGACCTGATTATCGGCAGTCTCGTGACTGTGATCGTGATCGTAGCCGTTCCGCTGCTTATGCAGCGTGCCGGAGGCTGGGAGCACGTCCGCAGTGTCCTTCCCGATTCGCATTTTCAGGTATTCGGCAGCGTCGGTCCGGTCACAGCACTGGGCTACTTTATTCCCACCATGCTGCTTCTCGTAGGCAACCAGAGCATGTACCAGAAGTTTTTCTCCGCGAGATCCGAGAAAGACGCGCGTTTCGCTGTGTATGGCTGGATTGTCGGGACGCTGCTTCTCGAGACACTCCTGATTACTGTGGCGGTGATCGGCAGTTCGATGTTCAAAACCGACCATCCGCGTGAAATCATCCCGTTGAGCGCGCGCCTCGGCCTGCCGGCTCTGGCGGGCGCGATTCTGCTGGGCGGTATTTTCGCCAAGGTAATCTCCACCGCGAACAATTATCTGTTCTCTCCCGCGACGAACCTGATTCACGATGTGTATTCGCGGTTCATCGACAAGCATGCCTCGGAGCGAAGAACGCTGCTGGCATCGCGGCTAATCGTGATTTTGCTGGGCGGATTCGCGCTTCTGCAGGCGACCACGTTTACATCGGTCCTGGCCGCGTCGCTTTACGCTTATACGATCTATGGTGCAGCGGTGACGCCGGTGGTGCTGGCCGTGTTTTTCTGGAAGCGCACGACAACCCCGGGGGCAATTGCCTCGATCATACTGGGCGCGGCGATCACCATCGTATGGAATGCCGCCCACATGGGTGAAAGGACATCGGTGGACGCCGTGTATCCGGCGCTGGCCGCGTCGGTGCTGTCGCTGATCCTGGTGAGTTTTCTGACTCCGCCGCCGGCGCGCGAAAAATGGGAACGGTTCTTCACGTGACCAGTTCTTCACGTAATATGGAACCGTCATGGAAATAAATCAGATTCAGGACGCAATCCGCGAAGAGGGTCTGGACGGCTGGCTCTTCTTCGACCATCATCATCGCGACCCGTTGGCGTATCGTATTCTCAACATGCAGCATGCCGGGCTGGCGTCGCGCCGCTGGTATTACTTCATCCCGGCATCGGGCGAACCGCGCGCGCTGGTGCATGCCGTGGAACCCAGGGCTCTCGATGAACTGCCCGGTGCGAAGCATGTGTACTCCGCCTGGGCAACACAGCGCGATGGGTTAACGAAGCTGCTGAACGGCGCGCATCGCGTGGCCATGCAGTTCTCGCCGAACTGTGCAGTGCCGCTGGTTTCCATGGTGGATGGCGGGACCATCGATTTAATTCGTTCCTGTGGCGTTGAGGTGGCGACCTCGGCGGACCTGATCCAGCGCTTTGACGCGCGGTGGTCGAAGGAACAGGCGGAATCGCACTTCGA
>JBEKFB010000139.1:0-14158 GCA_050013535.1 Bryobacteraceae bacterium | reverse complement strand
CAACCAAGGGCCCTCCGTTCCCGGGATTCGTCAGGTTCAAACTCGCCACCACAATCACGCCCGTTCCGCACTTCATGGCAAGCCAGTGATTGACGTCGGCCTGCACCATGGGCAGTATGGCCCCACCTGGTAAATATGTGTTAATCGAGTTCACAGGCGCCAGCAGTTGGTTGGTCGCGCAGGATGTTGTTTTCGACACAGGCATTGCGACGGGGTGCCCCTGTTCGTCATACGCCCAGCACAGCACGGCCGGCTGTTTCATGGTCGGGTTCGGCCCGTACTTCTGTTTCAACGCAGCAATGAGCGCGTCCGGGAGCGGGTACCTGCCACTCTGAAACCCAAGAGCCCGCATCAGGTAAACGGCCACCTGTTTATTGGGGGGCCCTGTGAACGTGGCCGTAAAACTGTCTGAGGTGGTGCTGCCGGTTCCATATATGTCCCCGATCCAGGGCCGATTCGGAGCCTGTATGTACCGCACGTTGACAGGGTTCACTCCAGCTTGGCTGGGACCGCCCTTCCCTGGGTAAAGAGCCGCCAGTTTAGGAAGCATATCCTGAGCCATCATGCCCAGGTGAATTCCCTGAATATCGGGCAGCGTCGACGGATCGATTCCTCCGGCAGGCGCTGCGGGGATCCCGCTGCCCACCGGGGCGGTTGATGCCGGGGCTTGGGCATTGGCGCTTACCCCGGCGAGACTTGCCGCGGCAAAAGCAAGCGTGACGAACAATTTCATGGCTCGCATTGCTGGAATGTGCATCTTCTCAGACCTCCGACAAGACTTGACCTGGGACAAAGGAACCGGGATTTTCATTTTGCCTCCCGGCTGCAATCCAGTGTATCCCCATTTGCCTCACTGGCGATCTTTTTGGCATCCGTTTCCATTCCAAAACCCCGGGCGTGCCCGGCTGGGCCGCTGCCGGGACAAAAAGCCATGATTTGCCCCATTCCGCAGCGATTTCTGGGACTCGCGCGGCAGGGCTATTATCGCAAGTAGAGCGTTTCATCCACGGCGATCGGGATTGCGAGTGGGCGTCGGGGTTGGCCGGAACGGTTCCTGCGCTATGCTGGGAACCACGCCTGATCCGCCGGATCCGGGGGTCGGCCTAATACTTGTCAGGCGGCAATCGAAGGACTCTGCCGTGAAAGCATCCGTCTTTATTGGCACCAGCGTCGACGGCTTTATCGCACGAGCCAATGGTGACCTCGATTTCCTGCCGCCGGGCGATGGCGAACCCCACGGCTACGATGAGTTCATGGCCACGGTGGATGCGTTGGTCATAGGCCGCAAGACTTTCGAGACGGTCCTCACCTTTGACACTTGGCCCTATGGTGAGAAGCCCGTTTTCGTGCTCAGCACTCGCCCGCTCGCCCCCTTCCCGATTGGGGCAGTGGTGGAGCGTATGGCGGGGGCTCCGGCCGAAATCGTGTCGCAGCTCGCTGCTCGCGGTATTCAGCACGTTTACGTGGATGGCGGGATCACCATTCAGCGGTTTCTTCAGGCCGGGCTCATTCAGCGCCTCATTATCACTCGCGTTCCGGTGCTCATCGGCGCCGGGATTCCGCTCTTTGGCGCCGTACCGCGCGACATCGTCCTTAGGCACATCGGGACGCGGCAGTACGCCAGCGGTCTGGTTCAGAGTGAGTATGTGGTTTCCACCTGACAAGCGTTGAAACTGGCGTGATGAAGCCTTCAGTCTTTCTTCTCTGTGCTGCGTTTGCGTTCGGCGGTGTGAGCGCGCAGAAGTTTGTGTGGCAGCCCTCGCCGGGACATACGCAGATCCCGATATGGCCGGGGGCTGCGCCTGATCCGCAGCCTGTTGCGGGACCGGAGTTCGCTGAGTCGTCAGGGAAGGACGATCTGATTGCCGGGAAGCAGGTGGTGGGCGTGAACAACGTGACACGGCCCACGATGACGGTCTACTCGCCGAAGGGGAAGAATACCGGCGCCGCGGTGGTGGTGTTTCCCGGCGGGGGTTATCAGATGCTGGCCATCGATCTGGAAGGAACGGAGGTCTGCGACTGGCTGACGCCCAAAGGGATTACGTGTGTGCTGTTGAAATACCGGGTGACCGATGTGGGGCCGTATCCGAAATCGGGGCCATATCCGGAATCGCCGATGGCGCTGGAGGATGCGCAGAGGACCGTGGGGCTGGTGCGCTTTCACGCGGCCGAGTGGCATATCGATCCGCACAAGATTGGAGTGCTCGGGTTTTCGGCAGGCGGGCATTTGGTGGCGGCAATAAGCAACCATTTTGAAAAGCGTCTGTATCAGGCAGTGGATGCGGCCGACAAAGTGAGCTGCCGTCCGGATTTTGGGGTGTCCCTTTATCCCGGGCATTTGTCGCTTTCCGCGGCAGAGTGGGATGCCACGCAGGGCACCAGGAAGTTTGTGGTTCCCCATGCGGCCGACGCCGATAAAGACCTGGGGTTGAATCCCGACATTCATGTCACCAGCCAGACGCCGCCTACGTTCTTGCTGCAGGCGGAGGATGACCACGTGGACAATGTCAATGACTCGCTGGCTTACTACATCGCGCTGAAGAACGCCGGGGTTCCCGCGGAGATGCATTTGTATGCGCACGGCGGGCATGCGTTTGGGCTGCGTCCCACGAAGTCTCCGATAACGCGATGGCCTCAGTTGGTGGAGACGTGGCTGGGGACGATCGACATGATTTCGGAGTAGGCGGCCTACAAGGATTATGCCTTCGCGTGGTCTATCGCATGATCACGCGCGTGATCGCCTGCCACCATGAAGGATTCTGCCGCCACATGTATACCGCGAGGCTTTGACCAACGATCAAAACCGGCAGCGCACGCAGATACACCTTGTGGACGCGCTGATCGACCAGCAGGTCGCGCGCAACGCCGAGAAGGATCAGCAGGTCCAGGCAAGGATAGAACAGATTGTGGTCAAACACGTAGTCAAAGCGACCAAGAGCTGCATCCATGAGCCCGCAGGTTGCGATGAAGACCAGCCGGCGATGCAATTCCGGTTTCGTGCGCCAATAGATGGCAAGCGCAATGCACACGCCAAACGCGACCATGTCGTAGAACGGGATGCTCAGAAAAGCATCCGCGCCGCTCTGATGGAGTTGAACCGTGTCAAAGCGGGCCATTACGATGGCCGTTGCGACGCCCAGCGGAACCATCACGGTGGCGAGCCCTGCGCCAAACCAGCCGAGGAAACGATGCCAACCGACTTTGTGTACACGAACCAGCGCAGACTGAGAATGAACGGCCGCGATACAGCCGGATGGAACAGGTTGTGGTCGACGGTACGCTTGAAGCCCTCCACCACAATCGCCGCCAGCAGCAACGACATCGAAAAATAGAAATATCGATGCACAAGCCCGTTTCGACCGGTCAGGGGCCTCGTTCTTTTTTCCGGGCCTGTGGCAAGCCGGACGGCTGCTCTGGCAATGGTCATGGACTCAAATCATCTACGAAACCGCGGTCGTTGTCAATAGCGCTCGCGATCCGGTAGCGGGCATGCCAACTACCCGCGATCTGGACTGGCTGAAGTCCGCCAATAAGCAGGGGAAGAGTGCCCGACCACTCGTCCGAAACCCGAACTCGCGTGTGAGCCACTACTTGATGCGCTCCCACAAAAGGATGCGGCCTTTGCTCATGGACGTTTAGAATACCCCGGCCGAAATTCTCGTCTTGCTCAGCTTGCCCGCATGATCGCTTCGCGCGTTGCGGCGAGGGGTGCGGCCGGATCGAACATCACCGTGTCGCCGGTGAGCCGCACGCCGAGTTGCTGCCAGAGCGCGGGCAGATCGACATCCACGGGAGTGTCGCGCACTTGGCGATACAGATCCGTGAGCGTGGTAGTGCCGGTGGCCTTGTCGCCGGTCTCGAAGGCGTGTTCGATGGGCCACTCAACAGTGATGTTGCCGCCCGCCCGGTTGATGGCTCGCAGCGCGTCCTGCAGGCCTCGCGCATTTTTCGTGGCCTTGCGAATTCCAATATCGGCCAGCAGACAAAACAGCGCGCCGCCCCAATAGGTTCTGCCCCAGGTGGGGGTGTTGTCGAGTCCGCGGTCACCGGGCTCGGGAAGGCCCTGGTGCATATCGCGAACCATCTCGTGCCACACCTGTTCGGCGGTGAGGTTGCCAACCAGCGCACGCGCAATCGGCTCCACGTAGGTTGCGCTCCCCTCCTCCATCCAGTGATGGCGGTCCGCGAGCGACGGAAACGCGAAGTGCACCATTTCATGCGTGAGCATCCAGTCGCGATGAAGCTGGTCGAGCGTGGCGTGCCGGCCAACGGCGATGCGGCAAACCGCGCCATGATCGCCAAAGCTGCGGCCGTTGGAGACGCCCTGGCCGCGCTCGGATTGGAAGATGTGAATGTGCGCGTTAGCCACGGGATATGCGCCGAAATAGGCGGTAACGGCGCGGGCGGCTTCCCTCACCCAGTCCAGCAGGGCGGAGCGAGGCAGGTCGAAATCGCCGGACTCGAAGCCGACATCGATGGCGCCGCCGCCGATGGTGAAGTGATCAGAGGCATCCGCGGGCTTCAGCAGGCGTGCTCCCGCGAGAGAGCCGATCAAGAGCTTGAGGCCGGTTCTGCGGGTGGGCGGGTTCACACTATGGATGATGGCACGAGCGGCATCCGTCGACGATCCTCGAAACACACAATGTGACATTGCCGGCCATATGATATCGTATACGATGTGAGAGTTGTGCTGGACACCGACACCGTGGTCGCTGCCATGCGCAGTCCACGGGGCGCTTCGGCCGCCATCATTCGGGCTGTGCGACGGAACGAGGCGACTCTCTTGTTGAGCGTGCCCCTCGCCATGGAGTACGAAGCGGTTTGCCGAAGAGTCGAGCATCGGGTGGACGCGGAGCTGCCGGATGGCGAGGTTGAGATCTTCCTCGACGCCATCATTGCTATGGCAGAGCCTGTGAGAACGCACTTCCTGTGGCGGCCACAGTTGCGCGATCCGAACGATGAGATGGTTCTGGAGACGGCGGTTAACGGCCGGGCCGATGCCTTGGTGACGTTCAATGTGCGGGATTATGGAGACGCGGGGAGCCGGTTTGGAGTGGAGGTCCTGCTTCCAGCGGAGGCGATAGCGAGGATAAAGCGATGAAAGAGACCCAGACATATCCGTTGCGTCTGCCGCGCTCGCTGAAAGAGGCGGTGGAGCGGTTAAGCCGGGAAGACCGAACGAGCATCAATCAGTTCGTGGCGACGGCCGTGGCGGAGAAGGTGTCGGCGCTTCAGACGGCGAAGTATTTCACGGACCGCCAGGCGCGCGTGGATTTCAAAGCCTTCGACAAGATCATGAAACGCCGGGGCGGAAAGACGCCCCGAAAAGGCGATGAAATGCCGGCGTAATGTGCCAGTAGTCCCTCACAGGACCTCTTCGCCATCGCCAGCAAGAGTGAACGCCTTGAAACGCTTGAACCACCTCCCTGGCGGAACGGTCGGATCGGATTCCAGCCAGTGTTTCAGTTCCAGAAAATCGTCGGCGGTAATCCGGTCCTCTCGGTAGGGTTGAATCAGGTGATCCAGCACTCCCGGGCGAGTGGCTTCTTGATTTTCGGCATTGAGTACGCAGCCCGTTCAACGTTGACACCACGCAACACAATTGGCTGAGAATGGCATGGGGCCGCACTCCGATTCAGGAGGGGTTGCGTTGTTTATGGAGAATAACACGTTCGAGTTGTCGAGAGAGTCTGCGGATCTCGGTTGCGGACTTCGCTGACCTGATCCGCTTCAGGATGTCGAGCATCGCGCCATCCGAGGTGTTAATCGGAACGCTCCTGGCTAATTCCGTCACCCGGTGAAAACCACTCTGTTTCCTGGCTTTCGCCCATCGCGCCTTGACCGCGTTGCGAGCGCTCTCGCTCCGCTGTGCCGGCGTGAGCCTGGCGGCTCTGGCAGGGCCACCTCGTTTGCCGCCCGCTCGCCCCAAAGCGACGGCTGCCGGATTCTTCTTCGCCATATTTGTACTATACGTGAGCGGTCAGGAATGAGCCCGAAGAACCGATAGGCGTTCGCCGAAAACAGGGAAATGAGTCGTGGCCGCCGTTGCGACAGGCTGTCGAAGAAATGGGAACTCGCCGGCATCTGTCGCCCCGCCCTCACGCCCCCACTGGCATCGTGGTCAGCACCCGGCTCCCCACCGCTATCGTGCTCACGCGCGGGCCGGGCAGGATGATGCCGGTGAGGTTGAGCGGGTCGGCATTGGCGATGGACAACTCATCTTCGGGGTGCGATCCGGCACGGCGGACGGAGCGCAGAAGATCCAGCGCTTCGGGTGAGGCGAACTGTTCGCCGGAGAGACCTGAAACGAATCGGCCGCCGCGCAATTCGCCACGGGCTTCTTTTCGGCGCAGGATGGGCAGCAGGTCACGCCAGAACGGCGCGGTGGTTTCGCGGGTGAGCAGGTCGCGAAAAAGCACGCCCCAGCGCAGGATGAGCTGATCCGCGAACGCCTCGATTCGATCGATGTCCGAGGCCACAGGCAGCGCCCGTCGCATGAGTGCCCAACGCCCCGCCGCATGACGTGGACGCCTCTCGCGGCCCCGGCCCTCGCCACGACGCCGCTTCGGATCGATCAGCGCGCGCAGATTCTCGAACCCGTCGGCCGTCACCAGCCCCGCGGCAACCAGCTCCCAGAGCGCGTCTTCCACTTCGCTGGCCAGGCGTCGGGTAGCTCGCGCAAGATCCCCAAAGAACGACGCGCCGTGTTCGCTCAGCGCCCGCAGAATATCGTGAGCGGGATGCGAAAGCGCGGCGAGCTGCGCGTCTTCCGATGCGATTCGCGGGTCATTGATTCGCACTTCTGGCAGCCAGCCTGCATTCTCGCGCAGGAAAATCGAAATTGGCGCGATTCGAGTGGCGCGCACGCGACGGCCGCTCGCGTCCTCCATGGCCGGATGCGCGGAGAGCCGCCCCCACATCACCTCGCCCGAAAGACACAGCTCATCCAGATCCTCGGGCTGATACTTCGCCACGCGCCGCGACAGCACTTCCGCTTCCCACGCCGCCGCCGGAATCTCATAACCCTGCAATTGCCGGATGATCTGCAGCACGCCGTCGGGGCCATGAAGCTGAGAGCCTGGCAGAACGTGTTGCCAGCGGCACAGGAAGCGATGGAAATCGAGAGCAGGCACGGGCTCGATCTCACGCCGCAAATCCCCCAGCGTGACGCGATGAATGCGCGCCAGCAGGCGTCGATTGCACCATTGGATTTCGCCCTGTCCCTCCGCTACAGAAAATCGGCCCCGGAGTACCTGGCCTTCGGCTTCCAGCGTCAGCAGCGCCCGCTCTACTTCATGGAGGTCCAGCGCTAGTTTGTCGGCCAGTGCGCTGGCGGTCACTGGCCCCAGCGACTCCATCCAGCCGCGAACGGTGAGCACATGATCGTCGAGGGACGCCAGCCGCTCCGTCGCCACCCAGAATTCCCGTTCACCGCGCAGGACGATTGAAGCTCGTCGCATCGCCTTGAGTTCATCAAAGTGCGATTGCCATTCCGCGACCGGGGGCAGCGTGATCAGAGTGAGCAGGGCGTCGTGCAACTCGTCGGCATTGCGCACATCGGGCCAGGCTTCCGCGCCGATGCGCACAATTGCGGCAGGATCCAGCACACCCGCGCCACCCACGAAATCCGTGCGCAGAGTGCTGCGCAACTGCACGGCTCGCGCGCGCCGTTCCTCCAGCGGAACATCGTCGAGGAACGCGTATGGATTCGCACTCAGAATCTCATGCGAAAACGGGGAAGGCGCGGCGTTATCGATAGCCACGGCCCGCACACGGCCCGTTTCGATGTCTTCGAGCAGCCGGATCAATCCATCGGCATCCATGGCTTCGTGCAGGCAGTTATCGACGGTCTCGTTGACCAGGGGATGATCGGGGATGCGGGGTTCGCCGGTCAGGTTTTCGCCGCAAGCTACCTGATCAGGGAACACGGAGGCCAGCAGATCGTCAGAGCGCATGCGGATGATGGGTGCCGGCACTTTATTGCCGCCGGTGAAACGCAGAATGGCCAGCGCGCGCGAAGCATTCCATCGCCAACGGGCCGTGAACATGGGCGCAGCCAGCAAAGCCTGCGTCAGAACATGTTCTAAGGTTCCCGGTTTGAGAAACTCGAAGACCAGTTCGAGCGGAAATGCGTGCAGTTCGCTGAGCGAGATGAGAATGCCGTTATCAGTGGCCGCGGCCTGCAACTCGAAGTTGAACGTGCGGCAGAACCGTTTGCGCAATGCCAGGCCCCACGCGCGGTTGATGCGCGATCCGAAAGGCGCGTGGATCACCAGTTGCATGCCACCGCTTTCATCGAAAAAACGCTCGGCGATCACGGTGGTTTGCGAAGGAAGCGCGCCCAGAGCTTCCACGCCCGCGCGGACGTATGCGACAGCTTGGTTGGCACCCGCTTCATCGAGCCCGCATTCGGCTGTCAGAAATGCAATAGCGTCGGGTTGAAGTAACCGCTCCCGCGTCTCGGAGAGAGTCCGCGACAATTCCGCCGAGCGGCCCGGCGCTTCGCCCAGCCAGAACGGCACTGTAGGCGGCGCACCCCGTGCATCTTCCACCCAGACGCGACCGCTGCCCACGCGCTTGATTCGCCAGGATTGCGTGCCCAGCAGGAAAACATCGCCAGCCAGGCTCTCGGTGGCGAAGTCCTCATCCACCGATCCTACGTTGCGGCCATCCGGCTCGGCAGTTACGGCGAAATTGCTGTTGTCGGGAATCGCGCCACCCGACGTGATCGCCGCCAGTCGCGCGCCCCGCCGTCCGCTCACCACTCCGTTCACCTGATCGCGATGGAGAAATGCCCCACTCCGGCCCCGCGAAGTGGCAATACCGTCCGACAGCATCGCGATGATGGCGTCAAAATCGGACCGCTTCAGATTGCGATACGGCCACGCCGAGCGGATCAGCTTCCAGAGTTCCTCTTCGTCCCAGGACTCGCTCGCGGCCATCGCGACGACCTGCTGCGCCAGAATATCCAGCGCGTTTTGGGGGATTTCGAGCCGTTCTAACTCGCCGGCGCGGATCGCGCGCAGCAGCGCGGCGCACTCCACCAGTTCATCTCGTGTCGTGGCAACCAGCCGGCCTTTCGGTCTTGCGCCCACCCAGTGTCCTGAACGGCCGAACCTTTGCAGCGCCACTGCGATGGACCGCGGCGAACCGACCTGCACCACCAGATCCACAGTGCCGATATCGATGCCCAGTTCCAGCGATGCCGTCGCCACCACCGCTCGCAGCTCGCCGTTCTTCAGCTTTGTTTCGGCTTCCAGACGCAGCGCGCGCGCCAGGCTGCCGTGATGCGGAAGCACCATAGCCTGGCCGAGCGGGCCTTCTCCCAGCCGCTCCGACAACGCGTGCGCCACCCTTTCCGACATACGCCGCGTGTTCACGAAGACCAGCGTGGTGCGGTGCGCCAAAATCTGTTCGGCGATGCGGTCATACAGCTCGGACCACATTTCGTGCGTGGCGATAGGGCCGAGTTCGTCGCGCGGCACCATCACCGCCAGGTCCATGTCGCGCCGGTGTCCCACGTTCACGATTCGCGTATCCGGGCCGAGAAATCGCCCCACTTCTTCAATCGGCTTCACCGTGGCCGACAAGCCGATCCGCTGCGGCCGATGACCCGTGAGTGCATCCATGCGCGCCAGGGTCAGCGCCAGGTGCGAACCACGTTTGTCGTCGGCCATCGCATGAATCTCGTCGACGATTACGGTTCGTGTGGTGCGCAGCGCGGCGCGCGACTTTTCGGCGGTCATCAGAATGAACAGCGATTCCGGCGTCGTCACCAGAACGTGCGGCGGGTGCTTGCCCATCTGCTGGCGTTCCCACGCGGGGGTGTCACCGGTGCGGACGGCCGTTCGAATGGGAGCCAGCTTTATGCCCTGGCGCTCAGCCAGTTCGCGGATCCCCGCCAGCGGCACTTCCAGGTTTTTCCAAATGTCGTTGCTGAGGGCTTTCAGGGGAGAAACATAAACGACCCGAATCTCATCGGCGAGCGGTCCGTTGCGGGCTTCGCGAACCAGAGCATCAAGGCAAATGAGAAATGCGGCAAGGGTCTTGCCGGATCCCGTGGGGGCGGAGATGAGAACGTCCGCACCGGTCCGGATCAGCGGCCATCCCTGTATCTGGGGCGCGGTGGGCGCACCAAGGCGCTCCCGAAACCACTGCTCAACCAAGGGATCAAAACCAGACAACACGGCGCCCGCTCCACTTCCATGGTACCGGGCGGCAGGGCGGGCCTAAACAAGTTGGGACGAGCTTGTGGTCTGGTCGGGCGGAGGCGAAAAGCTGCGAATGCCCTCGGCTTCATCGGACACCACTTCGCAGACGGTGTAAAGGCTCATCATCCGTAGGAGGGTCTCGTTGCGGCGGCCAGGATTAACAAGCTTCAATGCGCCGCCATTAGCTCTGCATGCCGTGTGGGCCGCCATCAGCTCGCCGATGCCGCTGCTGTCCAGATGGGTGACTTCATGGAGATCCATCAGGATATTTGCCTTGCCCGCGCCAATCAGCTCCTGAATGGCGGACCGGAACTGAGTGGTGGCGTCGCCCAGAACCAAGCGGCCGGAGAGGTTCAAGACCGTTACTCCGTCGATTTCCCAGTTGATGAACTGCAGACTCATCCACTCGTCCTCAACCCTTAGACGACACAGCGGGCAATTTGGACGTGAAAAACTTTGCGACTCATGGCGGCGTGGCCTTGCCGTTGCCAGGAGCGAACACGTGCCAGGCATAGAGGCCCCGCTCAGTGACCGGATGCATGGAGCGCAACGCCACCGACAGCACGTGAGATGGCGGATCGTCATAGTCGGCCGGGTAGGCAATGACCTGGTAGTGAGCGGGTAGTCCGGCGGCGAACTGTTCCGGGGTCACGGCGTATCCGGCGCGCTCGCGATCATACAGAGCAAAATCGAAATGGGTCGGCTTGCCATCGGCCATCAGCGCCGCCAGAGGGTTCAGCGGAAAATATGCGCGGCCCGGATGGCGCTTCTCATACCTCCACGCGACCTCGGCCGGAGCCTTCCTGAGCCTCGCAAGGTCCTGAGAGAGCCGCCATGGAACCGGAAGCGTAGCCGCGATAATGCCCACGAAAGCGGCCCGCTGGAGGAGCGCGGGGATTGCCGGCGGCGCGATCAGTCCCAGCGTGACGGCAAGCGTGGCGAACAAGGTAATAACGCCCAGGTGATTAACGTCCGCGCCGGGTGTTGTCCAGGCGCGCAAAGCAATGGGCGTCTGCAGAATGGCCATTAGCAGGAAAACAAGCCAGCGGTTGGCGTTCAGCCTGAAGCGTAAACCGCCGGTGGTCTCGAGCAAAAACCCAACTACCAGTATCGTCAGGATTGGCACGACGACCGCCAGCGCAAGGCGTTCCGTGTACATGCCCAGCAACAGGGACGGCGTGGTGTCGATAGGGCGCTGGAGGTGGACGGCCCATGTGTAGACGTTGAAGATGAGGTCCTGAGCCGGCTGAAAAGCCGCGAACGTCGCCGCGCCAATCACGAGGATTGACACGAGTTGCATCAAAACATACTTGAAGAAGCGGCGCGGACCTTCGGCGAGCAGCAGAAAAAAGGCGAGGGCCACTGGAACCGCGAGCATGGTCTGCTTGCAGGCCAGGCTAAACACCCCAAGCGCCGCTGAGCATGCCAGCATCCCGTTTCCCACCTGAGCGCGCGCGGTGGCCAGAATGCCTGCGGCGATCACGGCGGCGGCGATGGATGGAGCATCGACGTGGATGTTGAGCGCGGAGTAGTTAGTGCCAGGACTTGCCAGCACTACCGCCGCGCATGCAAGACACCCATAAGTACGCGTCAACAGGGAGCCCTGTCCGGCCCGGGCATGAACCCAGACCAGAGGCGCAAAGTAAAGCATGACGCTCAGCGCGCAGCCGGCCATCAGAGCGTCAACGGGATCCTTCAGAAAAGCGAGACTCGCGTAGAACAGGTAACCGAGAGGCGCGTGCAACGTTCCAAGGATGGGCCCCAGCACATGCTGACTGGGGTATAACGGGTATCCATATGCCAGAGACACGGCGCTGGCCAGGCGCGATTCATTCCAGATCCATTGCGGCCCGTGCAGCACCCCTTGCACCAGATCCGCCATCAGAATGAGCAGCACCGGTGCGAGCGCATATCGCAGAATGCGGTCCACGCGCGCGATCGCGCCAGCCGGCGACGGTATTTCCGTCTGAATCATTTCCGGGTCTCTTTGTAATGGTAGCGTTGATCGCGGAAGTGCGCGTGTCGGGGTGACGACGAGTGTAGACTCTCCTCATGGTGTTCACCAAACGCCTTCGCGAAGGGGTCCGCCGGGGTGAGATCACGTGCAGCGTTCGAATCTGGATGCGTCCGCACGTCCGAGTGGGCGGGCGCTATCGCATGGACGAAGGCGAGATCGAGATCGATTCCGTTGAGCCGATCGGTTTCCCCGACATTACGCCGGAACTGGCGCGCGAATCGGGATTCCTCGGCCTGGTCGATTTGCTGAAAGTAGCAAAGCACGGCCGAGGCGAGAACATTTACCTGATTCGGTTCCACTACATCGGCCCGGGCAAGAACGGTCCGCGTATCCGCAAACGAGCGTCGCAGTCTTAGCTTCCATTCATCAACAGCACCTGTGGTCCCCACTCGGCCAGCCGCACAACGCTAATGGACGCGGGCCGAATCTCGATGCGATGCATCAGATCGATGGGCATGCCGAGGAAATGCACAAGTGCGAGGCGGATCGCATCGGCGTGGCTGAACACCGCGACAATCTGATCCGGGTGCTGGCGTGAGTAGCGGGTGAGTTGTTCCACCATGCGCGTTTGCACCTCGGTGGCCAACTCGCCGCCGGGGGCACGCGTGGAACTTCGAAATGTGTTGTAGAGCCGCCACTCCGGCGTCTGATCCAGCTCAGCTAAACTTCTGCCGGACCACTCGCCGAAATCGACCTCGCTTAGTGCCTCGCTCATCATGACCTTCAGCCCGAGTTTTCTCGCCGCGGGCGCCGCTGTTTCTAACGCGCGTTCGAGAGGGCTGCTATAGATCGCATCGATCTTCCAACGTTTCAGGCGGCCGGGCAAATCGTCGGCTTGTCGCCGCCCTGCCTCGTTGAGATGCACGCCCGGTAGGCGGCCAGTTATCGCTTTCCCCACGGCGTCCGTCATGCCGTGCCGGATCAGCAGGAATGTGGTCATTCCATTCCATTCTGTCCCATTCGATATCCTGAAGACTTGGAGCTTGAGAAGACACTACTGCGTAAGGTGGGTGAGGCGATTCACCGCTTCCACATGATTCGCGATGGCGACCGTGTTGCCGTGGCGCTGTCGGGCGGCAAAGATTCGTTGACCTTGCTTGAGGCTTTGTTGCGGTTGCAGCAGCGCGCGCCGGTGGCATTCAGTGTGTGCGCGTTCACCATTGAGCAGGGCAAGTTCCTCCGGCCCATCGAGCCGCTGGGCGAATATCTCAAGCAGCGCGGCGTGGATTGGACTTACTTCCGCGACGAGCCTTCGCATCGGTTGCTGGAAGAACAGCCCGATCACGGGTGGGCTGGACGCCAACGTGATCGCGTTCGGGCACACCGCCGATGATTTCTGCGAATCTTTCCTGCGCAATGCCATGTTCACCGGGCGCGTGAGCGCTCTGCCTCCAGTCACTTATTCGGGCGCAAAGGATTTTCGGCTGATCCGCCCGCTGGTGTTCGTCAGCGAAAAAATAACCGCGGAATTCGCGGCGTCGCTGGGCGCGCCCGTGGTGCCGTGCGGCTGTTCGCTGCGGACCGGCACGGTGAGGAAGACGTTACGCGGCGTGTTCGCGGAACTCGAGGAACAGCATCCGCACCTGCAGGAAACGCTGCTCGCGGCCATGGGAAACATCGAGCTGAAGCGCCTGCTGGACCCGCGGTATCTGGATCTGGACGGGTCCGTCGCGGGGGAGGCGGAGGCGGAGTTGCTGCCCATTTTGGGGCAGGAGGAACTCTCGGGGTGATCACTGCGAGGTCCTGTACTTCAGACGGTAACGCCTGGAAGAGTTCCCAAAAACGCCGCGTCGCGACGGATCTTACTCCTGAGACGGCCATTCACGGACGAGGCCCTTCGCTGATTCACCTTCGGCTTCGTCAAAAAGGAAATCAAACCTGCCAGCCGCGGAATCGGCATCCAATTGTTCGTCCCATCGCTTCTGCTCGC
>JBEKFB010000138.1:0-10752 GCA_050013535.1 Bryobacteraceae bacterium | reverse complement strand
GAATACAGGCTCGGTCCGACGGTACCGATCAGGGCTCCGTAGACGGCGCTGCCAATAGTGATGGTAGCCACTCCCGGCGCGGTGTCCGGCGGGACCTGAAAGTTGACCTGCGTGGGCGAGGCGTAGTACAGGCCGGCCTGGCGCGCCATGCCGGTGTTGTCGGTTACCGTTACCGAAGCGCCTCCCAGACTCACGGCCGGAGAGAGCCCCGGCCCCAGCACGGCGGTGGAACTCGCCAGATTCGTTCCGTAGGCGGCGGCAATCGAACCGGGGGCCAACCGCAGGACGCCGGTGCTGTTGGCGATCACGATGGGCATCGAGAAATCGGCCTCGTACTGCGCCTGTGTTTCGCCGCTCCCCAGGCAGCACCACATGTAATCGACCGTATCCTGGGATGCGTTGATGATGGTGTTGCCGGTGATCGTGCCGCCGCTCAGGCTCTCCACGCGGATTCCCGATCGAATGGTGTTGGTTATCAGGTTGCCGGTGATGGAGAAGTTCGAAGTCGGTGTGGCGGTGACGTAATTATTTTTCCCGTCGGTGACATAGGTGTTGATTGCCGCTGCGCCGTCAATGGTGTAGGCAGAAGTAACACCGTACTCCATAGCGTTATTCACCACGTTGTTGTGTATGATGAGGCCGGTAGATGGTCCGGTCAGGTCGCTGCCGACGACCGGGTTGTCATTCTGTTCGCCGACCAGAACTCCAACGTCGTTGGTCGTGTCGGTGACGTTATCGGTTACAGTGACGTTTTCCACTCCGCCAAGGAAAATCCCGCGCCCGTAGACCTCCTGCTGCACCAGGTTGCCGCTGATGACCGAACCGCCGCCGCGCAGGGAGGGGTCGGAGGGGATGACGCCATAGTTGGCAGCGAGCCCGGCGATTGTCTGATCGAGCGTCAGGGTGATCACTTCACCGGGCGCGCCAGTCTGCTGGGCGACCGCGGGGCTGACCGCGGTTGTGGTGGCCGTGCCGATCACAGTGCCGTCGTCGATGCTTATGAAATCGAAGGACATGCCCACGGGCAGGTTCACGGGGCTGATCAGCGTGACCTCAACGCTGGTACCGGTGGGGGGTCCGTTGACGAGGGCGTACCATTCCCCGTCAATGCGAAATGCTTCGGCACAAGCGCGCTGCACCGTGCTGTTCGACATGGTGTTGCTAGCACCGGAGAGCGAGATGCGGATGGCATCCGCATTGGTGCTGATGAGCCGGTCCGTTCCGGGACGGGGGATCACCTGGAGATGGTCGAGCGTGGTGTTGGAGATCGCCGTCGCGCCGAAGCCGAGCTGGGCGCTGGAGTATATGGAAATATTGCGCAGGGTGTTGTTGCTTCCGTTGAAGAACGAGAGCATCCCACCGCCATAGCGGAAGGTGACCACTACGATGTCACCCGCCTGCATGGTAGCGAAAGAGGATTGCTCCCACGGTTCCCCACCGGTGTCCTGGAGAGTGTTCGCGCCGATCGGACTCGCCGCCGTCAGCCGCCCGGTCCCACTCAATTGTTGTCCGTTTCGGAAGACGAACAGGAAAAAGTCGCTCTCGTCCGGGACCGCCCAGGCATTAAGAGTCGTGGGCGAGGGCCATCCGGGGATGGTCTGATAGCTGATGGTCCGGGTGGCGGCATTGACTCCGGTAACCTGCACCTGGGTAAAAGGCAGGTTTATGTAATCCATGGTGAAGTTCTGGAGCGTCACCCCAGAGCACGCATTGCAGGACAGCCCGATTTGATTTCCATTTAAGAAATAGAGGTCCGAATACTGCAGGTCAATGGTGAGGTTGCTCACCGACATGCTTATGTACGGAGCGGCATTGTCTTGAGTGAGGAAATAATAGCTCCCCCGGTCGGCGGTGACGGTTGGGATGTTGTGCTTCTGGGCATAGGCCACGCCGGCATTGAACAGAGGCCTCGAATCGAGCGTTGGCGTGTTGGGCGTCATGTTGGAGCTGGCGATGCCGTTGCTCACCAGGTCGTGCGAAAGGTTCAGCGTGGTGGGCGTCTGGGCGTGAGCTGCGGCTGGCGCGAGGAGTGCGGCGGACAGAAGAGCTGTGAATCGGCCTTTCATCTCTGTTTCTCCCTCACTGAACACGGCGCAGTTTATCAGAAAAGACCTTCACCGTTTGGAGGATTCGATTTCACAGGCATCCGGCGGCGGCAAGGGCCGGACTCAGTTGACGGAGTTCCTGGCCATCTTGCGCCGTTCCTGGTGAGGGCTGTCTTAGCTGCGTTTCGAGCCAGCTCCCGGCGGCGAGTTGAGGCCCATCGCGCCGATGGCTGTTATCACGCCCGTGTCAGTGATCGAATACAGTTCGCCGGTATTGTCAATCCCGACACGTACCAGTCGTAGAGGAAACCACATGCTCGCCAGCCGCCGCCAGCGCCTGAGGTGCTGAGCGCAGCAAGCGCCCCGCTGGAGGAGATCCAGCGGGGCGTCGGGAGTCTGCGTTAGGTTGTGGGACTGTGACGCAGGGGAAGTCAGCCGGACGTCCGGGTGGCCGGCCGGTGGGCCCAGCTCTTGCGCGCGATCAACGCCACCGCCAGCACCAGCGTGGACAGCAGGACCAATGACGACGGCTCGGGTACTGCTGCTGCGTTCGAGAATTCGGCGCTGCCGTCTACTGGCCCGGAGATCGTGGCACCGGGCGCCAGCGCAACGGCGCCTGGTTCGCACGTCACGACTCCCGTGCAGCCTTCGGTGCCCGTATAGCCGAACGAGAAGTCCGGACCATCAAACGCTCCGGCCGTCACCAAAGGAACGGCGTAATCCCCGCCAGGAGTGTCCAGGTCCAGGACCATCGAGACATCAGGAGCCAAGTAGTAATACGTGAACGTGTTGTCGCCGGGGTCGGGGCCCGGGTCAGGACCAACTGAGATGCCTTGGATTGAAGGCACGTCAGTGGCGGCAAATGTAGTGATCAAGGAGTAGGTTCCACTCGTGAATCCAGGAGAACCCCCGCCGAAGATGGACCCGGATAGATCGCAAGTTACGGTTCCCGCCGACGTGCTGCAGGAGCCCTGTTGTATATCCCAGCCACCGACCTCTATCCCGCCGATCAGGAACTGTCCCAGACCGGTCTGAACCCAGTTCTGTGTGCTGGCGCCCAGGTTCACCGTGTCTGCGCGGAGCGTGAGGGCTGTGAACGCGACCCCTAAGAAAGCGACGATTCTTCCCTTTGTCATTTATCTCTCCCCCTCGCGATGATTCCAAAGTCGTCGTCACTTGCAGCCATGCGAGGGGTCGGGTCGGCCTTCAGCAGACCTTTGGGAATCGTCAGAAAAGTCGCTACGGCCGGCGAAAAAAGCTTCGTCGTGTTACGCCTCTACCCATGACGGCGCAGAAGAAGGAAATAGTCCTTCAGGCTCTTCGAAAAAAAAATCGGATTTCAGCTGACGGACTGTTCCTTCGGAATACGCCGGTACTGGTAAGGGTAGGGCATCTCTCAAAACGTGGTCAGAACCAGGCGCCCCCGAGTCGTCCGATCCGAACTTGCTGGAAATACTACTAATATCAACGGCTGGGCCAGCTGCGACTGGAAAAGCGAATCTATGGTTATCCTAAGAGTTGCAAAACGCCGAGCAGGGAGAAATCACGCTGATTCTAAGCCGGTGGGAGCAGGGCGAGCCGGGCGCGATGGAATTGCTGGCGCCCCTGGTGTACGACCATCTCCGCGCGCTTGCCGAAGCTTTTCTCCACGGGGAGCGGCCCGGCCATACCCTGCAGCCCACCGCGGTGGTCAACGAGGTTTTTCTGGATCTGTTGCGCGTGCGGCGGCTGGCCATCAACGATCGCGCGCATTTCTTTGCTTTCGCCGCGCAGCTCACGCGCCGCGTGCTGATCGATTCGGCGCGGAAAGCCAAGGCGGAAAAGCGCGGCTTGGGATGGACGCGAATCCCACTGGACGCGGAACTGGCATGGCTCTCCGATGAAAGCTCGGGAGATGTCGATCTGTCGGCGGCGCTTAACGAACTGGCCGAGTTCGACACGCTCAAGACGCGCGCCGTCGAATTGCATTATTTCCTCGGTTGCTCGGTGGAGGAGACAGCGGATCTTCTGCAGGTCTCCAAGAGCTCGGTGGAGCGCAGCCTGCGTTTTTCCCTGGCCTGGCTGCGCCGGCGCCTTTACCGCGCCTGAAGGGCCACTCCGATGACTGCGGCTGAGATTGAGCGATTCCGCCGGATCGAAGCCATCTTCGATGCCGTGCTGGAGCATCCGCCCGGGGAAGAACGAGATGCCTTTCTGCGTGAGCAGCAGGCGGCCGATGCAGGCCTGTTTGCCGAGGTTCAACAGTTACTAAAGGACCACGAACTGGTGAGCGCGGCCGCTCCCGCCGCGCCCGTGACTCTTCCGCGGTATGGACCGTGGCAGGCCATCCGGCTGCTGGGCCGGGGAGGAATGGGCGCGGTGTATCTGGCTGAACGCGCCGATGGCGCTTTTCACATGTCCGCGGCGGTGAAGGTGGTGCCGCTGGCGCTGGCGTCTCCGGATATCGAAGAGCGCTTCCGCCGCGAGCGGCAGTTTCTGGCCAGCCTGGACCATCCGAAAGTGGCCCGCCTCATCGATGGCGGCGTCACAACCACGGGCCTTCCCTTTCTGGTGATGGAATTCGTCGACGGCCTCGCCATCGATCGATATTGCGATACACACAACCTGGACACGCGATCGAGGATCGGGCTCATGCGGCAGGTGCTGGAGGCGCTGATTTATGTCCACGGCCGCCAGGTGATTCATCGCGACCTCAAGCCGTCCAACATCATGGTAGACGCCGCCGGAAACGCGAAGCTGCTCGACTTTGGCACGGCGCGGCTGGTGGACGCGAGCGGCGATATCGCCATCACTAAGACCGGCGTCTTCGCGTTCACTCCGGAGTGCGCCAGCCCGGAGCAGGTCTCCGGAAAACCGCTCAAGTTCTCCTCCGACATCTACTCGGCGGGTGTGTTGCTATACCGGCTGCTCACCGGCCGGCCTCCGTACCGGTTTGCCAGTCACTCGCCTGCCACGGTTGCCGATACGATCAACCGCACGGAGCCGGAACCGTCGGGTTTGGACGGGCCGCTCGACGCGATCCTTTCCACGGCGCTGAGCAAAGACCCCGAAAAACGCTATGAGTCGGCAGCGGAGATGGATGCCGACCTGGCGCGCTATCTGGCCGGTGAACCAGTGCGGGCGCGCCACGGGAGAAAGCTGATGTGGCCGGCGGCAGTGGCCGCGGTGCTTATCCTGTTCGGGGCGGCGGGCTGGTTCGTATCGCGGCGGATGGCTGTGGAACAGCCTCCATCGATCGCCGTGCTGCCTTTCAAGAGCCTGAGCTCCGGTCCGGAAAGCGGCTACCTAAGCAGCGGGCTGACGGCGGAGATTACGGATGCGCTCTCGCGTATGAAGACGCTGCGGGTAATCGCGCGTGGGTCGGCTGCGCAGCTCGCGAGCAAGCCAGCGGATTTGCGCCAGGCCGCGCGATCGATGAACGTGACGCACGTGCTGGAATCGACCGTCGAACGCACCGGCGACCAGATCGAAATCGTATCGTCCCTCGATCGCACCTCCGACGGCGCCCGCCTCTGGACCAATACCTATCGCCGGCATGTGGTGGACATCGGCGCGATCGAGACAGATCTGGAAGCCCGAATCGCCGCCAGCCTCGGAATTGCAGAGGTTCCGAGGAAAGCGCACGTTGTCCCCGACCGGGCCCACGATTACTATCTCAAAGCCCGCTTTGAGGCAAACCTGGGAACCCCGGAAACCAATGCGCAGGCACAACAGGATTACCGCCGCGCGCTCGAAATCGATCCGGAATACGCCGCCGCCTGCCTGGGCCTCGGAAACGCGATTTGGAACCGGTATGAAGTATCCTACAAGCGCGAGGTGCCGGCCGAGTTAAGGCAAGTCGAGCAACTTTGGCAAGAGGCCAGTCAGCTCGATCCCGGGCTTGCGGCGGCGCACCAGGCGCTCGGTGTCTACGCGGAGCAATTCGATTGGGATTGGAGTCGCGCTGAACGCGAGTTCCAGGCGTCGCTGGCCGCCGGCCAGAGCGGGGGAGCCGAGATGAGTCTTGCCCTTCTTTATCTCATCCTCGGCAGGCGGACCGAAGCTGACGAACACCTGCTGCGCGCGCGCGATCTGGACCCGCAGAGCGGGGTGGCCGCCGCGAACACAACCATGGCTCTGGAACTGGAAGGACGCGCCGCGGAAGCGCGCGAGGAGATGCAGCTGGTGGTCTCCCAGAATCCCGGCTCCGTGGCGGGGCAGATCGAGCTCAATTTGTTGGATGCCCAGTTGGGCAGGACGGGCCCCGCGATTGCGAATCTGCGCAAGCTGGCTCAGCGAGAACCTGATGCCAGAGTTGCACTGGCGCAAGCCGAGGCCCGCGCCGGTCATCGCGACGAGGCTCTCCGCACCCTTCGGCCGTTTGAGCAAGATTATAAGAACGGGGATATCCCCATGTTCCTGTTTGCTCTGGTGTACGCGGACCTGGACGATGAGCCGAGCACGGTGAAATGGCTGGAAAGATCCATGGATGCGCACGAGGGAGGAGCGCTCCACATCCACATTGAGGCCGACTTCGCAAGGTTTCAGAACACCCCGGCGTTTCACGCTCTCAAGAAGCGCATGAACCTGGATTGGTAAGCGTTTCCTCAATTCCCAAACGCCGGCCCGCTGATGTTCGCACTCAGGTCGTTGAATCCCCAGCTCTGCACAGTGGCCCCATTTGCCAGCAGCACAAAGTGAGATGGCAAGGTTTCTTCCGAACGGTCCCGCCGCGCGATGCGTCTACCATAATGTTGTGCGCATTCTTTTGTTCAGCGGAAAAGGCGGCGTAGGCAAAACCAGTCTGGCCGCGGCCACCGGTGTGCGCCTGGCTCAGCTCGGCAAACGCACTCTGGTGATGAGCGTCGACCCGGCGCACAGTCTGGGCGACGCATTCGATCTGGGCGGCGATCTGTTTCACCATCGCACCTGCGAACCGTTCTCGATCCTGCCATCGCTGGAAATCCAGGAAGTCAACATCCAGCACGAGATCCGCCGCCACTGGCAGGAGATCAACGGCTACGTCTCCGCTGTGCTCCGCACCACCGGCATCAGCGGCGTGGAAGCGGAAGAGCTGGCCATCCTGCCGGGCATGGAAGAACTCAGCGCGATGATGTATGTCAATCAGTACCGGCGCGAGGGCCGTTATGACGTGCTGGTTCTCGATTGCGCGCCCACCGCCGAATCGTTGCGTTTCGTAAGCATGCCCACCACGCTCGAATGGTACATGAAACACATTTTTCCGTTCCAGCGCACCATGCTGAAGGCGGTGCGGCCTATCGCCAATCGCGTTTCTCCGGTGGAGCTGCCGCCCGATAATTACTTCACCAACATCGCTCAATTGTTCAGCAAGCTGGAGGGCGTGGATGTGTTACTGTCAGATCCGAACACCACCAGCGTGCGCCTGGTGACCAACCCGGAGCGAATGGTGCTGCGCGAAACGCAGCGGACATTTGTCTATTTCTCGTTGCATGGCCTCACCGTGGATGCGATTCTGGTGAACCGGCTTCTTCCCGGCGAGGTGAGCGACGTATTCTTCCAGGAATGGCGGTCGTCGCAGCAGACCATTGTTGCCGAGATGGAAGAGTACTTTTCGCCGGTGGCGGTGCGCCGCGTTCCGTTGTTCACACACGAAGTGCTGGGACGCGAGAGGCTGGAAGAGCTGGCGCATGCGATGTACCGCGAGGACGAGGACCCGGCCGCTGTCACCCGCGCCGGCCGGCCGTACTCATTCGAGAAGCTGGAAGACCGTTGGGAAGTTCACCTCGATCTGCCTTTTGCCTCGAAGGCCGAAGTTGGCCTCTTCAAGAAAGGCGATGAGCTGGTGGTGGAAATCGGAACTCTGCGCCGTCACATCGGCCTGCCCACCTCGATGGCGGCGCTGGAGCCCTCGCGGGCGCGCCTGGAAAGTGGCAAGCTGGTGGTGGAGCTAAGGGAGAAGTAGATATGGAGAACACCCAAACCGCCGGCGCGGGAAGCGCGCCTCCAAAACAGTATCCGGTGATCGACGGCCTGTGCGAGGAGCTGAAACAATTCCTGCGCGCGCTGGAGCCATCGCCGGAGGTGACCGGACATTTCCGCAACGCCCGCATCGAAATGCTGAAAGGCTTCCGCCAGTTGATCGACAACCGCATCGAACACCTGAGCCGGCCCGCGCAAACGGGGCAGAAGATCACCGTCGAGTAAGGAACGCCGTATCCTACTGCGCCAGCCTCGCCAGAACCAGCGCGAGCGGACTGCCAACAGGGGGGGTAGCTTGCAATCCTTCCTCC
Organism: Bryobacteraceae bacterium; assembly: GCA_050013535.1. GTDB lineage: Bacteria > Acidobacteriota > Terriglobia > Bryobacterales > Bryobacteraceae > CAWACP01. Next base: position 2,456 of record JBEKFB010000138.1, on the reverse strand, counting down.
GGGCTTGCCAAAGCTGTTCCGCAAAATCCACGTTCGCTTCGGCGGCTTCGCTCTGATGTGCGGCGTTGACCCGCGCTTCCACGGCCTTGTCCGCCCGATCAAGCAACGGCTGCAAATCGGGTAACGGGTTCGCGCCGGCGTGTAATACCCAAGGCCCTAAACTCATCGCCCTGTCGTACTGGACGACATTCTCGGTCTACGATTCTTAGCGATTCTGTTTCAGTCAAGGGGAGAGCGCCTCTACTCCGACCCAACATTCGCGGCCGATACGCGGATCGGCGGGAAACACGCCCTGTTCGTCTCTCAGGTACGTCTCGCCTACCGTGTCGCTGAGAACGCGGACTTTCCTTTTGCCGAGGCCGATGTCGAGGATTTTCACACTCATGCCGCCGTTCAGACCAATTGAACGCGTGAGGTTCATGGACCGTCTGACTCCCGCGTTGTCGCCGCGAACTGCCCACTTCATCAAATCGTCGAAAGCCTGTGTCGTTGAGCCGCACGGCCAGAAGCCGTTAGCCTGTCGGACCGTGACGGTCTCGCCAACTTCCGCCTTACTGGGGCTCGGGGTTGCTATGGGGCGATGCTCATCTGTCGCCCGGGAAACACTAGTATCGGCATAGACATTCGCTCGGGTTTTATGGCCGAACGTCGCCACACCCAAAACCACGGCCCCGAACAACGCGAGGCAGCCGCATCCGGCTTGCATTGGCGCGAGTCTTTTTTGCGGCGAGGCGCTCGCATGTGGCTCCGGCGCGAATCGATGACCGCAACTTGAGCAGAACCGCGTCTGCGGCGCATGGGCCGTACGACAAGACGGGCACTCTGGCCTATGCACCCCCATGTCAGCAGGCCTCACTCCAAGCCGACGATCCGGGGCTTGGAAGGGTCTTGAGGCGCGAGTTCAAGCTCGGCATTTACGTCGCGGACGTCGCCGTCCTTCAAGGTGAGCTTACGTTCCCAAACAAGGTATCCGCGCTTGCGGATTTGAATGATCCTGGTGCCGTCCTTCTGTTCCAATTCAACTGTTGGTGTGCTGCCGATGTACTCACCGTCCACCGTAACCTCAGCACCGGGCGGGTCGGACGTAAACGTCACTTTTGGCGGTCCGCTCGGAGTCTTAGCGACTTCCGTCGCGGGTTTATTCTCGGTGGGTGCCTTTGCGGTACTTTCGGTGATTTGAGCCGACGACAACTTCAGGCCAAGCTCATCGCCTACGGCCTCCGCAAGTTCGTCAAGCACTTGCGCTTCAAGGACGCCCTTGCTGCCGAGCTTTACCCAACCCTTATAGAAAAGGTTCTGCTTATAGCCGACGAAGTCGAAGATGGCGGAGACCCTGCACTTTCCGCCTTCATCAGCGGCGGTAAAGGTGGCGTTGTCGATGCCAAACCTGAGATAGCCCGAGAAGGCGTTCGCCCCAGCGTTCGTGAACGAGTTGATTTGTCGGTTGAGTCGCCCCATCTGCTGACCCTCACGGAACGAGAAGGTCGCGAAGCCAGTAGCTCGGTCCGCAGTCTTAGGATCGAAGCCACTTTTGGCGAAGGTGGAAATAGTGTGCCTCCAGACGACGGAGCAATCCGCGTCCAGCACTCGCTCCGCTACATGCTGACAAAACGTCGGCGTCACGCAACCAACTAACAGCAGACTCAACAAGCAGCGCATGTCCAGATCCTGCTTTCAGAAAAGGTGGCCATAGGCAGCGGGTCCATGGGGCGCGCACACGGAAGGCCCTTCCAGTCTTTCGGCAAATTCATGGGCATTCTTTATGTCGGAAACGTAAAACGTTCGAATTGCGCCCGCTTTCGTTCCGCTATCACGCAAAATCGCTCGCGTTGATTACTGAAAGTTCCCCCCCAGATCGCCGGTTTACTGCGCCAGCCTCGCCAGAACCAGCGCGAGCGGGCTGTTGGCGTCGGGCAGCAGCTTGCAGTCCTTCCGCCGGGCCTGCCAGAGCTGTTCCGCCAGATCCAAGTCCGATTCGGCGGCTTCGCTCTGATGCGCGGCGTTGATTTTAGCCTTCAGGGCGCCGTCTGCCTTTTCGAGCAGCGGCTGCAAATCGGGTGACGGGTTTGCGCCCGCGCATTGGCGTGCGTCGTCCAGGGTGAGCTGGACCAGCTTCAGGCTCCGATGAAAACGCTCGTCCGTTGTAAGTCCGCGCAGCGAAGGATCCAGAGCAAGCAGTTCGCTCGCGAGATCGAGACGTTGACGAATGGCTGCGTCTCCCGGCGCGAGTCGCAATGCAGTCTGAAATTCGCGGTCCGCCCCGCGATAATCGCCTCTTGCAAACTCCGCCTCACCGAGCCCGGCCTGTGCTTGCGCATCCATGGGGTCGTCATGGATGATCCCGCGAAACAAGTCGGCGGCCTGGGTTGCCGACCCGGCCTGCAGAAATAACTGCCCCAGCCAGATCTGTGTCTTAGCATCGTGAGGAGCAGCCTCGCGAGCCGGCAATAATTCCG
>JBEKFB010000137.1:0-10509 GCA_050013535.1 Bryobacteraceae bacterium | reverse complement strand
ATTGCGGGATAAACCATCAGCTCAAGTACAAAGGAAGTGAAGATGCCGCCGATCATGGGCGCCGCGATGCGTTTCATCACGTCCGCGCCGGAACCGGTGGACCACATGATCGGCACCAGACCCATGAACATGCACGCCACGGTCATGAACTTCGGTCGGATGCGCTTCACCGCGCCCACCTGGATCGCGTCCCGCAAATCGAGCAGGCTGCGCAACCGGCCTTCTGTTTTCGCGCGCTGATACGCCAGATCGAGATACAGGAGCATGAAAACGCCGGTTTCCGCGTCGACGCCCATGAGCGCGATGAGTCCCACCCAAACGCCGATGCTGACGTTGTAGTTCAACATGTACAGCAGCCAGATGGCGCCCACCGCGGAGAACGGCACCGCGAGAATAATGATCAGCGTCTTCACGGCCGACTTCGTGTTCATGTAAAGCAGCATCAGGATGAGGAACAGCGTGAGCGGCAGCACAACCTTCAGCCGCTCCCGCACGCGCTGCATCGCTTCATACTGACCGCTCCAGGCAAGAGTGTAGCCGGGCGGCAGCGAAACACGGTCCCGTACCAGGCGCTTCGCATCATCCACGTAACTGCCCACGTCGCGGCCGGCAACGTCGATGTACACATAACCGGCCAGCATTCCGTTTTCGTCGCGCAGCATGCCCGGGCCGGAGCGCACGCGAATGGCGGCCAACTCCGACACGGGCACCTGCGTCTGCCCATTCATCACGGGAACCAGCATTCGATTGAGGCGGCCGATGTCACTGCGATAATCGCGCAGGTAGCGCACGTTCACCGGATAGCGTTCGCGTCCTTCCACCGTGGTGGTCACGTTTTCTCCGCCCACCGCGCTGGTGAGCACACCCTGAACGTCTTCGATGGTGAGGCCGTAGCGTGCCAGCGCGTCGCGGTTCCAATCGAAATCCAGAAAATATCCGCCGCCGGTGCGCTCCGCGAAAACGTTGCGAGTGCCGCGCACGGCTGGAAGTACGTGCTCGATCTGGATGCCGATCTGTTCGATGGCGTTGATGTCCGCGCCGAAGATCTTGATGCCCACCGGAGTGCGGATGCCCGTGGTCAGCATGTCGATGCGGTTTCGCACCGGCATGGTCCAGGCATTGGACGCGCCGGGCAGACGCAGGGCATCGTCCATCTGATCGATGAGCTGGTCCGTCGAGATGTGGTCGGGAGTTATGCGGCGGAGCGCGGGCAACAGCCAGTGCGGCGCCCGGTTCGAATACCATGTCCCCGTCTTCGGCCACTCTGATTGCGGCTTGAGAACGACAATGGTCTCCATCATGGAAAGCGGCGCGGGATCGGTGGACGTTTCCGCGCGGCCCGCTTTGCCGAGCACGCTTTTAACCTCGGGGAACTGGCGAATGATCCGGTCCTGAACCTGCATGAGACGCTGCGCTTCATCCAGCGAAATGCCCGGCAGCGTGGATGGCATGAACAACAGCGAACCTTCATCCAACGGGGGCATGAACTCCGAGCCCAGCTTTTGATACACCGGCACAGTAAGCGCCACCAATGCGACCGCGCCCACGATTACCGCCCACTTCCATCGCAGAGACCATGCGCACACCGGCTCGTAAAGACGAATCAAGACGCGGCTGATAGGGTGATTCTCTTCGGAGTGGATCTTCCCGACGAGCACCGCGCTGGTCACTCGCGCCAGCCACCGCGGGCGGAAGCTGAAATTCTTCATGTGCGTGAACAGCAGCCGCATGGCCGGATCCAGCGTGATGGCCAGCACCGCGGCGACGATCATTGAGAAGTTCTTGGTATAGGCGAGCGGCCTGAAGAGGCGTCCTTCCTGCGCTTCCAGCGTCAGCACCGGCAGGAACGAAACGGCAATCACCAGCAGCGCAAAGAAACTGGGGGCGCCTACGGATTTCACGGCGTCGATCACCACGCGGCGGTAATCTTCCTTGCGGCCTCCGCGCTCCCACTCCTCGAGCCGCTTGTGCGTTTGCTCCACCACAACGATGGCGGCATCCACCATGGCTCCGATGGCGATGGCAATTCCGCCGAGCGACATGATATTCGAGGTCAGTCCCATCGCCTGCATCGGAATGAAGCTGACAATGATGGCGACCGGAATGGTGATCACCGGGATGATCGCGCTGGGCACGTGCCACAGGAAAATCAGAATCACCAGCGAAACGATGACAATTTCCTCGATCAGCGTGTCCTCCAGATTGTCTATGGAACGATGGATCAATTCCGAGCGGTCATAGGCGGAGACGATCTTCACGCCCTTGGGCAGGCCGGGCTCGATCTCGCGAATCTTCTCCTTCACTCGATCGATCACCGCCAGGGCATTCTCACCCTGGCGCATGATGACAATGCCGGAAACCGTTTCGCCGGTGCCGTTCCAATCGGCCACCCCGCGGCGAAGATCCGGACCCAGCACCACCTGGCCGACGTCGCGCACGCGCACCGGCACGCCAGTTGGCGAAGACATCAGCGCTATGTTGCCGATATCGTCTTCCGAGCGCGCATAGCCGCGTCCGCGCACCATGTATTCCGCGCCGCTGATCTCCAGCAACCGGCCACCCACGTCGTTGTTGCCCTGGCGCACCGCGTCCACCACGCGCGCGATGGGAATGTTGTACGCTTGCAGGCGATTCGGATCGACGTTCACCTGATATTGGCGAACAAAGCCGCCCAGCGGCGCCACTTCGGCCACGCCGGGAACCGAGCGAAGCTGGTAGCGCAGAAACCAATCCTGTAAAGACCGCAGCTCGGCGAGGTTATGTTTGCCACTGGTATCCACCAGCGCATATTGAAATACCCATCCCACGCCCGTCGCATCGGGGCCGAGTTCGGTATTCACGCCCTGGGGCAGCTTCGGTATGGCGCTCGACAGATACTCCAGCGTGCGCGAGCGCGCCCAGTAAACATCAGTGCCCTCGTCGAAGACCACATAGACGAACGAATAGCCGAAGTCGGAGAAACCGCGCACCGCTTTGACGCGCGGCGCACCCAGCATCGCGGTAACTATGGGGTAAGTGACTTGATCCTCGATGATATCCGGGCTGCGATCCCATCGTGAATAGACGATCACCTGCGTGTCGCTGAGATCGGGAATCGCGTCCAGCGGGATGTGGCGCATGGACCAGATACCCGTGGCCACCGCGAAGCCGACCAGCACGAACACCAGAAACCGGTTACGCGCGGAGAACTCGATGATTCTGTCAATCATGCGAATGCTCCGGTGCGGCTGTCACTTGCATACGGCTCTCCGAATCGATCAGGAACGTGCCGGAGGTCACGATTCGTTCAGCCGGTTTCAGGCCGGCGACGATCTCTATACGATCTCCGAGACGCGCGCCGATCTGCACAGAGCGGGGTTCGAGATAACCGTTGCCCCGGTCGACGTAGACGGTCTGTTTTGTGCCGGAGTCCATCACCGCGTCGGCGGGAACGGTCAGCTTGGGCGCGCCCTCGAGAACGAACTGCACGTTGACGAACATGTCCGGCTTCAGCCGCAGGCTCGGGTTGGCCGCTTCCAGACGCACTTTCATCGTGCGGGTCTGCGGGTCCACTTGAGGCTGGACGTTAGTTACACGAGCATTGAACGGTGGCACTTCGCCGGACGAGGCAGTTACCAGGGCGCTCTGTCCCTCATGGATGCGCGCCAGATCGGCTTCGAAAATGTCGGCCATTATCCATACGCGGCTCAGGTCGGTGAGTGTATATAGCTCGGTGTCGGGTGTCACGCGCTGGCTCGGGTATGCGTTGCGCGCTGTGACGTAGCCGCTGGCTGGCGAGAACAGAGTTATGGATTCGATCGGCTTCCCGGTGCGCTCAACCTGATCGATTTGTTCCGGGCTGAGATCGAACAATTGCAGGCGCCGGCGCGTGGCTTCGAGGAGTAACTCGCTGTTGCCCCAGGCTTCCTTCACCGGACCGGCCTTCATCTGATCGCGAGCACGCAGTGCCAGTAGCAGTTCCTCCTCGCTGGCCAGCATCTCGGGGCTGTAGATAGTAAGTAGCGGATCGCCTTTCTTCACCGGTTGGCCGGTGTAATCGACGAAGGTCTTCGAGATCCAGCCCTCGACGCGCGTTTGAACGCGAGTAAGTTTCGTTTCATCCTGCGTGACGCGCCCCACTGCGCGAATGGTCTCGGTGCCGGTGGTGAATGACGCGGCGCCATACTGCACGCCGATTAGTTGTTGTTTGTCGGAGCTGACGTGGATGGCGCCGGCCGGAGCTGCACCTTCTGTTTTGTGCTGGTCCTCATACACCGGCATCAGCTTCATTCCGCAATCGGGCGCGATGCCAGGCTTGTCCGACTTGTACGTCGGATGCATCGGGTCCACCCAATACAAAATCTTCCGATCAGCCTTCGTCGCTGAGTGAACCTCAGCGCTCTTGCGCAATTGTGTCCAGCCATAACCGGCCGCGAAACCGGCCACTAACGTGAGAATTATGAGAGCAGGATTCTTCATGGCAGGCCTCAGTGCATCAACTCGACGCCGGTAAGTTCCTCCAGCCTGGCGAGGGCGAGGTGGAACTCCTGCATCTGCTCGTGGTAATTCATTTCGGCGTCGAAGACAGCCATATAGTTGTTCAGAACGTTGAGAAAGTCGGTCGTGCCGTTCTCGTAGGAAGCCAACGACGAATCCACCGCGAAGCGGGCTTGCGGCAGGATGGTCCTGTCGTAGATCTCCGTCAGCTTCGAAGCGGTTTGGGCGGTTAGATAGTCGTCCTGAACCCGGTAGAGCAGGGACTGCGACGCAGCTTCGTAAGCGCGCCGCGCTTCGGCGACACCCTCGGCCTGCTCGGTTTCAGCGGCCCGCTGTTTATGGCGATAGTAGATGGGAATCCTGACATCGGCGCGGAACATATACATGGGCGGCATTGCGCCCATGTTGTAGTAACCAGCGTTAAGCGTCGCGTCGGGATAGTAATCCTTGTGCGCCAGATTCAACGCGGTCTCGGCGCGTTCCAGCATCTTTCGATCGCGACGCAGTTCGGGTGCGGCCTCGCCTGCCTTCGATTCCAGTTCTGCGAGCGTGAACCCTATTGTGTCCGCCTTCTCGTTGGGCGGAAGGCCGAGTGGCGAATCAGGACGGCGATCCAGCAGCGCATTGATCTCGGCTTCGCGGGCGCGCCGCTCGCGCTCCATCTGGATCACGCGAGTCTCGATCACGGAGAGCTGTGTCTGAGCCTTGAATACATCCTGTTGCGGCGCCTTGCCCACGGAGTAACGTGCTTCCGTGACGCTGAGCAGGTTGCGCAGCAGATCGCGGTTGCGCTCCAGAACATCCTGCATCACATACGCGTGGTGCAGACGGTGATAAGCCTGCTTCAACCTGGAGACGACATTCAACTCCACGGCCCGGTATTCTTCGGCCTCCGCGTCCGCTTCCCGCCGCGCGATGTCGCCCCGCAGCCTGAGCTTGCCCGGCCATGGAAACTCCTGCGACGCCATGACTCCGATGTTGGCGGTGGGTTGTGTCCCCAAACCCGCGCCTGGCAGAGGATTGCCGTTGCTGTTCCACCCAATGGAGACCGTGGGATCGGGAAGAGCCGATCGTTGGGCCGGCCGCTGCCTCGCTTCCTCCAGGCGTTTCTGTGCCGCGAGTATCTCCGGATTGTGCTCGAGCGCATCTTCCACTAACTGATGTAACTGGAGCGGCGGCTCCGCTGCGCCAACGGTGGCCGCCAGAAAAAACACTAACGGACTGGTACGCATAGTCCCCCCCTCGATTCACGAACGAATAAGTGAATGAGGGTGGCCTAGATATTCAGGACAGAGTTACGAAGATAGAGATCGGGCGGCGAGTAAGGCGCGGTTGCAGTGAACGCATCGCGGGAAACTCGCGGAGCGAGGAGCCAACTCAGGATTACGCCGCTCTCTTCGAGAGAAAAGCTGACGCCGGAATGGACCTTCTGCAGATGACTCGGGTTTACCGGAGCTGCTGCGCACTTAGCCGGCTTCTTGCAATGATCGCAGGGAGTGCAGCAGGACTGGGAACCGCCGAAACAGGCAGCGCAGGGTCCACTCAGCAGTGCCGCTACCAGGAGCAACACCATTGACGAGATGGCCACACTACGCATGACTGTGCCCTGATCCTATCACGAATCCGCGGCATTTGCAGTAACCTCCTATAAGGACGCGGTTTACATCGCATGGGCGCTTTAGTAGACTGGGCCTGTTATCCGCCAGGCGTTTCAGAGCATTAGAAGTTCTAAGAAAGTTCCGACCCTTGGCTGACTCTTTCATGGGTAGCAGACAGTGCGCCCGGTTGTTAGCTGGTCCGGGCAAAAACGGCTGCACCTCTATGAACGCCGCTTAATGCGTGGCGCCGGGATGTCGGCGTGCATCCCCATTTTTGCGGATGGTCACGCAGGCGAGACAGGAGTTCGGTCAGTCCGTGCGGGTCGGTTCTGTAATATCGAGCAATCTCAGGAGAGAGCTATGAACATACTGAAGTGGACCGTAATCCCCGCCGTCATCGGACTGGCTCTGGTAAGTCAGGGCTGTCTCGCGACCAAAAAGAACGTGCAGCAGCAGATTCAGCCGGTGCAGACCCAGGTTAATCAGGTACAGAAGCAGGCCGCCGAGAATAAGCAGGCCATCGGCGACCTCGACCGGCAGGTAGCCAGCGTTGACGAAAAAGCCGTGGAAGCCGGGAAGCGCGCACAGGAAGCAGCGGAAGCGGCGCAGCGCGCCAGCGAAGCGGCGGCTCATGCGAACGACACAGCCAACCAGGCTGGTCAGCGTGCCGACGCGGCCAAAGCCAGTGCGGACCAGGTAAACGCCAAGCTCGACAACCTGGATAGCTACCAATTACAGAACACGCAGAAAGTTTACTTCGCGCTGGGGAAGAGTAACCTGACGAAGGACGAAGAGGCTAAGCTCGATCAGACCATCCAGTCGTTGGCTGGCTACAAGTTTTACGCGATCGAAGTGGAAGGCTTCACCGATCATTCAGGGGGCAAGGACTACAATCTCGCGCTAAGCCAACGGCGCGCCGACGCGGTTCTTCGTTATCTGACTCTGCATGACGTCCCGCTGCGCAAGATTCACGTTGTGGGCGTGGGCAGTGAGGATCCGAAAGCAGTGAACAAGACGCGCGCCGATCGCAAGGAGAATCGCCGCGTGGATCTTCGGGTCTATTCGCTCGACCTGGCCGCGAAGAACTAGCCGCGGCTGTATGTTAATTGCGTGTGATGCCGGTAGGGATAAGTGTGTTCGATGGCGCCCGTTTGTCTATAAAGGCGAGTAAGTAGTGGGTATCGGAAAAATACCTATCGATACTAATGTGAGTAACTTTCCGTTCTCCGGCGTAAATTTTGCCCGGCAACGGACACCAACAACCGAATAATCATCACGATGCGTGATGGAACCGCTCGTGCATTGGCCGAGCGACAGGGAGACGCTATGAACACTTGGAAACTGATGCTGGTACCCGCCGTCGCCGGACTCGCGCTGGTCAATCAGGGCTGTCTTGCGACAAGAAAGAATGTGCAGAATCAAATTGCGCCTGTACAAGAACAAGTGAACACCGTCCAGAAGCAGACTGCGGACAACAAACAATCCATCGGCGATCTGGACCGCCAGGTAGCTGGTGTGGATGAGAAGGCCGCGGAGGCAGGCCGTCAGGCGCAGCAGGCAGCCGATGCCGCCAATCGCGCCACAAGCCTCGCGCAGGATGCCGGCCAGCGCGCCGACACCGCTCGGAATGCGGCGAATCAGGTCGGCTCGCGGCTCGATCAAACGGTCTCGAACCTGGATAATTACCAACTAGCGAGCACGGAGAAGGTCTACTTTGGCTTGGGCAAGAGTGTCCTCACACCGGATGACAAGCAGAAGCTTGACGAGGCTATCCAGAACCTTGCCAGCGCCAGGAATTATGTGATCGAGGTGGAAGGCTATACCGATCGCACCGGCAGCAAGGATTACAACGTTGCTCTGAGCCAGCATCGCGCCGACGCCGTGCTGCGGTATCTGGCCGTGCATAACGTTCCCCCACGCAAGATCCACGTCGTTGCCATCGGCAGCGAAGACCCCACTGCCGAGAACAAAACCCGCGCGGATCGCAAAGAGAATCGCCGCGTCGACGTGCGTGTTTACTCGCTGAATCTTAACGCCAGCAATCAGAGCATGGGAACCAACGGCGCTGCGATGCCGGCCGCGTCCGCGCCGAACGCCGGGACAAATACGAACGCGACGCCGCAGGGCGGCACTGCCGACCGGTCCACCGATGTAAGTCCGCAGCAATAACAACACACAAGATAACGCTCATCCTCGGAAATGGCGGGCCCCCTCCGGCCCGCCGATTTTTTTGTGTGCGAGACGCGCTGTAGAATACCAATGTGTGTTCACGCGGTGCATGTTGGCCCTTGCCGGATTGAGTAGTCTGCTCTGTGCATGCGACTGCATAAGAGAGCCCGCGAAGGATGCTCTTGGATTTTCCGAAGTGGCGTTTCGAGGTCGGGTGGAAGGATTTCGCGATTCAGGCAACGGGTATCGACTGGTCATCTTCAAGGTCGATCGTGTGTGGAAAGGGAAGATTGGGCCTACATTCGAAATGCCCGCCGTCGAGAGCGACGAGTTGTGCTGGGCATGGCCACCCTCGATGCTGAAGACGGGGACCGAGCTCGTCGTTTTCGCAAACCACATGCAGGGTGGGACACACCCGCAGGAGTTCTATCCCATGCGGTGCGAGACCTCTCTTCCGAGGGACCTCCCGGACCTTCGGAAGCTCGGCCGGGGTCATAAGCCCAAAGGCTGATGGTATAATTATTCATAAGGATGAATAAGTAACCAGTGAGCAGCCGTGTCGGCGTAGTCGGATTTCGGGGGTACAGCGGGGCCGAGCTGGTCCGCATTCTGGAGCGGCATCCGCAGGTCCAGCCGGTGCTGATGGAGCATCGCAGCGACTCCGATACAGGGGCGCAGCCGCTGAATTGGAAAGGCCCGCAGGTCATCAGGTGCACTCCCGAAGCCGTTCAGAAAGAATCACTTGCCGTTGTCTTCCTGGCGACTCCCGCCGAAGTCTCCATGGAGCTGGCGCCAGCGTTTCTCGAAACCGGGGTGCGCGTGGTAGATCTCAGCGGCGCATTCCGGCTGGAGACCGCCGAAACCTACAAGCGCTGGTACGGAGCCGAGCACACCTCGCTGAAGTGGCTGGCGGAGGCCGTTTATGGGCTGCCCGAGTTCTGCCGGCAACGGATTCCCGCGGCACGGCTGGTGGCGAACCCGGGGTGCTATCCGACGGCCGCGAATCTCGCTCTGCGTCCCTTGCTCGAAGCGGACGTGATCGACCGCACTGCTGGAATTGTTTGCGATGCGAAATCGGGCGTCAGCGGCGCGGGGCGCAAGCCCACGATGAAAACCAGCTTCTGCGAAGTGGCCGACAACTTCTCGGCCTACGCGGTCCTGAATCACCGGCACGTTCCCGAAGTGCTGATGACGTCTGGCCTCGAGGGGCATGAGTTCAGTTTCACGGCGCAGTTGATCCCCATTGACCGCGGCATCCTCGAGACCATCTATTTTCGCGGGAAGCAGGTGCGCTCGGCGGAAGATCTTATTTCGATTTATCTCGAGCGCTACAAAGCCGAGCCGTTCCTGCGAATCTACCCGGCAGGGCAGGTGCCCGATCTCCACGCGGTGGCGCGCACGAACTTCTGCGACATCGGGGTGGTCTACGACTCCGCAAGCGGGCGCGGGGTGGTGGTGGCGGCGATCGATAACCTGACGAAGGGTGCCGCGGGCATGGCCGTCCAGAACATGAATCTGATGCTGGGATTCGCTGAGACCGAGGGGCTCCTGTGAGGGTGCTCCTGAAGATCGGCGGGACGCTGCTGGAGTCGACTGAATCGCGCCGTCGGCTGGCCGGGGAAATCGCCGGGGTGTTTTGTTCGGGCGTGGAGACGGTGGTGGTGCATGGCGGCGGGAAGCAGATGACGCGGTTTCTGGAGGAGCGCGGCATTCGCAGCCAGTTCGTCCACGGACTTCGCGTCACCACAGCGGAAGTACTGGACGCAGTGATCAAGGTGGTGGCCGGCAGCGTGAATCAGGAACTGGTGGCGGCCTTTGCGGCAGTGGGCGCGCCGGCAGTCGGGTTGACTGGCGTGGACGCCGAACTGGCGGAGGCCGAGGCCTTGAGCGAGGAACTTGGGTTCGTCGGGAAGCCGGTGCGCTCGAACCCCCGGGTGCTTGAAGTTCTCACCGCGAACAAGTTCCTGCCTGTAGTGGCGTGCGTGGCCGGTGACAAAGCCGGGAACATGTTCAACGTGAATGCGGATCAGATGGCCGTAGCCTGCGCACGCGCGTTCCGCGTGGACAAGCTGCTGTTCCTGACGGATGTGGATGGCGTGCGGTCCGCTGCGGGCGAGACATTGACGGATCTTTCGGCCGATGAATGCCGGCAACTGATTCGCGATGGCGTGGCCACCGGCGGCATGCAGGCCAAGCTGGAATCGGCGATAGCGGGGATCGAATCCGGGATCGGCGAAGTGGTGATCGCTCCCGGAGCGCAGCCGGG
>JBEKFB010000136.1:0-12307 GCA_050013535.1 Bryobacteraceae bacterium | reverse complement strand
GCTGTGCCTGACGCGGCAGGCTCCTTTGCTCCGGGTCGCTTGTTGATTCCCGATCTGCCCGGCTATGGACGCAATCAGGGCGCGGGACCAGTCTCGGTGGAGGCCGCCGCCGAACATGTCCGTGCGGAGATTCGAGCGGCTGGCTTCGATCGCGCCCACATCGCGGGCCATTCAGTGGGCGGAGCAGTCGCCGTTGTATTGGCGCATCATCATCCAGAGATGGTTTTGTCAGTCATCGACGTGGAAGGGAATTTCACGCTCAAGGATGCTTTCTGGTCCGCGAAGATCACCCGGCCGGGTGGCTTTCGCGAAATGGGATTGAACCCTCGGCGGAACGGGTCGCGGCGGCCACTCTGGGATTACGTTCGCAGCCAGCCAGCACCGTGCAGGCGATGGCTCGGTCGGTTGTGGAAACGACCGCGCGAACGCAGTATCTCGATGACGTTCGCGAAATCCTGGACCGTGGTACGCCGTTTCATCTGGTGGCCGGCGAACGTTCGCGCGATGGCTGGGATGTGCCGGATTTCGTCGCGGCGCGCGCCAGCAGCATGACCATCCAGCCCGGTGTCGGACACATGATGATGCTGGAGAATCCCGCGGAGTTTTTTGGGATCATCGCCCGGCTTGTGGCGTATAACGCTTGAACGCGCCACCACGCCAGGCTACACTGGCTCCTGATATGCCTCCCGCCGCGCGACTCAGCGACATGCACACCTGCCCGTTGGTCAATCCGGGACCGGTGCCGCACGTAGGCGGGCCCATTCTGCCGCCCTGCGAGCCAACAGTTCTCATCAACTTCCTTGCCGCCGCGCGGATTGGCGACATGCTGGTTTGCGTGGGCCCAACCGACATTATCGCCGAGGGCTCTACCTCGGTAACCATAGGCTTTCAGCCCGCGGCGCGAATGGGCGACATGACCGTGCACGGCGGGGTCATCGTCGAGGGCTCCCCGGACGTGATTATCGGCGGCTGACTGAGTCAACTAATATAGTTGACAATGTCAACTATGGACACCGCTACGCGGGCGGCCGCCGTCCGCCGCTTCAATCGCTTCTATACCCATCGCATCGGCGTGCTGCCCGAAAAGCTGCTGCAAAGCCCGTTTTCGCTTACTGAAGTGCGGGTGTTGTATGAGCTCGCGCAACGTGCGAGACCTGCCGCGTCCGGCATAGCGAAGGATCTCGGGCTTGACGCCGGTTATCTCAGCAGAATCCTGCGAGGCTTCGAGACGCGCGGACTGGTCCGCAGAACTCCCTCTGAAACCGACGCGCGTCAGAGCCTGCTTGCACTCACTCCGAAGGGACGGAAGATTTTCGCGGCGCTCGATAAGGCTTCCACGCAGGAAGTCAACGGCATGCTGGTCACCCTCTCAGAAGAACAACAGAACCGGTTGCTGGGCGCGATGCGGACGATTGAAGACATTCTGAACCCTGCGCCGGAGGCGAAGGTTCCCTACATTTTGCGTCCGCCTCAACCCGGCGACATGGGCTGGGTGGTGCAGGCTCACGGTATGCTTTATGCGCGCGAGCACGGCTGGAACGAGGAATTCGAGGCTCTCGTCGCGGAAATCGTGGCGAAGTTTATCCGTCAATTCGATGCACGGCGCGAACGTTGCTGGATCGTCGAGCGTGAAGGCCGCAATGTGGGATGCGTGTTTCTGGTCCGCGAATCGGACGAGGAAGCGAAGCTGCGGCTGCTGCTGGTGGAGGCCGAAGCGCGCGGGCTGGGCATCGGCAAGCGTCTGGTGGACGAGTGCATCCGCTTCGCCCGCCGAGCCGGGTACAGGCGGATCACTCTATGGACCAACGACGTGCTGCACGCCGCGCGGCATATCTATGAGCAAGCCGGTTTCCGGCTCGTCGAGGAAAAGGCGCATCATAGTTTCGGCCATGACCTCGTGGCCCAGACGTGGCAAATCGATCTTTGATGCACGAGGTTGCCGCTTATCCGAGCAGCGGTTTCATCCAGCTCATGATGGCCTCCATGAGCTCCGCGCTAAAGGGGTGCACCGAGCCGGGAGCGCGATTCATGAAGTCCGCCGGGGAATCGTATAGGCTGAGGTCATGGCTCATGTGCGGTATCTCGGCATACGTCGCACGGCCTGGATGCAGGCGATTGATCAGACTGACAAGCGCTCGGGACTGATGCGAGGTGGTGACCGGAGATGAAGTCCCATAGATGATAAGCACCGGAAAATCGGCGTTCTTCCATTGCCTGCCGAGACTGATGTCGGCCACCGCCTGCATGAACGTGTACGGAACGTCTCCGAAAGGCGCGGTCATGATGTCGCACCCCAGGGTTTTCGCAAGGTCCTCCGGGCGCTGCTTCTCTACATAAAAGCGATACGAGCAGATCTCATAAGCGCGTAAGTCGCTATCCACCTTGTCTGGCGGGGCGCCGAGAGAGTGCTGCACTCGATAGCGTTCCAGATCGTATTCGAACCAATCCGTGCCCACTGTCTCCACGGCGATGAATCCGCGCACCGGCTCACGCGCGATGGCCAGCGAACCAACCACCGGTCCCATGCTGTGCGCGAAGACGAAGACCTTTGCCGGGTCCACAAAATCGTAGGATTTCAGCGCACGCAGACCCGCCAGATAGCCTTCGGCTTCGAGATCGGGAGTGGCCGCCGGATCGGTGCAATCCGGGCCTTCACTGTCACCCACCCCGGTCTTCTCCAAGCGCATGGTGACGAAGCCCAGCCCTTCGAATGCCGCAAGGACAGCGCCATAACCGGTCTGGCTGTTCAGGCCATCCATCGAATCGCACCCGAGGCCCTGCATCAGGAGTATGGCGGGCAAGCGGCCATTCCGATGGGGTCGCGTGACGATGACGCGCCGACGTGCTGAACCCACGTTGACGGACCAGTAGAGAACATCGGCATCCGGTCTGCTCTCGAACGGCCGGGGCTTGAGCGTGGCGGTGAGATTCAGCTCCTGTGCGCCGCGAGTAACCGCTATATGAACCTGATCGCCCGCGAGATGCCGGCTGACCATTCGCGCGGCCCGTGTCGGCGACACCGCCGGGGAGCCATCCACACTGCGAACGATGTCGCCTGCTAAGAAACCCGCTTCCGCGCCTGCGCTGTTTTGCGCCACGCGCTGGACAACCACTGGATTCGACGGCCCCGAAGCTTTGGCGGGGTCGCTCTTTCCCAACTGCAAGCCAATCACGCCGTGACGAGGCAGGTTGTCAACGGCAAAAACGCACGCCGTGAGAAGCACGCAGACAAAGACAGATCGCATGCTTTAAGCTAAATCGAATTTTTCCTGGTGCAGCAGCGGGTCGCTTTTCACCAGCACCGGCCGGCGCAGGATGCTCTCAAGTTCCTCCAGATACTTCGTCGCGTGCGAGTTCAGCAGCTTCGCTACTTCCGGGTTCACCCGTAGAATCACTTCCTCGCCTTCCACCGCTTTTACGATTTTCTGCGCTTCGAGCAGAATCTCGCTGATGGTAGTGGTGGGGCTCTTCACGTAGCCGGCGCCTTCGCAGTACGGACAGGGCGCGCACAGGGTCCGCTCCAGACTCTGTTTGACACGTTTCCGCGTGATGGCCACAAGGCCAAAATCGTTGAACTGGAGAATTTTGTAGGGAGCGCGGTCGGCGCGCATGGCTTCTTCAAGCGTCTGCATCACCTTCTGGCGATTCTTGCGCTCGTCCATATCGATGAAATCCACCACGATGATGCCGCCGAGATCGCGCAGGCGGATCTGCCGCACAATCTCCTTCACCGCGTCGGTGTTCGTCTTGACGATGGTGTCCTCCAACCGGTTCGACTTGCCCACGTACTTACCCGTGTTCACGTCGATGGCCACCAGCGCTTCCGTCTGGTTCAGCACGATATAGCCGCCCGATTTCAGCCAGACCTTCGGCCGCAGCGCCCTCTCCAGCTCTGAGGTAATGCTGAAGGCTTCGAAAATCGGCGCGGGCCGCGTGTACATTTTCACCCGGGGGACCAGAGCGGGCTGGAAGCGCTGAACGAAGTTGAGAACGCTCTCATAAAGATCCTCGTTGTCTACCCAGATGGCCTTGAAGTTTTCAGTCAACTGATCGCGCAGCAGGCGCTGCACGATGTCGAGGTCGTGATGCAGCAGCGCGGGAGCATGCTTCTTTTCGGCCTTCTGGCGGATATCGGTCCAGAGGTTGTAGAGGAAGTTCATGTCGGACGCAATCTCTTCCTCACTCTTGCCTTCTCCGGCCGTGCGCATGATGTACCCGCCGGGAATACCCGCGCGATGCGCCTGCAGAATCCGCTTCAAGCGCAGCCGTTCTTCGTCGCTGCCGATTTTTCGCGACACGCCCATGTGCTCCACCGTGGGCATGTAGACGACGTAGCGGCCGGGCAGCGCGATGTGCGAAGTGATGCGCGCGCCTTTCTGTCCCAGCGGCTCTTTGGCAATCTGGACGATGATCTCCTGCCCTTCTTTAAGCAGTTCGGTGATGGAAGGCTGTTCCTTTTCCGCGGGACGAGCGGCGCGGGGTTCGGGCCTGGCCGGTGCTGGCGCGGCGATGGTGGCCGGAGCTTCGCGAGATGGCGCTTCGCGGGCCGGCGTCTCGCGACCCGAAGTTTCACGAGTGGCTTCGCGGCCTTCCCGGCCTTCGGGTTGGCCTCCGCCGCGCATTTTGCGGCGTGTCCGTCGCGAAGCGCGATGTGGATAGCGGCCGCCCCGCTCGCGTACCGACGCGGATGCGTTTGCGGGGGGGGCTTCGTCGCCCGCGATCGGCCCTGCGCCGGGTTCTGTGCCGACGGCTTCGGGCTCTCCCGCTGCGGCGATCTCCGCCAGTTCTGCCGCCACTTCTTCGGCTTCTTCGGCGTCTTCGGCGGCCTCGTCCTCCGCAATCGCTTCGGCAACCTCTTCGGCGGTTACGAAAGCCATGACGGATTCGGGAACGGAATCGATGGGGTCCGGCTCTTCCACCAACGCCGGTGCGTCGATGGGCTCCGCTTCGGCCTCAGCTTCCTCGATCGCGCTGACACGAAGATCGCCGCCGGTTCGAGCATCGGCCTCGGCCTGCACTGCGGCGATCTCCTCTTCTTCATCGGGATCGAGCGCGGCGATGCCGGGCTCCTGATATTTGGCCAGCGTTTCGCCGGGCAGCACCAGGAAATCCTCGCCAACGGCCGAGGTGATACTGGCTGGCGCGGCGGCTGTTTCGAGAGCAGACGGCGGCGGCGGAGCGCTGCCGCCGCTCGCGTACTTGGATTCGGGGAAGCCACGGCCACGATTTCTGCGTCGTCGTCCGCGGCGGCCCTGGTCGCGATCACGATCGCGGTTTCCGGCAGGTTCAACGGATTCAGATCTCGGGGCCGGGGGCGCAGCGGGTTCAACCGTTGGCGCGCTCGACGCAGCCGCGGGCTCTTCCAATACTGGCGCTTCCACTTCTGGCGCGGGCGCAGCTTCGATAACGGACCCGGTCTCGGCAACGCGAGGCGTGCGCTCAAACCGCCGTCCTCCGCTCTCGCGGCCACCCTCCCGTTCAACACGCTCCGGCCG
Source organism: Bryobacteraceae bacterium (assembly GCA_050013535.1). Lineage (GTDB taxonomy): Bacteria > Acidobacteriota > Terriglobia > Bryobacterales > Bryobacteraceae > CAWACP01. Next base: position 6,812 of record JBEKFB010000136.1, on the reverse strand, counting down.
CTCGTCCGTCACTGCGTCAAACTCCTCGTTTTCCTCGAAGAAATCGGACACGTAGAGGAACGTGTCGCGCTCGAGTCCGAGGTTCACAAAAGCCGATTGCATGCCCGGCAGCACGCGGGTCACGCGGCCCTTGTGAATGCTGCCCGCAAGTGAATATTCGTTGGATCTCTGGAAATAGATCTCCACCAGTTGGTCGTCTTCGAGGATCGCCACTTTGGTCTCGTGCCGATCCGCCGAAATCACCAGTTCCTTGGTCATTGGCGTCTCCGTGTTGTAACGGCGGGAGCGGAGCGGGAGGGAGAGCGGCCAGCGAGCGCGGAGATCGGGCCGGGTGATCCAAAGACCGTTGCCCCGGCGCACACTTCATCAAACTTGTCGGCCACCGGTAGCACGGAAGCGCACCCAGCGCCCCGCCACATACTCACCGGCGGCTTCTCTTCGGCAACCCGCGCAGAACGGAACCAATCCGTTGCGCTTGTCGCAGCCCGGTTCCGCCCACAGCGGCTCCCGGCTCAATTCCTTCGAAGCGTGAACCCCGCCTAAACCAGCGTTTCTTTCCTCGAAGCGGCCACCCCGGCCGTGCTTCGTTTCGGCCGCCGAAGCGACCCCGTCAGTTAACCGATAAAACGCCGGAGCCGTACATTGTTCACCAGCCCCAGCATCAAAAAAACGGACATGATATTGCTTCCGCCGGAACTCATCAGCGGCAGCGGAATGCCAGTCACCGGCATCCGTCCCACCACCATCCCGACGTTTACCAGGACGTGGAACAGCAACAGAGCCGCCACGCCCATGCAAATGTACATGCCGGCGCGATCCGGGGACATTTGCGCATTCTGCACAATCTGCATCAACAGCAGGAAATACAATCCCAGCGAAAAGATCACGCCGACAAACCCGTGCTCCTCGGCAAAGGCCGAGAAGATGAAATCAGTGTGCGGAACCGGCAGGAATCGATATTGGGTCTGCGTTCCATGCGTCACGCCCCGGCCCCACATTCCTCCCGACCCCACCGCAATCTTCGACTGGATCACCTGGTATCCGGTCCCTTTCGGGTCCTGATTGGGATCCACAAAACTCACCAGCCGGGCTTTCTGATAATCTTTCAAGACGAACCACGACACCGGCAGCACCAGAGCGAAAATAAGCACCATCGCCGCCGCATACCGCCAGGGCAAGCCCGCCAGCACCACGCCCACCGCGAGCACCGGAAGGTAGGTCAGCGCCGTACCGAGGTCCGGCTGCTTCATCACCAGCACCACGGGGATGCCAATCAGGCCGGCCAGTTTCAAAAGGTCGGCCAATTCCAGTTGCTCGGTTTTCAGCTCCGTCAGGAATCTTGCTACTAACAGAACCAAGACCAGCTTAACGAATTCTGACACCTGCAGGCGGAACCCCGCAATGGGAATCCAGCGCCTGGACCCGAAGACGGTTTTTCCGACAACGAAAGTGGCCACCAGGGCGAGCACAGAAATCACGTACAGGACAGGGACCTGGGCGAGCAGCGTATGGTAATCGATTCGGCTGATGATCCACATCAAGAGCAGAGCAACGGCAATATAAATGATCTGTTTCCACCACGCATCGCGCCAAATGGTGTCGCGCGTCGCGCTGAAGATCTGCAGCACGCCAAGGCCGCAGATGCCGAGAGCGACGATCAGCAGAGCCCAATCGAAATCGCGAATAGAACGGTAAGAGGAGGCCATTGTTAGAAGGGGAGTAAACGGAGTAGAGGGAATACAGGAAATAGAAGGGGTACGATGACACCCCCACATTTTTCCAGTTCCCCGGCTCCGTTTATTCCCTTTACTCCCTCTACTCCCTTTATCTTCACGGTTGCGACGGCCTCCGCAGCGCCGGAAATGGGGGCACGTTGGTGGCGCTCATGTGCGCCTGCTGCTCGGCCAGGCGGGCTTTCTTGTCGAAGTAGGCCTTGATCACATCGCGCACGATCGGTCCGGCAAAAGGGCCTTCGCCGCCGTTCTCCCACAGCGTGGCGACCACGATTTCGGGGGCCTCCCGCGGAGCGAAACCCACGAACCAGGCGTTGTTTTTCATTGTTGTTTTACCAAGACCGGTTCCTTTGAGGACGGCGGCGGAAGCGAGTTGGGCCGTTCCCGTTTTGCCGCACAGAGAGATGTTCGCCAGACGGGATCGAGCGCCGGTTCCGCCTTCGTTCACCACACCCCACATGCCATAAATCACCTTCTGTATGTTGTCCGGGTTGAGATCGGCCCGGCGCGCGGGATCGACCTTCGCATCGCGAACCAGATGGGGCTGCATCCAGATGCCACCGGTGGCGATTCCGCCGATGGCCACAGCCATCTGCATCGGCGTCACGGTGAGAGCACCCTGGCCAATGGACACCGAAATCGTCTCGCCTGCATACCATTTCTGGCGATAATTGCGCATCTTCCACTGAGTGGATGGCACGACACCGGAAGCCTCGTCGGGAAGGTCAATGCCGGTCTTGTGACCGTAGCCCACCATGTCCGCGTACTGCGCGATGCGATCGATGCCCAGTTTGTTGCCGACCGTGTAGAAGAAAACGTCACAGGACTGAACGATGGCCTGATGCATGCCGATCGTTCCATGCCCTCTTTTCAAATGGCAGGCGAAATAGTGGCCGTAGAACGAAGCGCCGCCACTGCAATGGACATGGAAGTCGTCATCGAGGACCCCGGTTTCAAGGCCGGCCAGCGCCATGATCGGTTTGAACGTGGAACCGGGAGCCTGCTGCGCCTGGATGGCGCGGTTGAGGAGTGGATGGCCGGCGTTCTCCACCAGTTCCTTCCAGTCGCGCGCGGGAATGCGTCCCGCGAACATGTTCGGATCGAAGCTGGGATGGCTGACCATGGCCAGCACTTCACCGGTGCGCGGGTCCAGCGCCACCACGGCGCCTCTCTTCCCGTCCATGGCGAGTTCGGCGACGGCCTGCAGATCGAGGTCGAGCGTGGTTTGCAGGGTCTTCCCAGGGATGGCGGGCTTGTCCTCCATCACCTCGCGTTCCTTGCCCAGATTGTCCACCTTCACGCGCTTTTCGCCGTCGGCGCCCATCAGGATGTCGTTGTATTGTTTCTCGAGCCCCTCTTTGCCGACGATATCGCCCAGCCGGTACTTGCCCGCATAATCCGGCGAATCGAGTTCGGACTCGCTGATTTCACCCACGTAACCGATCACGTGCGCGGCCATACCGTCCGCCGGATAGAGGCGCTTCTGCGTGCGGAACAGGGACAGCTCCGGGAAGGTATCGGCGTCGCGATGCGATTCGACGAAAGCCAGATCCTCCGGAGTCAGCTCTTCCTTGATCATCACCGACTCGTACTTGGGCCACGAGTCGTAGCGGTGCAGCCGATCAAGCAGGGCGTTGTAATCGAGATTCAAACCGTCGGCGATCGGACGGAGGTGTTCGTACTTCAGATTCTCCCGCGACAGCAGGACGCTGATGGACTGGTGATTGTCGACGATGACGCGGCCGTCGCGGTCGAGGATTTTGCCTCGCGGCGCGGGCACCGGGATCGCGCGGATATAGTTCTCGGCGGCGCGTTCAAGATAGAAATCCGGGTTGCGCACCTGCAGATCCCAGAAACCCGCAACCAGGAAAATGAATACTGCAACCGTGAGGTACTGGAAAGCGGCGATTTTGCCCGTACCGAACCTGCCTTCATCGCGCAGCAGGCGGGGCGGGGGAGGGGGAATGCGCTCCGGATCGCGTTCGGTGTGGGTGGGCAGAGGCAACTTACAACTCGCCGTCAGGCTTTGACTCTCAGTTTATCAAGCAGGTGAAAAAGAGGAAGCGCAACAGCGGCATTGAGCAGGCCGTAAACGAAGGTCTGCTGCGGATCGAAGACCGTCATGTGGCCCAGCAGAGCGCGGTCGAGAACCCAATAGAAGAACTGGTGGAAGAAATAGAAGAAGAAGCTCAGAATGCCGATCAGCACGGGGTTCTCCACGTCGAAACGCATGCTGACGGAGGCCGCGAAATAACCGACCAGCGTCTTGACGATCCCATACATGCCGATGAGCTGCTGGGAAAGTGAATCCTGCACCATGCCCACCGCCGCGCCGAAGAACACCCCCGCGATAGGCTGGCGGCGCGTGAGCGCGAAGTAAATTGTCACGAGCAGGGGCAGCTCCAGATATCCCAGAAACCCAAAAAATCGCGGAACGTATACCTGGAACAGAATCGCCAGGAACGGCACCAGTACAAAGGCGAACGAACGCACGTAATCGCCCGGCGTTTTTTTCTTTCTGGTGTCCGCCAGCAACCGCTCACCGAACTCGCTCATTGTGTCTCGCGAGGGGCACCTCCGGTGGTCTGCGCGGGTTTCGTCGATTTCGCTTTGGTCTGCTGCGGCCTGGTCTTGACGGGAGCGGTTGTTGCTCCGGTCTCTTCCTGCGTCTCGTAATTGGGCTGATCGAGATGAACTTCACCGCCGTCGGCATCGGCCGGCTCAGGTTTCGCGGGCTCGGCGGATTTCAAGGCAGCGGGCGGCGGCGGATTCCCCGTGACCTTGGCATTGAAGTTTGGCGCCGCACCTTCGCCATACACGTGCCCCTGCGCATCGCCAATTCTCTTGTAGGCTGATTTCAGCCGGTCGGCGTCAGTGCCGCCTTCCTGGGTCATATCGGCGGCGGGCCCGTCGGCGGTGGGCTGGTCCGGCGGAGGCGGAGGCATCATGTGGATATCGGTTGATGGCACGGCCTGCTCGGGAATCAGTTGGTGCACTCCTTCGATGACGATCAGCACCTCATCAAGGCCGCCCTGGAAACCGCTCGGCGAAATAAAGATCTCCTTGCCGTCGTTGCCGTTGCGCACCACCGCCGCCTGGCCGACGGGAAAGCCACGCGGGAAAATGCGGTCGTAGCCGGATGTGTAGAACCACTCGCCCACGTCGACCTTCTGTTCGTTCTGAATCTCGGTGATCTTACAGTTGCCGTGTCCCATGCCGCGCAATTCGCCGTGCACGCGGTTCTTTTGCGAAACGACGCCGGCGGCGAAACTCGGATCGGTGGCAAGGAGCACCAGCGAGGCCATCGGATACGCCTCCACCACTTTGCCTACGATGCCATCCGGCGTCACCACGGCCATGCCTTTCTCGACTCCCTGGGACGTACCACGGTCCACGAAGACTTCGGCCGAATTCGGCGCGGTGCCGCTCATGATGATCCGTGCCGCGATGGTCTTCGATGGCGACTGCGCCTGAAACGCCGCCAGGGAACGCACGCGGTCGGCGGTGGAGAGCTCGCATTGAGGAAGTGGTTCTGCATTTTCAGGTTGCCGAGTTCCTGATGAAGCCGACGGTTCTCCTCGCGGACGCCCAGCAGCGCGAAATAATCGCCGACCACCCCAAAGGTGTTGCGGCGGATGAATTCGAGTGCGCTGGTCACCGGCGTCACCGTGCTGACGCTCCACACCCGCAGCAGCCGCACGTCCTGAGTGGTTTTGACCTGCCACGCCAGCAAAAGCAGTTGGGCGGCAACCACCACCAGCAGTACGGTCAGGTTTCGGTAGCGGTTGAGAAACGACTCCATCTTGAGTACTACCCGCGGCTCAAATCATCCCGGCGCAACGAGCGTCTTTTTCTATTCAATCGCAATTCGACGCAGAAGTTTGAAGTCGGTCAGCATCTTGCCGGTGCCCAGCACCACGCTGGCCAGCGGGTCCTCGGCGATGGATACTGGCAGCCCGGTTTCCTCGCGAATGCGTTTGTCCAGATTTCGCAGCATGGCGCCGCCTCCGGTCAATACAATGCCTCGGTCGCTGATGTCGGCGCTCAACTCGGGCGGCGTCCGCTCCAAAGCGACGCGAATTGCGTTCATGATGGTGGCCACGCACTCGGCCAGCGCCTCACGAATCTCGCTGTCGTCGATGGTCAGCGTCTTGGGCACGCCTTCAATCAGGTTGCGCCCCTTGATCTCCATGGTGAGCGGGCGGTCGAGCGGATACGCCGAACCAATCTGAATCTTGATGGCCTCCGCGGTGCGCTCGCCGATCAGCAGATTGTATTTGCGCTTGAGGTACTGCATGATGGCGTCGTCCATCTCATTGCCGGCCACGCGCACGGAACGCGAGTAAACGATGCCCGACAGCGAGATGACCGCGACATCCGTGGTGCCGCCGCCTATATCGACAACCATGTTGCCGGAGGGCTCGGTGATGGGGAGTCCCGCGCCGATGGCCGCCACCATAGCCTGTTCCACCAGATGCACTTCGCTGGCTTTAGCGCGATACGCGGAATCGATGTGAATGAAGTAATTCAGCATGCGCTCGGTAACTTTGAAATCGGCAATCACGCCGTCTTTCATGGGTCGAATCGCCACGATGTTGCCGGGCGTGCGGCCGAGCATATCCTTGGCTTCTTTGCCAACCGCCTCCACTTCGCCATTCGCTTTGTTGATGGCAACGATTGACGGCTCATTCACGACAATGCCTTTGCCTTTGGCGAAGACAAGGGTATTCGCGGTGCCAAGATCGATGGCCAGATCCGAAGAGAACAAACTAAATACAGAGCGAACGTTCATTTAAGCTGACTCGCGGACTCCTTGGAATGAGCGGGCTATAAGCGCTTTGGAGGGCTCAGGCGTCCTGAAGAATAATAGCATACCGGTTTCGACGCCTCAAACGGAAGTTACTGATTCTCAAAGACGTTGCGGGACTGTTACAAACGTTGCGTGGCGCCAGACGCCTTTACTCAACCGGGCGCGAACGCGGCTGGCGCCGCATGTCCCTACAATAGTGGCAGTGCTCAGCCGAAGGACATTTCTGCAAGGCTCGGCCGCTCTCGGTTCGGCGGCGCTCACGGCGTCGT
>JBEKFB010000135.1:0-10590 GCA_050013535.1 Bryobacteraceae bacterium | reverse complement strand
AAAGATGCTGGACAGCGTGAGCCCGGTTAGTCCCGCATACAAGAGGTAGATCAGCGTTGCGGTAAGAGCGCTGATGCGGTTCATGAGCCACGACAGCGCCACCACGGCCCCCAGTTGAGCGACGATCAAACCCCAGAACAACAGCCGGTTGCCAAAGATCTCTTGCACCAGAACCGGATTGCCCGATACGTTCCAGGCAACGGCGCCAGTGAGGCAAAGTCCACCCGTCATCCAGCCATACACGCGGCTCATGAACCGAGCGTTCTCGATTGCGATTGAAGCGAGCCCCAGCCCCTGGTTACCGAGCGGCTGATTGACGATGGGTTGTTGTTCCATGCCCCCAACTTTAGTAGGTAGCCGAGTGGGTGTCAACGCACGTACGGCCTGTCTCCGCCGCTCGCTCGCGCCAGTTCGCCCGCGCTGCCGGGCTGTGTTTTGCGGGAGGGGGCGACGCCACTCGTCCGTAATCCTGGAGCCCTAACCCCTGTATAATAGGCGCAGAGCGTGAGGAGATTCTCGGATGCGGCCGGGATGCCCAACCAGAGTTTATACTTGTATCCGTTGCTGCGTTGCTGCGGTTTTCTTGTTGGCGTGTGTGCAGGCCGCAGCTGGCGGTCAGGCTTCGACGCCACCAACTGCTGACGGTTCGACGCCGTGGTCGGTAACGAATCAATACTGCGTTCTGTGCCACAACGCCAGACTCACATCCGGCGGGATCTCGCTCGCCTCGCTCGATAAGTCGGACGTGGCCGCGAACTCCGCGGTACTCGAAAAAGTCCTCCACAAGCTGAACTCCGGGGAAATGCCTCCAGCGGGCATGCCGCGACCGGACGCTCCGACGACTGCCGCTTTCACCAGCTGGCTAACAAGCGAACTCGACCGAGCCGCAGCCGGCCATCCAAATCCCGGACGCCCCGTAATCCATCGATTGAACCGGGCGGAGTACAGCAATGCCGTCCGCGACCTGCTGGCGCTCGACATCAAACCGGGTGCGATGCTCCCCGCCGACGACACCGGATACGGATTCGACAACATCGGCGATGTGCTGTCGCTCTCGCCGATGCTGATTGAGCGCTACTTGTCCGCTGCGCGAAAGGTGAGCCGGCTGGCTGTGGGCGATACGAACACCAAACCGGAAATCGCCGAATTCCGTCCGCCCAAGAGCCTGCAGAAAGGCGGACTGAAGCGCAGTGAGCGTTCCGGCGACGATCTCCCGTTCGACTCAGCCGGGGGCCTGTCGGTAAGCTATCGATTTCCCGTTGACGCCGAATATGCAATCAAGATCAACCTGGCTCCCACGGCTGGCTTCGATGGCCCCCAGGTTGGAAAAACTTTCGATCTGCGACTGCCGGTGAAGGCAGGTACTCGGACCGTAGCCGTGACGTTCCCGCGTCAGGACGCCGTACCGGAGGTTGTTCCTCAGCGAGTTCCTGCGCCAGACAGGTCGCATGCGGTGGCGTTTGTGGACTTGCGTCTCGATGGCGCGAGGCTCAAAACTTTTGATCTGGAAGGGGAGTCAGGCGCTCCCGTTCTGTCGGTACTAACTATTTCAGGGCCGTACGATATCGCCGGACCGGGCGATACGCCGAGCCGCCGGAAGATCTTTGTGTGCAAGCCGGCCACCACAGAAGAGGAAGAGCCATGCGCCAGGAAGATCCTCTCCACGTTGGCATATCGCGCGTTTCGCCGGCCGGTGACGGATGCCGATCTACAGCCACTAATGCGATTCTACGAGCGCGGCCGGAGCGGCGGAACGTTCGAGAACGGTGTGGAAGCCGCGTTGCGCGCCCTGCTGGTGTCTCCTGGCTTCCTGTTCCGTATCGAGAACGATCCGCCCGGTCTTCCTCCCGCAACCGCGTACCGCGTGAACGACTTCGAGTTGGCGTCGCGCCTCTCGTTCTTTCTGTGGAGCAGCATTCCGGACGACGAGCTTCTGGACCTGGCGGACCGGGGCAGGTTGCAGGACCCGGCCGTGCTTTCGCAGCAAGTGAATCGGATGCTGGCGGACCCGCGATCGCGGGCGCTGGTGGACAACTTTGCCGGGCAGTGGCTCTACTTGCGAAATCTGGCGCAAGTGAGGCCCGATCCTGACGAATTCCCCGAGTTCGACACCAGCCTGCGGTTGAGCTTTCAGCGTGAGACCGAGCTCTTCTTCGCCGACGTTCTGCGGTCTAACCGGCCGATCACGGATCTGCTGGATGCACGCTTCACGTTTATCAATCAGCGGCTGGCCGAGTATTACGGCATTCCGGAAATCTACGGTGCGCAATTCCGCCGGGTGAGCCTGAGCGACCCGAATCGGGGTGGAATTCTGGGGCAGGGAAGCATCCTGACGGTGACCTCGTATCCGAACCGAACCTCGGTGGTGCAGCGCGGCAAATGGGTTCTGGACAATCTGCTGGGCTCGCCGCCGCCTCCGCCTCCACCCGACGTGCCTTCTTTTACGGCTCACGGCAAGGACGGAAGAAAGCTCACGACGCGCGAGGCGATGGAGCAGCACCGCGCGAACCCGACCTGCGCGGCGTGCCACGCCCGCATGGACCCGATCGGCTTTGCGCTCGAGAACTACAACGGCATCGGAAAATGGCGGGTCACGGACGCCGGCCGCGTCATCGACGCTTCCGGGAAGCTTCCCGATGGCACCGAGTTCGAGGGCCTGGCGGGCCTGAGGACCTTGCTTCTTACGAAGCGCCGCGACGATTTTATTGCCACGGTGTCGGCGAGGCTTCTTACGTACGCTCTGGGCCGCGGGCTGGAGCCGTATGATCAGCCCGCCGTAAGGTCCATCGTGCGTGACGCCAGCGGCCCCGACCCAAACGCTCCAGCCCCCAGTCTGGAGGCTCTGATCAAAGCCATAGTAAGAAGCGTGCCATTTCAAATGAGGAGAACACCCGAATCATGATGATTACCCGGAAAGCTCTTCCTCGCCGCACTTTTCTGCGCGGCGCCGGCGCGGCGCTCGCGCTTCCACTGCTGGACGCCATGGTGCCGGCGATGGCCGCTACCCGCCTGACCGCCGCCAAACCGTCTCTGCGGCTCGCCTTCGTGTATGTGCCCAACGGGATTATCCAGCAAAACTGGCTTCCCTCAGCGGAAGGCAGCAAGTTCGATTTCGCTTCGACAATGAAGCCGCTGGAACCGTTCCGGGACCGTTTGAATGTCTTGAGCGGGCTCGCGCAGGCCACCGGTAACGCGCTGGGTGACGGTCCGGGCGACCATGCGCGCGCGGGCGCGACGTGGCTTACCGGCGTACACCCAAAGAAAACGGAGGGTTCCGAAATTCACGCGGGTGTATCGGCCGATCAGATCGCGGCCGGCCAACTGGGCAAGGCTACGCAGCTTGCCTCGCTCGAGCTGGGTCTGGAGGAACCGAGTCTGGTGGGAGGCTGCGACTCCGGTTATAGTTGCGCCTACACGAACACCGTTTCATGGCGCACCCCGACCACACCGAATCCAATGGAGGTTAACCCTCGCGCCGTCTTCGAGCGTCTTTTCGGCGACGGCGACAGCACCGATGCGGTATCGCGCCTGCGACGCCTGCAGGAGGACACCAGCGTTCTCGACTACGTCCGGGAAAGCATTGGAAATCTGCAGTCGGGTTTGGGCGCTCGCGATAATCGGAAGCTGAACGAGTACCTCGACGGCATTCGCGACATCGAACGGCGCATTCAGAAGACTGAACAGCAGAGTGCTTCCATGGAGATGCCCGTGTTAGACCGCCCGTCCGGCATCCCCGATTCGTTCGAAGAGCATGCAAAGCTGATGAGCGATCTGCTGGTGATCGCGTTCCAGACCGACATGACCCGAGTGGTGACTTACATGCTGGCCCACGAGGGAAGCAATCGGAGTTACCGGTCCATAGGTATTTCGGACGGGCATCATTCCGTAACCCACCACCAGAACGACCCGGAGAAGATCGCGAAGGTGGTCAAGATCAATGAACTGCACGTGAGGACTTTCGCCTACCTGCTGGAGAAGCTGAACGCGACGCCGGACGGCGACGGGAGCTTGCTGGACCACTCGATGATCCTTTACGGCAGCAGCATCAGCGACGGCAACGCCCACACTCATGACGACCTGCCATTGGTTCTGGCGGGCGGCGCGGCTGGCCAGGTCCAGTGCGGACGTCATATCCGGTATCAACGGGAAACGCCGATGAACAATCTCCTCCTGGCCATGTTGGATAAGGCTGGGGTGCCGGCCGAACACCTTGGGGACAGCACCGGCCAAGTAGCATACCTTTCCGGAGTCTAGCGGCGTGTTCAAAGCGGGCCTGTGCGCGGTCCTGCTCGCCTCATTCTCTCTGGAGGCCGGCGACACTCGATTGATCGAAGCGGTAAAGGACCGCAACCGCGGCTCGGTGCTTTCCCTTCTAGCCGAACACGTGGATGTCAACGCTGCTCAGCCCGACGGAGCCACGCCACTGGCCTGGGCTGCTTATCTCGATGAAGAGGGCCTCGTCGACATCCTGATGAAAGCGGGCGCCCGGGTAAACACGGCCGACGAGTATGGAGAAACGCCTCTCACGCTGGCTTGCGCGAACGGAAATGCATCGGTCATTCGGAAACTGCTCGACGCGGGAGCGAACGCCAACGCAGCGCGATGGGACGGGGAAACGGCGTTAATGATCGCCTCTCGCTCCGGCAATGCGGAGGGAGTAGAGCTGCTGTTGCTCAAAGGCGCCAAAGTGGATGCGATCGAATCGGGCAAAGGACAGAACGCGCTGATGTGGGCGGCGGCGGAAGGCCATTCCGCTGTTGTCGGCCTGTTGCTCCGGAACGGAGCGGATGCGAACTTCGCATCGAAGGGTGGATTTACTCCCGTCATATTTGCGGCTCAGAACGGGAGGACGGAAACAGTAGCCAGACTGCTCGCGGCTCATGCGGACGTGAACCACGCGGTGGCGACGGGCCAGACCGCGCTGGAGCTGGCATTGATCGGCGCTAAGAATGAGGTCGCGGATATTCTTCTGGATCACGGCGCGAACATCAACACAGCGGATAGTGCGGGCATGACTCCATTGCATGCCGCGGCCCAGACGGGGAACGTTAAAGTTGTGGGGAAGTTGCTGGCCGGAGGAGCAGATCCAAACGCGCGAACTTCGAGGATCGCCGCCGGCGGGGGCGGCTTCGCCGCCGAGTTCTTTCGTCAGCCGCCCGGAGAGGTGACTCCTCTCCATCTGGCGGCGAGGAACAATCACGAAGATGTCATGCGCCTGCTTGTGGCCGCGGGCGCGGACCCAAAGCTCAAAGGGCAGGACGGTACGACACTTCTGATGTCGGCCGCGGCAAGCGGCCATATCGGCGTCGTCAGGTACGCGTACGAGCTGGACCCGGACATCAACGCAGCCAATGAAAGAGGCAGCACCGCGGTGCATGCCGCCGTTACTGCGTTTCAGTCCGTGAAGGAGGAGGAGATCGTGGAGGTGGTCCGATTTTTGGGAACGCACGGCGCCAATCTGGACGTAAAGGATGCCCGCGGCCGGACGCCGATGAAGATAGCAGGTATCCTTCCCCTCGATAACGTGATCGCCGCCCTGGCGGAGATGACCGGCACAAGCGGCAAGCATTAATACGCGGAGGACTTCCCATGTCTCGCCTTCTCAGCATCGCGCTTCTGGTCAGCCTGGCCGCTGGCCTGCACCTGGCCAAGGCCCAGACCTCCACTGCGGCCCCGCGCCCGGCACGCCCGGCGCCGCCGACCCGCGATCCGAATGCACCCGGCTACGTCCCGGCGAAAGAGTTACCCGACGGCGCCAACGCTCCGGCGGATACCGATGGAAACTTCATCCTGGGCCCCACGCACAACCCTGCACCAGAGATGACCGCGCACGACGGCGTGCCGCAGGGATCGGTCTTCACCTTCACCATGCAATCGGCCGACAGCGGGATCTATCCGGGCATCGCGCGTGATGCAGGCACCTTTGGCACGCCGGACCCCGTCAACCCTGCGGAACTGGTGGTCACTACCAGCCACTCCGCTCCCTACACGCGCCAGGTGGCCGTATATGTCCCCAAACAGTACGCGCCGGGCACGGCCGCTCCGTTCATCGTGGGGGCGGATGGACCTGACCGCGTGTTGTTCACCGCTCTGGACAATCTGATCGCCGCGCACCGGGTACCGGTGATGATTGCCATTTCCATCGGTAACGGCGGAGGCGACGCCCAGGGAAGCGAACGCGGCCTCGAATACGACACGATGTCGGGCCGCTATGCGGAGTTCGTTGAGACCGAAGTACTGCCTCTGGTGGAGAAGCAAGCCAACGTGAAACTGACCAAAGATCCCGAGGGCCGCGCAACGATGGGCGGCAGCTCGGGCGGCTCGTGCGCCCTGATCATGGCGTGGTATCACCCGGAGCTGTACCATCGCGTGCTCACGTATTCGGGTACTTATGTGAACCAGCAATGGCCGCCGAACCCCCGGACTCCGCACGGCGCATGGGAGTTCCACGAACATCTGATCCCGAATACCCCGGCGAAACCGCTGCGCATCTGGATGGAGGTTGGAGACAGGGACCTTTTCAACCCGAATGTGATGCGCGACAACATGCATGAGTGGGTGACGGCGAACGAGAACATGGCCAGGGTTCTTGCGGAAAAAGGCTATCACTACCAGTTCGTGTTCGTGCGAAACGCCGGCCATACCGACCGGGCAGTGAAACTGCAGACGCTGCCCGAGGCTCTTGAATATCTTTGGAGCGGGTACCCTGGCGCGGGTCCGAAGAACTGATCTGAGCGGTTCTGCTGACTCGCTTCGGCTGCTGGAGCATGGGAACCTGGTCTGCCTTTTCCAAAGCGGTTCCGCAGCGGTTCAGAGGCGCCGCGCAGTTTCATGGACCTCCGGCCGGTACCCCTTCCGAAAACACGCCACGATGGGCTTCGGCGTCAGCACCGTCACCACCGGATTGCTGGGCCGCCGGTCCCTTCTCGTATATCCTGACGGAGACCACAGCAGCAGGGACTGGTCCCGGACGAGGAACGCGCTCCCGTCGATCTGCACCAGGCACCCATCCGGCACGTCACGAAGCACCGCCTGGTATGTGAGTTTCTGCTTGTCCGCCCCGATGCGCGCGCGGTGCAGTTCCACGTCCATCTCGTCCGCGTAGGGTGATTCATCCAGCCGATGCGCGAGCTGCCATGCGTGCTTGAACGCGTTATAGCGTTCCCGGCGGCACTCGGCGCATGGCCTGTGCCCGGCAGCGAAGGACACGGCTTCGTCGAGGAAGAACAGCTCGGTATACCGGTTGGGCGACATCACGACGCGATGCCGGCCGCGGAACTCCAGAACGCACGTGATCCAGCGCCTGCTTTTGTGCCGCCGCAGGATCTCACGCTCGGCATTGTGCAGGGCGCCGCCGCGATTGCCCATCATCGTGCCACGAGCGGCGGACCTGAAGAGGTCGCCGAAAGGATCGACGCGATTTTGCAGGGGCATTCGTAGCTCCGGATCGCTGTTTCTCACGCCCCTTTTCGTTCTCTGTAGCGCCCGTTGCGGTGCTACCCCTTGTCTTTCTCCGTTGTTTTCTTGTCGCCTGTCTTCTTGTCTTTTGGAGGTGGCGGCGCCGTTTTTTCTTGTTTGGGCGGCGGCTGGTTTGCGGGCGGACGCGCCGATTCCACCGCCGGACGATTCGCGGGCGGCGCATTCTGCGGCGCCGCTTCCTGGCGTGCCGGAGGCGTTGGGGGACGATTCGCGGGCGGCTCAACCGGCGGAGAAGCCGGTGGATGGTACACCGGTTGGACCGGCTGAGCCGGTGGGCGATAAGCCGGCGGCGGTGCAGGCTTGTTCGCTTGCGCGGGCGCGGGCGTCTGAGATGGCGGTTGCCCGCCGGGCCTCGCCTGCATTGCATTCCGGGGCGGATTCGGCGCAACCGGAGGCTTGACTACTTGTGGGGCAGGCGGAGCCTGTTTGATGACCACGGCCTGCGCCGGAGGTGGCGCACTCCGCCGAATTTGCTGCATTTGCTGCGTGTTCAATGGGACGCCTGGATGAGCCTGAAGCGCCTGCTGTCTGCTGGCAAATGGCACCGGCGGCGGCGGCGGTGTCGTTTTGGCCACAATAGGCCGGCTGGTCACTGCAGCCGGCGGATGCGGCACGCTTGCAGGCGCGTTGGGACGGCCAAGAACAGCCTGCCGCTGTGGCGCAACCTGCGCCGAACGCATCACCTGTGATGAAGAAAGCACTTGCGCCGAAACCGGTCTGGACACTTCGTGCACGGACTGCGCCGAGCCCATCGCCTGCGCCGACACGGCAACGACGGCGTTTGGCACGCGCGCATTAACGTAGTTCACTGTCGTCACGTTGTTGTAGATATTGGTCACATTGAAGTTGGTGATGACAGTGTTAGAGACATTGATCCTGGTCGCGTATGACGAGCTGACCTGGTACGGCGGCACATAGACTTCCCGAGGCCCCAGAGGCACCCACGCCACGGCAGCGGCGCCGAGGGAGATGGAAGCGCCAAAATTCCCTCCGCCGACCCACGCCACCAGCGCCGGCGCGTACACGGGTGTGTCTGAAAGAGGGCCGGGAACCCACGCCCAGTTGTTGTTCCAATATGCCCAGCGCCCATAATGAAACGGCGCAAATCCCCATGAGGCATCGTCCACCCAGGTCCAGCCCCAGGGGTCGATCCATGACCAGTGCCCATAGTGGTACGGCGCCCAGCCACCGGGCACATTTCGCGGAACCCATACCTCACCGTAGGGGCTGCTCTGCCAATCTCCGTTATCGTCGAGGTCCACGTAGCCGGTCATGTCCGCGTGCACGTAGCGCAGGGATGGTGAATGTTCCTCGCGCACCTCCCGCTCCAGACACCAGCTGTCCCACCAGTCCGGAGGGGGCGCATTGTAGACGTTGTAATTGATGGACTGATCGCCCACCACCGACGCCTGCTCTCCCTGACTAAGACTGAACGCCTGCCCGCCGCCTGTGACATTTCCGGAGCCGGTTCGAACAGTCACCACCGTGGTCTGCGAATCGGGGAGCACGTCGATTCGATAGTCTCCCAGACTGTAGATGGAAAACGCGAGGTTGGGGGTGTCCACTTCGAAGATCTGGTTGGTTTCCAGGTATTGAATGTGCACGCTCAGCGAGCCCGTGCTCAACTGAATCTGCGCGGTCTGATCGTCCAGGTTCAGAAACTGGAACGAGGTCTGCGAACCGAGGCGCAGCGCGGTAGCGCCCACATGCATCTCGGCGCGGGCTCCGTCATCAACCCAGATTTGATCGCCTGTCGTGATCGGGCGATTCGGTAATGCCGGCACCCACTCATCCACCCCTGCCGGTTGGAATGACACTGAGCCGGTCATGTATCCAATACGGCCTATGCGGGTAGGAGGGTCCGCCTGCCCGAGAAAGGGAACAACGCTGATGATCAACACGAACGTTAGCCTGGCGCTCTTCATACTGGCCTCCATGTTTGCTGTAATATGAACGCCACCCCAGGGGGCGGCTGGTATCAAAATTCCTGAATGCATCGAACGGAATGCGTCTCCTATCGTACCCGAAGTGGCTTCAGGTTCTCACAGCCCGGATTCAATGAATTTCGCTGAGGCTCTCCGCGCGGCAGTTATAGAGGAATTAGTAGCGCTAACGGGAATCGAACCGGCACGTGGGTTGCCGCGTGTGTCGCGTGGGCCATAATGACGGCTGATGTCGTCCTGTTTCGCTGGAGAAGCACGATAGAACATTCTCACCGGGTCTTATCGCCACGAATTACCCGCTTATGTTCGTCGTTTATTCGCCTGTACTGTAATCGCGCCTGCGGTTTCAGCCGATAACTGCCAATACGAGTATCGAGGCAGTATTGCTCGCTCGCGGAGCTGGCTTGCTGAACACCATCCTATTCTCGCTCGACCCAGGTCTGGCCACGCTGGTGCGCAGCATTGCGGATGAGTCTGTCGAGTTTACCCTCGAACGCCTGGTTGACTCACAGCCCACTGGATTTGAAATTTCCAGAACCCTGGGCACCACTAATGCCGACGTCATCCTGCTCGAAGTGGCCAACACCGGTCGCGATATCGTCTACGCCGAAGCCATCCACACCGCTGCGGCGAAGTTGCCCATTGTCGCTCTGACCGACATGGACATCGGCAACGGTCTGGAAGCTCATCCGGGGTGCGGCATCGCCGGAACGCTCCGGTGGCCATTTACGGTGGCCGACTTCGAAACTACGCTGCAGCGCGTGGTTCGCGGGGCAGCGGAGGCGCATCACCCGAACCTCATTGCCTTCCTGCCTGGGAAAGCCGGCAGCGGCGCCAGCACGACCGTTATGAACACGGCGGACATGCTGGCCGGCCATTTGAAAAAACGCGTGCTGGTGATTGAAGCCGACCTGCACTCGGGTCTCTTCGCGACAATTCTTGGCGCAAAGCCACCGCGCGGGATTCGTCAGGCGCTGCACGGCGCGCGCACCATGGAATTGCCGGACTGGGAGCAATGCCTGGTTCGATCGAATGGGGTGGACTACCTGGTCACCAACACGGCCGTGAAGGAGCCGGCGCCAAGCTGGTCCGATTATTTCCAGTTACTCCGCTTCGTCCTGCCCCGCTATGATTTTGTCCTGGCGGATCTGCCCGAGGTGATCGACGC
>JBEKFB010000134.1:0-12757 GCA_050013535.1 Bryobacteraceae bacterium | reverse complement strand
CTCATGGATCGCGTTGCGAAGGCAGTCGGCGCGTCCACCGAGCGCTTCTATACGAACATCAATCGGTACGGCAACACGTCTTCGGCTTCCATGCTGATTGCCGCCGCCGAGTGGGCCTGTCAGACAACTCCTTCGTCCGGCGCACCGGTCTGCTTTGCGGCTTTTGGCGCGGGTTTCCACTGGGGCGCGCTGCTGGCAATGGCCGAATAGCCGCCCTCATCAATCGCGACCAGTCTGCCGATAGCAAAGTTAATCCCGTGGGCCGCACTTTGCTCATCGCCGCCGTCGCTGTGATACTCGTCCTGATTTGGCGAGGCGATCCAGGCGTGCGCCAGCCGCCCGGTATCCTCGCCCCAGGCGAACCCCTACAGACCACGGTGACCGCGTCCGATTCCTGGCAGCGAGGCGCATATCAAATCGAGCCGCTCGCCGGTTATGACATCAGGCGCGAGTGCTCTCCACGCGAACGTACTGGATGGGACGCGACTCCAGCATCTCCCCGATCGATTTCGCCGTCGCCTGGGGCGAGATGTCCGATCAAACACTCATCGATCAGTTTCGCTTTAGCCAGGGATCGCGCCACCTTTACTATCGGCCGCGTGGCGCTATGCCGCTGCCGATGGATGAAGTCAACTCGCACGTCGCCAATATGCACCTGATCCCGGCCAGCGACGACATTTCCAAGCGGCTCGAAGCCGTGTCGCCAGGACAGGTGGTCACCATGGACGGGTACCTTGTGCAGTTCCACGGCCCCAACGGGTTTGTCGGTCAAATAGTTCGAGCATCCTTCCGGTAGTGGGTCAGTTTGAATCTTTCTGATCCAGCAGAGCAACGATATCAGCGATTTCCCACAGCTTCGTTGTCACACCAGCAGCCATTGCAGGCGTAACCCGGATAGTCTGGTGGATACGAACGAAGTTGTAGTGCATCATGTGAAGCGCGATGGCGGCGGTGTGATTTTCGATCTTCTTCGAGAACCCGTTCGTTAACCTGGTGAAGCGGCGCATACCCATTCGCATCGTGAGGTTGGCACGCTCGATAAAGCTAGTGCTGACATGTCCAGGGTCAGGGTAACCAACGATAGCTTTGCGTTCACAGGAGATGCACTCTGGCGGGCTGTAGCGCTTCTGGCCCTCCGAGTTATCGCCGTAGACCTTTACCAATTGCGCGTAGTCTACGTCTCCCCGGAAGGCTCGCTCAACCGCATTCAGGTAGGCATTGAGCCCGTCGCTGGTGAGCTGGATACGGTCGGCCAGACGACCAGCAAGATCGCTGACGAATATCCGGGCTGTAACGCCATCACGCGGGCCAACGATCCATGACGGAATCAATTTCGTGTCCGCGTCAATTGCCGCCCAAGTCCAGACATCGCCTGCGAAGGGATTCTTGGCCGCGATTTCGGCGGTCACATTTTTTTGCTTGGCATAGCAAAATGCCCAGCACTCGTCTACCTGAACCCGCTTGCACGCCAAGCTATGGAAAACACGGTCTTGATAGGCAGCGCACGCCTCACCCAGTTCGACGAGAAGTTTGGCGACCGTGTTCTTGGCGGCTCCGGTCATCCGCACGGTCGCCCTGATGCTGTTACCCTCAACTAGGGAGGCAATCACTCGGCAGCGGGTCTCAGCATCAAGGCGGTTCATACTGACCATTCTACTTGACGACTTGACTTTGCGTCAAGCAAAATGGTCAAGTAGAGCAGGTGACTCTTGCTAACCGTGGAGTCCGGCGTTAAAATGCCGATTCTTCACTTGTGCGTGGGCGACACACGTGGAATACTTGCACCAGTGAACACAAATGCGCGTCTACTGATAGTAGAGGTCTGCCTGTGGACCTGAACGTGTCGGCTTTCCGAATTGTACAGCAATTATCTACTGAAAACAAAGAAGATAAGCGTTCATCATCCGCTCGGATCGCGGGTAAGTCTGGCGGTCCGGCGCGTGCTCGCAAGCTAACTCCGGCGAGACGTAAGGAGATTGCGATGAAGGCTAATGAAGCACGTTGGAACAAACGTTGAATGGGAACTTGGAATGGAAATAGTTGGCACACTTCCGCAGGAATCGTTGGCCGAGGGTTTGTGGCCCCGAACCATTGAGGAGTTGCTCGCCTTCATTGGCCTCTCTGATAAGAAAGAGGTCGATATCTCCTCCAGGATCAATAGCCTGTTTGGGCAGATCGCGAACGTTACGGACAGCCTGATCACAGCCACGATAGAGAAACGCACGGCTGCCGAGTTTTCGGCAACTGCACGGGCTCTCTTCAACGACTATGTTCGTGTCTTGCGCGCGAAATCTGACCTTCTTCAGGTCGTCCTGAGAAACGATGTCCATGCAACTGAACGAATCGTCAATCAGACTCTTTGTGAGCTAGAGGCGGATTTTAGAGATAACGGCGTCCAGCGCTTCGGAACGTCGGCCTCCGAACAGGCGATCTTCACCGTCTGGACGATCAGGAAGACGGCAGCCCTGATTTGGAAGCTATTTGATCCTCAGGTTATCAACCGCAAGTTGCCGGAAGACTCCGTGAAGAAAGGCGAACAGTTCCGCTCAGAGTTTGCTCTCTATTCTGCGTGGGCGCAATTTCACCTTGAGTGCTTGACGACATCAATGCGGCTGAACAAGGCACTCTATCCCGATGTTCTTCCTGCCGTAATGGACGGTCTGAGGTCGGAAGTCAATGCTTACGCCATCGCCAAGCAGATAGTGGACTTATACCTTCCCCCAGCACCGGAACCCGAACTAACTCCCTATGCGTGGGATGAAGAAGACGACGAACTGCTGGCTTCCTCCATGCAGGATATGGAACTAGAAGAGCTTTAGCGTGGAAGTGCTCCAGGGGGACATCTACTGGGTGCGCGCCCGTGACCTCGATATTGAAGGGTCCGAGCAGAAGAACAATCGACCGTATGTCATCGTCTCCAGGCTGAGAATCAATAGGCTGGGAAAGAATGTGGTTGGTGTTCCTCTCTCCACTAAGCTGCACAAAGCCTGCGGTCATCGAGTGATGATACCGCTGCAAATGATGGTAAAAGATTTGTCCTGGCCGCTTGAGTGGGCACCGGGGCAGCCGCGTACACAGTTAGAAACAAGCGTTGCCCTGACCGATCATGTTCGTGTACTGGACAAAGATCGCCTTACACAGCCACGTATGGGCTATCTTTCCTCCACCGCAATCGTGGGCTTGGAGCTTGCTCTCCACTATGTGTTTGAGTCTCCACAAAACCCCTGAAGATTCAAACTGACCCACTACCATCCTTCCCGGAGGCGGCATAGAATAAATCTACGTGGACAAGCGCCTCCTGATTCCCGTCCTTATCGGCATCGCCGTCGTCGTCGTTGTGGTGGTCTTCATTCTCGGCGGCACCAAGGGCGCGCATCTGGAGCTGAAGTGGAAGCTGGTGAAGCCGCGTGTGGGTTCCATCGACGAAAACAGTTCCGCGGTGATTACCGATTTCCGCATCGCCAACGATTCCGACGTGCGCTTCGTGGTGGGCGATGTCACCGCCACGTTGACGAAACCCAATGGCGAAACCGCGGATGCCTCGGTGATCGCCGCCTCGGACGTTCCGCAGTTGCTGCAGTTCAACCGTTTCCTGGGCAACCAGTACAACCCCGTGCTAAAGATGCGCGACGAGATTCGGCCACACGAAATGTTCGACCGCATGGTTGCCGTCCGACTGGAAGTCCCGCTGGCGGTCGCGCAGAAATCAAAGATGACGCTTACCCTGCACGAGGTGGACGGCGTCGAGTCATCGACAACCGTGCCGTTGCAGTGAAAGCGGTCCGCCGCCAGCCATTTCGCCGGGATGTCACGCTACACTTGAGGTATCTATGGCCATCAGCAAGGAGCTTCTGGAAATCCTGGTCTGCCCGCTGTGCAAGGCTGCGCTGGAGCTGAAGGCGGGCGGCACCGGGCTGAAGTGCGTCGAGTGCAAGCGCGTCTACCCGATCCGCGACGACATTCCCGTCATGCTGATCGACGAAGCGCGCATCGAAGACTAACTCCGGATGGATTCCGTCGTCGAGCGTCTGCCTGAGCGCGCGCGTGTCGCGGTGGTTCGCCTCCGCTCCCTGGGCGATTGTGTGCTCACCACTCCGGCGCTTGCTCTGCTGAAACAGACGCGACCCGATCTCGAAATCGCGGTTGTGGTGGAAGACCGGTTCGCGCCGGTCTTTTTGCGCAATCCGGACGTCAGCATGACGCTTCCCCCATCGCCGCTCGCCATTGCACGATGGCACCCGCACCTTTGTCTGAACCTGCACGGCGGACCACGCAGTGCACAACTCACCGTTGCATCGCGTGCCCGCCTCCGCGCCGGCTTCGAACATTTCCAGTTCCGCCCGATCTATAACCTGCACGTCCCCAAACCTCAGCCCACGCTGCGGATCGATCGCAAAGCCCATACCGCGGAGCACATTGCTTCCGCTGCGATCTGGCTCGGCGTACCGTTGCAGGAAATCCCTCCGGCAAAGCTCTTCGCCGATCCCGAACGAGAGCCGGCCGCACGGCAAACCGTCGTTATCCACCCCTTTGCCTCCGCTCCCGATAAAACGTGGCCAGCCGACGGCTTCCTCGCCCTCGCCACACAAACGGGTCTCGATCCCGTCTTTATCGGTACGGCCGAGGATGACATGACGCCTTTCCGCGGATTCCGGTGTGTGCAGGGCGTCAGCCTCGATCAAGTCAAGACCACGCTCGCGAACGCCTCTCTCTTCATCGGGAACGACAGCGGGCCCGCGCACATGGCGGCCGCATTCGGCGTGCCTTCGCTGGTCTTTTTCGGCAATTCCGATATCGATCTTTGGCGCCCCTGGAAAACTGAAGCCGCCGTTCTCTCCGACCCTGCCGGCATCCACTCTATTACGCTCGATCGCGCGGTCAGTGCGTTGGAACATATGAGAGTTAGAGCATGAAGGAACTGCGCCGGCTACTCCTCTACGTCCGCCCGTACTGGCTGATGCTGATCGGCAGTGTCATCCTGATGGCGGGCGTCGGCGCCACCTACGCGCTGGTGGTTTCGCTGATCCGCCCCATCTTCGACCGGGTTCTCAACCCGGCCTCCGCCGATACTCCCGTTCCCCTGTTCCCCCGTCCTCTCCTGAATCACCAGATCTACCTCCACCAGATCATCCCGGCGCACATTCACAACGTTTGGGTGATGGTGGCCTGCGGCCTGCTGGGCGCGTTCTTCCTCAAGGCCATCTGCGATTACTTCGGAAATTATCTTATTAATTACGTCGGCCTCTCCACCGTCACCGATCTGCGTCAGCGGGTATTTGATCGCATTGTCCGCCAGGACACGCAATTTTTTAACGCCAATTCCACCGGCCGTTTGATGTCCTCGGTGATGAACGATATCGATAAAATTCAGACCGCCGTATCGAATATGCTGGCCGACTTTCTCCGCCAGTCGTTCACCGCCGCGGGGCTTCTTTTCATAGTCATCCAAAGCGACTGGAAACTGGCCCTGGTCAGCCTCACGGTGTTGCCGTTCGTGCTGGTGCCCACCGCGCGTCTTGGCCGCCGGATTCGCAAGACCAGCCGCCGCGCGCAGGACGACACTGCGGAGATGAACCAGATTCTGCAGGAGACCATCAGCGGGCACCAGGTGGTGAAGTCGTTCGGCACCGAGGAAATGGAGTCGAACCGTTTCCGTCTGGCGGCGAAACGGCTCAAGGCCAGCATGCTCCGTTACGTGGCCCAACAGGCCATCGCATCGCCCATTATCGAGATCTTTGGAGCCCTCACCATCGTTGGTTTGCTTACCTACGCACGAACGCAGATTAAAGCCAACGTGATGACCGCCGGCGAGTTCAGCACATTCGTACTGGCGCTGTTGTTCCTTTACGAGCCCGTGAAACGCCTCACCGGCATTCACAATATTTTTCAGCAGGCGTTGGGTGCGTCGCAGAAGGTATTCGAATATCTGGACGGCGAGCAGTACGTGCAGGACAAACCCAACGCGGTGAAGCTGGCAAAGTTCCATTCCGCGGTATCGCTGAACAATGCCGCCTTCCGCTATCCCGATGCGCCCGGCGGTTTCGCGCTCGACGGCATCAACCTCGAAGTGAAGGCGGGCGAAGTGGTAGCTCTTGTGGGCCCCAGCGGCGCCGGCAAGACCACGCTGGCTAATCTGGTCCCGCGCTTTTACGACGTCACCGGCGGCGCCATTCGCATTGACGGACGGGACATCCGCGATCTCCAACTCGCCTCCCTGCGCGACCACATTGGCATCGTCGCTCAGGACACCTTTCTGTTCAACGACACCGTGGCCAACAACATCCGCTATGGCAAAAAGGACGCGAAGCCGGACGAAATCCGTGAAGCCGCCCGCAATGCCCTGGCCGAAGAGTTCATCCTGAAAATGGCTTCCGGTTACGATACGCTCATCGGCGAGCGCGGTGTGCGTCTCAGCGGCGGCCAGCGCCAGCGCCTGGCCATCGCCCGCGCGCTGCTCAAGAACGCTCCCATCCTGATTCTCGATGAAGCCACCTCACACCTCGACAGTGAATCCGAGGTGTTGGTGCAGCAGGCTCTCCAGCGGCTTATGGAGCACCGCACCGTGATCGTCATCGCCCACCGCTTGTCGACCATCCGCCGAGCCGATAAAATCGTGGTTCTCGACAAAGGAAGAATTGTGGAAGTTGGTTCGCACGAAGAACTCATCTCCGGGCACGGCGTTTATCAACGCCTGCACGAGCTGCAGTTCCTCCAGCCCGACCCGCTTGTCAATCCATGACCCAACCAGCCCGCCGCCCCGTCCGCAGCATGACCGGTTACGCGCGCGTCCAGCATTCCAGCGAATGGGGCGAGATCTCAGTCGGCATCCGCAGTCTCAACCATCGCGGCCTCGACCCGCATTTCCATCTGCCTCTCGCATTTGAGGCCTTCGAGAATGGCATGCGCGCGGCCATTAAAGAGAACGTCGCGCGAGGCCATCTCGATATTCGCGCCACATGGACCCCGTCGGTCGCTGGAGGCGGTGGTCTCAACTTAGCGCTGTTTCAATCCTGGCTCAGCGCGTTCCGGCAGGCCGCTCAGGAGATCGGTATCGCGGGCGCGCAGCCGGATCTTAACGCCGCCCTCCGCGTGCCCGGCATGGTTGCGGGCGAAGAGGACCAGCCTCTCCCCGGCGCCGCCGAGCAGGAAATCCTCGACCTCCTCCGCAGAGCTCTCGCGGCCCTCAACGAGTTCCGAACTCGCGAAGGTGAGCAGCTCGCCTCGATCCTCGGCGCCCACAACCGCGCGGTACAGGAACGCTGCACCGAACTCGAACAGATTCGAGACTCCGCTGTACCTCTGCTGCAGAATCGCCTCGCCGAACGCCTTGGCGAACTGTTGCGTGGAACAGCCGTCGAGCCGCAACGCCTCGCGCAGGAAGCTGCGATCATAGTGGACCGCAGCGATATCAGCGAAGAAACCGCGCGTCTCAGGATTCACGCCGGCCAGGTGGAAGCGCTGTTGGCCACTGGCGGCGAAGTCGGCAAGAAGCTCGACTTCCTGCTTCAGGAAATGAACCGCGAAACCAACACCATCCTGTCCAAAACCTCGGGCATCGGCGAACTGGGCCTCCGCGTCACCGAGTTGGGCCTGGCGATCAAAGCCGACATCGAGAAGATCCGCGAGCAGGCGCTGAATCTCGAATGACCTGTGTCTTCATCATTTCCGCACCGTCCGGATCCGGCAAATCTACTCTTGTTCACCGGCTGCTCGAATCCGTGGAAGGCCTTTTGTTCTCGATTTCCTACACCACCCGCAAGCCCCGCGGCGCCGAGGTGAATGGCCATGACTACTTCTTCATCTCCCGAGAAGAGTTCGATCTCCGACTCCAAAGCAACGAATTCCTCGAATGGGCTACCGTTTTCGGCAACTCCTACGGCACGCACCAGAACAATTATGAGCGCGCCGTGGCCGAAGGGCGGGATCTGCTGCTCGACATCGATGTGAAAGGTGCGCGACAATTAAAGGAACGTCTGCCCGGCGCGATCAGCGTCTTCATCCTGCCCCCCTCGCGGCAGATTCTCGAAGAGCGGCTACGTGCCCGGTCGGAAGACGCGGAAACCGTGATTCAACGGCGTTTGCGTGAGGCGGCGGAGGAGATTCGAAATTACGACCAGTACGATTACGTGCTGGTGAACCGGGACGTCGAAGAGTCGTCGGCGACGTTGCGATCCATCGTATTAGCCGAGCGCGCGCGACGGACGCGAATGGAAGAAGCGGTTCGGCCCATCCTGCGGACGTTCGAGCAAGAGGAGATTTGAATGACAGAGAGAGTTAACGCGGCCTTTACCATCCCGGACGATCCGGAAGGCAGCACCTACCGGTTCATCATCGTGGCCGCGAAACGCGCGCGGCAGTTGCAGAATGGCGCGCGTTCGTTCCTGCCCACCGCTTCGAAGAAGCCCACCATCACCGCGATGGAAGAGGTACGGCGCGGCCTGGTGAATTACGTTGATTCAGCGCGCGAAATGCCCGCGCTCGAAACGGACGAAACCGGCGGCTGACCCCGGCGCGTGGAGACCCGTCCGCAGGAGACCATTCGCAGGAGAAATGATGAACGCGGTCCTGGGCGTCGGCGGCGGCATTGCCGCATACAGATCCGCTGAGCTGGCCCGCGCGCTCATGGAGCGTGGCTTGCGCGTCAGCGTGGTGATGACCCACGCGGCGCAAGCGTTCATCACACCCCTCACCTTCGCCTCCCTCACCGGCCGCAAAGTCATCACCGGCCTGTTTTCTTCCCAAAGCCCCGAGGATACTCTCTCCAGCGCCATCGAACACATTGGTGTCGCCCGCGATAACAACGTACTAGTGGTCGCTCCCGCCACGGCTGACCTTCTCGCGAAGATGGCCAATGGCATTGCCGACGATTTTCTCACCACTATGTACCTGGCTTTCACCGGCCCGGTGGTTCTCGCGCCCGCCATGAACACGGCTATGTGGGAGCACGCGGCCACACGCGCGAACATCGAGATACTGCGGCGGCGCGGTCATGTCATCGTAGGTCCGGGCGAAGGCCTGCTGGCCTGCGGAGAGGTTGGTCCCGGCCGTATGGCTGAACCTCCCGCTGTCGTCGAGGCGGTTCTCAGGGCGCTCGAACCCCAGCGGCAGGATCTCAGCGGTGAATCGTTCCTCATCTCGGCCGGCCCAACGCAGGAGCCAATCGACCCGGTCCGCTACATCACGAATCGATCCAGTGGCCGAATGGGCTATGCGCTCGCCGAAGCCGCGGCCGCACGCGGGGCTAATGTCGTGCTGATCTCAGGTCCGGTGCATCTCGACGATCCGAAGGGCGTTACCGTCGAGCACGTTCACACCGCCATTGAAATGCACGATGCGGTGCTTCGGCATCTGAGTGCGGCTACCGTGATCGTTAAGGCGGCGGCGGTAGGCGATTATCACGTCACCAACGTCCCCCAGCAGAAGCTCAAGAAAACGGCGGCGCGCCTTTCGGTTGAGTTCGACCCCACACCGGACATCCTCGCCGAAGTCGGATCGAAGAAGGGAGACCGTCTGCTGATCGGCTTCGCCGCTGAAACCGAGCGGCTTGTGGAGGAGGCCCGCCGCAAGCTGACCACGAAGAATTGCGACATGGTGGTGGGCAATCTCGTTGGACGCGATGGTACCGGTTTCGACGCGGAAGAGAATGAGGTGGTGCTCGTGCTCAGCACCGGCGAAGTTCTGCCGCTCGCGCGCGCCTCAAAGCGCATTCTGGCCGACCAGATCCTGGATCACGCAATGCGGCTTCGCCTGGCTCTCCACTCGGCCCAACATTCATGACTCCCCGGGCATGACCGACGATCTCCTCCGTCAGTACTTCTCCTTCTATCGCGACCTCGGCGTGAAAACCCTCTACCGCGCCGCGCCCGCCGAAGGCCAATCGCCCGCGTTGCAGACTCAGGCTGCTCTTCCCCCGGAACCAGGCGTTTCCACCGCTCCCGAGCCAGTGATTTCCCCGCTTCCCGGTCTCCATCCCTCCGATGACACCCTGCTCAGAATCATTGAAGATATAGGAGACTGCAAACGCTGTCGCCTGGGCGACGGTCGGAAGAAGATCGTATTCGGGTCCGGTAACGAGCAGGCGCGGTTGGTGTTTGTAGGGGAAGGCCCTGGGGCCGACGAGGACGAGCAGGGCTTGCCGTTCGTCGGCCGGGCCGGCCAGTTGCTCACGCAGATGATCGAGGGTACGGCCCGCAAGGAGGGCATCCCCATCTCGCGCGCCGACGTTTATATCTGCAACGTCGTGAAGTGCCGCCCGCCCGAGAACCGCACTCCCCTCCCCGATGAAATGGAAATCTGCGGGGCGTTTCTTTATCGCCAGATCATGTCCATCCGGCCGAAAGCCATCTGCGCGCTCGGCTCCACGGCAATCAAGGCGTTGCTTGGGACGAAGGAAGGCGTCACCCGCCTCCGCGGCAACTGGCAAAAGTGGCGTGACATTCCGGTCATGGTGACGTATCATCCCTCTTATCTGCTCCGGCCTTACAATCAGAACGCGAAGAAGGAGGCCTGGGAGGATTTGAAGAAGGTACTCCACTATGTCTACGACTGAGCTGCCCGCAGTCGACATCCTGGAAGCGTTGGACCCCCTAGCGAAGAGGGCGGGAAACGGCGTGCGCAAGCGCCCCGGCCTGTTCATCAGCTTTGAGGGCATCGACGGCGCCGGCAAGAGCACTCAGTTGAAGCTTCTCGCCGCGCGTCTTCGCGAGCAGGGCAAGTCCGTTCTGGAGACCGCCGAACCGGGTGGCACTTCGGTCGGACTCCAGATACGGCGCATTTTACTCGATACCGCAAATCCGGAACTATCGGCTATGGCGGAAGTGCTGCTGTTGTTCGCCGGGCGCGCGCAACATGTGGAAGAGGTCATCCTGCCCGCGCTCGATCGGGGTCTCATCGTCCTGTGCGATCGCTTCACCGATTCAACCGTCGCCTATCAGGGCGGCGGCCGTGGCCTTGCGATCGGCACCGTCATGGCCATTGACCGCATTGCCTGCGATGGCCTCTGTCCGCACCTGACGCTCTATCTGGATATTGACGTCGAGACTGCTCTCGATCGAGCTCGCGAGCGGAACCGTGAGGACGATTCTCCGGGCACGCGCATTGAAGCGCAGACTCCCGAGTTTCACACCCGCGTCCGCGACGCTTACCTCGATCTCGCCGCCACCCACCGCGAACGCATCCGCCTGGTGGACGCCCTCGGCTCCCGCGAGGATGTGGCCGAGCGGATTTGGGGTTGGGTGAGCCGGGCGCTGGCTGCCCGATAAACTACTGCCTGAGTGCGTCGATCGGGGCAACGCGAATGGCGCGATTCGCCGGAATAAAGCACGCCGCCAGCGCCACAATCCCAAGGATCAACGGCACAATCGCGAAAGTGAGCGGGTCGCTCGCGGAAACGCCGAACAGAAGATTGGACATCAATCGGGTAACCGCCATGGATACGACCAGCCCGGATGCCGAACTCCTGAACGCGCTGCCCAACCACGTAAGCCATCACACCATAAATCCCCAGCGCCGCGAGCAGCAACGCGAGACCGGCGAACGCGGACATCAGAAAAAGAGAGAATCGCCGCCGCGCCATGGACCCGGCCATCAGATCGTCCATGGTTCTCACACCGAACACAGGCAGTTCCGGGTCCACGGCGTGTACGGCCCGAGTCAGCTCCTCTCGGGTGAACCCGACATCGGAGCGCGTACGCAGAAATACGGCCAACGCCACGCTGGAACTCTGAAAAACGGAACCGTAGACACGCGGCGGCGGCGGCACATCCAGCCCTTCACCACGGATGTCTCCGACCACGCCGATGATGTCGGATTCCGTTCCCGCGCCATACCGCAAACGCCTGCCAACCGGCTCCTTCCCCTGCGAGAACTTCGCTACGAACGCCTCGTTGACCACGACGACCCTGCGGGTCTTTTCGGAATCGTGATCGGCAAAGATGCGGCCCTGCTTCAGCGGAGTCCGGAGCACGTCGAAATACTCCGGGCTCACCGAGCCGAAGTCCGCCGTATGATCGCTTTCATGCGTCGCAGAATCGTCGGCAAATGAGAAGGGAACCGGATTAAGGACGTTGCTGAGAAACGGCACATTGCTCGACGAGCCGAGAGCCACCTTCCGCACGTCCGGAAGCATCGCCAATTGACGAATCAACTCCCGCGCCAGAACAGCCCGCTGCGGCGAAGTCAGATACCGGTTCATCTTTGGGTTGTTCGGAACCGGAATCCAGATTTGACCTGCAGTGAGGCCCGTGGGTTCGAAACCCGGCTCCTGCCTCAACATCGCTGAGAAACTGCGCGTTAACAATCCGGCGCCAATCAGCAAGACCACCGACAACGCCACTTCGATAACCACCAGGGCGGAGCGAGAGCGGTTCTGGCGCACGCTCTGAACCCCGCCGGTTCGGCCGCCTTCCTTCAAATCGCGATTGGGATCGTTCGCCGATGCGTGCAGAGCCGGCGTCAGACCGAACAGTACGCCGGTGCAGATGGACAGAAACAGTGCGAGGACAATCATTCTCCAATCGCTATGCACCTCAACCAGACGTGGCACGTCCGCAGGCATCAACGCCAGAAGAGATGCCCGCGTCAGCCAGAGCACAACAACAGCGGCGGCGCCGCCGACAAGTGATATGAGCACGCTCTCCGTCAGCACCTGCCGAATCAGCCTGCTGCGCGAAGCCCCCAATGCCTGTCGAATCGCGAATTCGCGCGTGCGAGCCGAAGACCGCGCGATCATCAGGCTTGCTACATTCACGCACACGAT
>JBEKFB010000133.1:0-10910 GCA_050013535.1 Bryobacteraceae bacterium | reverse complement strand
CGCGGAGCCGGCGGAATACCGATGAGTTGGAACACGCCCAGCATCCGGTTATCCCGGGCCATCGCGCGCTCGCCCTGATACACCTTGATCTCGACCGACGTCTGGCTGTCCGCCGCCGTCGAAAACGTTTCGCTCTTGCGCGTAGGAATCGTCGTGTTGCGGTCGATCAACTTCGTGAACACGCCGCCCAGCGTCTCGATCCCGAGCGACAGCGGGGTCACGTCCAGCAGCAGCACGTCCTTCACTTCCCCGCCCAGCACGCCGCCCTGCACCGCCGCTCCGACCGCGACCACTTCGTCGGGATTCACGCTGCGGTTCGGCTCCTTGCCGAACAGGTTGCGCACGATTTCCTGAACCTTCGGGATGCGCGTCGAACCTCCCACCAGCACCACTTCATCGATCTGCGACGGCTGCACGCCGGCGTCGGCCAGCGCCTTCTTGCAGGGCTCGACCGAGCGATCCAGAATATCCGCCACCATCTGCTCAAACCGCGAGCGGGTCAACTTCTTCACCAGGTGCTTCGGGCCGGTCTGATCGGCCGTCAGGAATGGCAGGTTGATTTCGGTCTCGAGCAGCGTCGAGAGCTCGATCTTGGCCTTCTCGGCGGCTTCCTTGAGCCGCTGCAAAGCCATCTGGTCTTTGGAGACGTCGATGTTCTCGTCCCTCTTGAATTCCTGAATCAGCCAGTCGATGATGCGCTGGTCGATATTGTCGCCGCCGAGGTGCGTGTCGCCATTGGTGGACTTCACTTCCACTACGCCGTCGCCCACTTCAAGAATGGAAATGTCGAACGTGCCGCCACCGAAGTCGTACACGGCGATGGTCTCGTCCTTCTTCTTGTCCAGACCGTAGGCCAGCGCGGCCGCCGTCGGCTCATTGATGATACGCATCACTTCCAGACCGGCGATCTGCCCGGCGTCCTTGGTGGCCTGGCGCTGAGCATCGTTGAAATAAGCCGGGACGGTGATAACGGCTTTGGTGACCTTTTCACCCAGATACGCCTCGGCCGCTTCCTTCAGTTTGGCGAGGATCATGCCCGAGATCTCAGGAGGCGAATACTTTTTCCCGTTGGCTTCGATGCGCGCGTCGCCGGAATCGCCTGGCACCGCCTTGTACGGCACCAGCTTGGTCTCCTCGACCACTTCGTTGTAGCGCCGTCCCATGAACCGCTTGATGGAATAAATGGTGTTTTCCGGGTTGGTCACGGCCTGGCGCTTGGCCACCGTGCCCACCAGCCGCTCGCCGTTCTTGGTGAAGGCGACTACGGACGGAGTGGTGCGCCCCCCTTCCTGGTTCGGAATGACCACGGGCTGCCCGCCCTCCATCACTGCGACCACTGAGTTTGTCGTACCCAGGTCTATGCCAATAATTTTGCTCATGTTGATTTCGAGTCCTCCCGGAATGTCCGGCTCCTATTAGCCTGAGACCATTATCAAAGTTTAGTGTTGTATTGTCAAGTACGCATGGTTGATATGTGCTAAGTTATTGACTGCGTATGATATGAATGCGGCAATAGCCGCGTTTTCGGTCTACACCCACTCTCTTAGCTCTCTTGGGGATGGGGCACCTGAGAGGGCGCTGTGGACGACCGCGGTGATAGCTGGCAAAACATCAGTGTTTGCCGGCCCACTTGTTCTCCGATGCAGTACGCATCTCGTCATCCAACTCCTTTTGCCCTCGCTCCAAGTCACCGAGCGTGCCAATGATCGTATCGCGCGGAACTAGGCGGGACAGCTTGCTCGGCTTCTTCTCGGGTTGCAGGCGAACAAGCACCCGTTCAACGAGTTGGATCAGCGTGGTCCTCATGAATATGCACCTCAATTGTCGCGCCGCCCGTCCGCCCATGATACAACTGGCTCCATGCGAGTTCTCTTCATTGGCGGCACCGGAATCATCAGCACGGCTTCGACGCGTCTGGCGGCGGAGCGCGGTATCGACCTGACCGTCTTGAACCGGGGTCGCCGAGCCCCTGAAAAAGGGATGGATCTGCCAGCGGGTGTAAGGACACTTACGGTCGACATCGAGGATGAGGCCGCCGCGGCTCGAACCCTGGCGAATGAGCGCTGGGACGCCGTGGTGAACTGGACCGTGTTCGTGCCGAGCCAGATCGAACGCGATCTGCGCCTGTTTTCCGGCCGCACCCGGCAGTACCTCTTTATCAGCTCGGCCAGCGCGTATCAGAAGCCAGTCGGCCATTACCTGATCACCGAATCCACGCCGCTGGCGAACCCCTTCTGGCAGTATTCCCGCGACAAGATTGCCTGCGAGGAGCGGCTCATGAAGGCATACCGGGAAGAGGGCTTTCCCATCACCATCGTGAGGCCCTCGCTGACGTATGGCGACACCCAGATCACGCTGGCTGTGAACAGTTGGCTGAAATCCTACACCGTGGTCGACCGCATGCGCCGCGGGAAGAGGGTGATCGTGCCCGGCGATGGCTCGTCGCTGTGGGTGATCACGCACAACAGCGACTTTGCCAAGGGTCTGGTCGGTTTGCTGGGGAACCCGCAGACCATCGGGCACGCGTTCCACATCACATCCGACGAAGTGATGACCTGGGATCAGTATTACAGCATCGTCGCGGAAGCGGCCGGCGCTGAGCCGACGCTGGTGCACATCCCGTCCGATTTCCTGGCCGCTTGCCAGCCCGAGCATCTGGGAAGCCTCGTCGGCGACAAATCCGTCAGCGTGGTGTTCGACAATGCCAAGATCAAGCGCTTCGTGCCGGGCTACTGCGCCACCACCCCGTTTGCGCGGGGTATCCGCCGGACGCTGGCCTGGTTTGACGCCGATCCGGCTCGAAAGCAGGTCGACAACGACGCCGACGCCGTCTGGGACCGTCTGATCGCCGCGTGGGAGCGGGGAACCGCCGCGGCACTTCGCGAATTCCAGACCGGCTGACGCGGGTGCGCGGCTCGGCGAACCGTTATACTCTGGTGATTATCTTTGGACGGAACGCTCAGGGGGGACTATGCGCTTACGTTTCATTCCGTGGACGGCAGCGGGGCTTCTGGTCGCGGGGCTGATGCCAGCCGCAATAGCGCAGAGCGGATTTGATAACAGCGCCAACGCTACCCTGGCCGGCACTTACTATATACGCGAGCTCATGGTCACTAACGTCTCGGCGACCGGGACAATTGGCCAGGCGCAGAGCGCGTTCGGGACGATCAGTTTCTCTCCCGAAGGGGGCTTCACGTTCAACGGCGAGGTCATGAGTTCGGCCTCGAAAACCGGCCTTCCCTCGACGGGCGTTAGTGTAAACGGCTCTTTCGGCGTGGCCGCGAATGGCTTCTTGCAGATGCAGAGCCTTCTGAGTACAACCGCCAACAATACCCCGGACACCCTTCGCGGGGGCGTGGGAATCATCGGGCCGTCAGCATTCGTGGCCAGCGCGACGGAAGGGCCCAACTTCGACATGATCGTCGGAATTCCCATGGCCACCGGGCTCCAACTGAGCAGCTATCAGGGCGCCTACGATTTTGTCTACATCGATTTTCTGGAAGCCCAGGCCGCGCTTGCGCGCAATGCGTGGTTCACCATGAATTCGCTCGGAAACGGAACCGCCGGGTTTCTGGGCGCTCTTATGGGCAGCGCCGCCAACCTGGGGGACACCACTCTCACGCAATATTCGAGTGGCGTCGGCTACACATTGTCGGACGCCAATGGCGGTTCGTTCATGTTCAACAACGCCAATGCCCCCAGCCAATTGATCAGTGGCACCAAGTCGTTCGCCCTGTCCGCGGACGGCAATCTGGTAATCGGGGGAGATCCCGGCGGATACGATCTGCTGGTGGGAGCGCGAGCCGTCACTGCCGATTCGAACACGAATATCTCGAGCTTCTTCTATCTGGGTGGACTCGAAGCAAATACGTCTCAGCTTTCCAATGGAAGCGACACCATCGATTGTTTCTACGGGTCTTCCAGCACGACGACGGGCGGCATTGCCATAGATCATCAACGAACGAACACCTCAAACGCGACCCCTCAACAGCAGGATGTGACATCGAACCTTGAGTTCACCGTGGCCGCAAACGGCAGCTTTCAACCGACCGGCAGCCCGTACGAATTCAGCCTGGCGGCTAATAATCAGGTGTTGGTGGGGAGCGGATACAACAGCGAGCATTCGCTGATCGTCGGCCTGGCGCAGTCCTACAAGCAGACCACCACCGTGTTTCTGAATCCGTTGGGTGTGGTGAACGCGGCCAGTTACGCGCCGGTCACGAATCCGGTTGCGCCGCTGGAAATCGTTCTGCTTTTCGGCGAAAACCTCACGGCGGCCCAGGCGACCGGGTCCTACCCCCTGCAACCCATTCTCGGAAAGACTCAAGTCTTGATCAACGGCCAGGCAGCGCCCCTTTTCTTCGTTTCGCCGACGCTGATCGCGGCGCAGGTTCCGTATCAAATCTCGCCCGCTTTTGGAATCTCGTACGCCACGTTTCAAGTAGTCAACAACAGCGCGCCGTCGAACCTGGTAACCACCTACGTGCGCGGCACGGCTCCCGGGATCTTTTCGGTCGGGGAAAGCGGCCTCGATGACGCTTCCGCTGTCCACGCCGATGGATCGTTGGTGAGCGATGCCGATCCAGCCGTTTGGGGCGAAACCGTGACTATTTACACCACCGGGTTGGGGAGTGTCAGCCCCGGAATCGGCAACGGCGTCGCCGCATCGCCGCCGGCTCGCGTGGCCGATGGAAAACCCGTGGTGTTGGTGGATGGAATTCCATCGGCAAGCGTGTCTTCGTACGCCCTGGTCACTGGTCTGGCCGGAGTCTACGAGATCGCCGCTACGGTGCCGAGTGGAACCTCGGTGGGCGATGTGAGCCTGGCTTTGGTAACCGCCGATGGGTCGACCATGCAAACCACCATCAGTGTAAGGTCACCACAGTAGTGGAACCGCGTTGAGCGGAACGGCATCGGGACGCCCTTTTCGGGCGGTTTGCCCCACGCTACCCTGTGAAGTCACCCACATTCCATCTTCTTTCCCAGCCTCTTGCGAGCCAAATCCCGCTGGTGTTGAGAATTACCACTGCGGAAACCCACGCCTTCCCGTGGATCGTTCCGGTCGCACTTTCTGGAACGCCCCGTGCTTATAAGTTGATTCAGACTTCCGATTTCACCTGACCGGAATCCGTCAGCGAGGTCACGGTTTGCTGTCTCGCCACCGGATTGCTTTCTCGTCCCTGGAGGACCGCGCAATGTCCAGACCCTGCATCACTTTCGATGGGAACGAGGCCGCCGCCTCGGTGGCTTACCGGCTCAACGAAGTGATTGCGATTTACCCGATCACGCCATCGTCGCCGATGGGCGAATGGTCAGACCAGTGGTCCGCCGAGGCGAAGCCGAACATCTGGGGTACCGTGCCGAAGGTGATTGAGATGCAAAGCGAGGGCGGCGCCGCGGGCGCGCTGCACGGCGCACTGCAGGCCGGGTCTCTGGCGACCACGTTCACTTCGTCGCAGGGGCTGCTGCTGATGATTCCGAACATGTATAAGATTGCGGGCGAGCTGACCAGCATGGTGCTGCACGTGGCCGCGCGTTCGCTGGCTGCGCAGGGGCTTTCGATCTTCGGCGATCACAGCGACGTGATGGCGGTGCGGCAAACCGGCTATGCGCTGCTGGCTTCGAACTCCGTTCAGGAAGTAGGCGATTTCGCGCTGATCGCACAGGCGGCCGCGCTGGAAAGCCGCATTCCCTTTCTGCATTTCTTCGACGGCTTCCGCACCTCGCATGAAGTTTCGCGCGTGGAGACACTCACCGACGACGATCTCCGCGCCATGATCGACGACGATCTGGTGCGCGCTCACCGCGCCCGCGGGCTCTCGCCGGACCACCCGGTGCTGCGCGGCACCGCTCAGAATCCGGACGTGTATTTCCAGGCGCGCGAGACAGTCAATCCGTTCTATCTGGCCCTCCCCGAAATAGTGCAGCGGGCGATGGACAAGTTCGCGGCAATCGTGGGCCGCCAGTATCGTCTGTTCGATTACGTGGGCGCGCCCGACGCCGAGCGCGTGATCGTGATCATGGGTTCCGGCGCGGAAGCGGCCGAGGAACTGGTGGAGCACCAGAGCAAGTCCGGTGAAAAGCTGGGCCTGCTGAAGGTTCACCTTTACCGGCCGTTCTCGATAGAGCATTTTGTTCAGGCGTTGCCGAAGACGGTGACGTCGGTCGCGGTGCTGGATCGCACGAAGGAGCCGGGCGGCGTGGGCGAGCCGATGTATCTCGACGTCGTCACGGCGTTGACGGAAGCATTCACCAACGGAACAGCCCCGTTCGCCGCATTCCCCCGCGTGATCGGCGGGCGGTACGGTTTGTCGTCGAAGGAGTTCACTCCCGCGATGATCAAAGCCGTCTACGACGAGCTGAAGAAGGACCGGCCGAAGAACCACTTCACCATCGGCATCAACGACGATGTTACGCACACCAGTCTCGACTACGATTCATCCTTCTCGACCGAAGATCCTTCGGTAGTGCGTTGCCTGTTCTATGGACTCGGCGCCGACGGCACCGTGGGCGCGAACAAGAACTCGATCAAAATCATTGGCGAGGACACAGACAACTATGCGCAGGGCTATTTCGTGTATGACTCGAAGAAGTCCGGATCGGTGACGGTTTCCCACCTGCGCTTTGGCCCCCGGCCTATCCGTTCGTCATATCTGATCACGCGCGCGAACTTCATCGGCTGCCACCAATTCAATTTCGTGGAGCGTTTCGACATGCTGGCCGCCGCCGAACCGGGCGCGACCTTTCTCCTGAACAGCCACTGGGGCGCGGACGAAGTCTGGGACAAGCTCCCCGACATCGCGCAACGGCACATCATTGAGAAGAAAGTGCGGTTTTTCGTCATCGACGCGGTGAAGGTGGCGAAGGAGAGCGGTATGGGCGGGCGCATCAATACGGTGATGCAGGCCTGCTTCTTTGGAATCAGCGGAGTTCTTCCGCGCGAAGCGGCCATTGAAGCCATCAAATACGCAATCAACAAGACCTATGGTAAACGCGGCGAGGCCATGGTCCTGAAGAACTATGCCGCCGTGGATGCCGCTCTGGAGAATCTTCATGAAGTGCGGGTGCCGGATGCCGTGAGCAGCACGACGGCAATTCGCCCGGCTGTCCCCGCCGGCGCTCCCGAATTTGTGCAGCGCGTATCGGCGGCGATGATTGCCGGGCATGGCGACCAGCTTCCGGTCAGCGCTCTTCCGATTGACGGCACATGGCCCACCGGTACGGCTCAGTGGGAAAAGCGCAACATCGCTTTGCAGATTCCCGTGTGGGACGAGCAGCTTTGCATCCAATGCGGCAAATGCGTAGTGGTGTGCCCGCACTCGGTGATTCGGTCGAAAGTCTACGATCCGTCGTTTGACGGCGCCCCACCGCCAACGTTCAAATCCACCCAGGCACGCTGGCGCGAGTTCACCAATCTGCGATTTTCTCTGCAGGTGGCGCCTGAAGATTGCACCGGCTGCGAGCTGTGCGTGCAGGTCTGCCCGGTGAAGAGCAAGAGCGAGGCGCGGCATAAGGCGATTAACATGATGCCGCAGGAGCCGTTGCGCGAAGCGGAGTCCGCGAACTGGGACTATTTCCTGAGCATTCCCGATCCTAATCGTCAATCCGTGAACCCAAGCGTGGTTAAAGATATTCAGCTTCTTCAACCGCTCTTCGAGTTTTCGGGGGCCTGCTCGGGATGCGGCGAAACGCCGTACATCAGCCTGATGACCAGGCTCTTCGGCGACCGCATGGTAATCGCCAACGCGACGGGTTGCTCGTCCATCTACGGCGGGAATCTGCCGACGACACCGTACACCGTAAACGCCGCGGGACGTGGACCAGCATGGTCGAATTCGCTGTTTGAAGACAACGCCGAGTTTGGTATGGGAATCCGCCTGGCCGCCGACAAGCAAAGTGACTATGCGCACGAACTGGTGACGCGGCTGGCGAACGAAATCGGCGGAAACCTCGCGGATGAAATCCTTCGGGCGGACCAATCCACAGAGAAGGGAATCAACGACCAGCGCGAGCGGGTGGTTGCGTTGCGGCACGCGCTGCGCGGGATGGACTCTCGCGATGCCCGCGATCTGATAGCGCTGGCCGACGCGCTGGTGAAAAAGAGCGTGTGGATTCTGGGCGGCGACGGCTGGGCCTACGACATCGGTTATGGTGGCCTCGATCACGTGCTCGCATCCAGCCAGAACGTGAATATCCTGGTGCTGGACACCGAGGTCTATTCGAACACCGGCGGGCAAGCTTCGAAATCGACGCCTCGCGGGGCCGTAGCCAAGTTCGCGGCGGGCGGCAAGCGATCCGGCAAGAAAGATCTCGCATTGATGGCCGTCAATTACGGTTCTGTTTACGTGGCGCGCGTAGCCATGGGCGGGAACGACCAGCACACGCTGAAGGCGTTCATGGACGCCGAGTCGTGGAACGGACCGTCGCTGATCCTCGCCTACGCGCACTGCATCGCGCACGGGTACGATCTGGTCCACGGCATCGAGCAACAAAAGAACGCGGTGCTCTCCGGTTATTGGCCGCTCTTCCGTTATGATCCGCGCCGCGTGGCTGAAGGGAAAAATCCGTTCCAGCTCGATTCGCGGCCGGCCACCCTGCCGCTCGACCAGTACATTTATAAAGAGACTCGTTACAGCATGCTTGTGCACAGCAATCCGGACGTAGCGAAGGAGTTGCTGAAGGAGGCGGAGCAGGACGTTCGGGTTCGCTGGAGGGCCTATGAGCAGCTCGCCGCGGGAATGCCGGATGACCCGTTAGCCGCTGTGAAGGCCGCTGGCGGCGCCAAACTGCAATCAGCCAAGGAGGCGAAATGATCGACCTCTCCACTCAATACCTGGGGCTTCGTTTGGAAAACCCCGTCGTTGTTTCGCCCTCACCGCTCTGCCAGGAGCTGGATAACATCCGGCGGATGGAGGACGCGGGCGCCGGTGCTATCGTGCTGCACTCGCTCTTCGAAGAGCAGATCGAAATCGAGACGCGTGCCCTCGACAACGCATTCAACAGCGAAGCGGGTGGCTATGCCGAATCGCCGTCTTTTTTTCCCGAGATGACGACGTACAATCTGGGCCCGGACGGATATCTGGAGCATATCCGCAAAGCGAAAGCCGCCGTACGCACGCCAGTGATCGCCAGCCTGAACGGCACTACCCTGGGCGGCTGGACGCGCTATGCGAAACACATGGAAGAGGCCGGGGCGGACGCACTGGAGCTGAATATTTACCTGCTCCCAACCGACCCCACACTCACCGCGGGCGATGTGGAGACCCGCTACACGGAACTGGTGGCGCGTGTGAAAGCGTCCATCGGGATCCCGGTAGCGGTGAAGCTCGGCCCCTATTTCAGCGCGATGGTCGACATGGCAAAGAAGCTGGACGCGGCCGGCGCGGATGGGCTGGTCTTGTTCAATCGCTTCTATCAACCTGATTTCGACCTGCGCCTGCTGGACATCATTCCGAATCTGATTCTGAGCAACTCGAACGAGCTGTTGCTGCGGCTGCATTGGGTGGCCATTCTGTACGATCACGTGAAAGCGTCGCTGGCCATCACCGGCGGCGTGCACACGGCCGAGGATGTCCTAAAGGCGATGATGGCGGGCGCGCGCGTGGCTATGATGACGTCGGCGCTGCTGAAGCGCGGCATCGGACACATCGCGTACGTGCTGGCGGACCTGCTGAACTGGATGGAAGAGCACGAGTACGTGTCGATTCGACAGATGCAGGGAAGCATGAGCCAGGCGTCCGTGGAAGACCCCGCGGCGTACGAACGGACCAACTATATGCGCGTGTTAAGCTCATATTCGGTACGAGGCGCAAACGCCTAAGTACCTTTCATTCGCACTCACCTGATTTCGGGCCGTACGCTCACCTCACCTGTGCGGCCCGATTTTTTCAGCGGGGCCTGCCGTTTCTTCGCGAAGGCTCACGCCTTATTCCTGAACACCCGTAACTCGAGCGCTGTATACTGGTTTTTCCATGCGCGGGAGTGGGACCTTTCGTTATTATTTCATCGCTGTTACAGCGATAGTCTGGCGAGTTTACGCGCAATCGGGCTATCCAATTGAGACAATCACATTCGCGGGGACGGATTATCCGACCGAGGTGCTGTTTACTGCCTCCGGCCTACATGCGCCGATGCCCTTCAGCGAAGCTGCCTTGCGCGACGCCGCACAGCGGATCGAAAGCACCGGTTTCTTCCGCTCGGTTCAGTTTCGCTACGAGCCCGCGCCCGATCACAAAGGTTATGCAGTTCACTTCGAATTAACCGTGGATAAAGATAGCCTGCCCGGACGAATCGACTTGCCGGGCATCGATGAGGAAGCGGTTTGGACGGCGATTCAGGCCGCCGATCCGCTTTTGAGCAGACAGATTCCTTCCAGCGACACCGCGCAGGCACGCTACATTCAGGCCATCGAGGCGTATGCCGCGCAGCACGGGCAGCCGCAGAAGCTGGCCGCCCGCGTAAACGGCGGTGAGCTCGGCAGCCAGCGGGCCACTCTCGTCTTCGAGCCCGAAGACCTGAAGATCATCGCCGCAGTTCGATTCACCGACACCTACGCGCTGAAGCCCGCCGATCTCGAAGCCGTCCTCGAGCCGATTGCGGTGAACAGCGGCTACACCGAATCCCGCTTTCGCCAATTGCTCGACCTTAACGTGCGGCCCATCTACGAAGAGCATGGCTATCTGGGCGTGGTGTTCGACCGCCTCCGCCTGCGCGAAGACGATTCCGGCCACCTCATCGTGGAGACGCACGTCATCGATGGCCGTGTCTACACGCTCCGCAACGTGACGTTCGACGGCCCCGGCATTCCCGAAGCCGAGATGCGGCAGGCTGCGGGATTCCACACAGGCGAACCGGCGAATTGGAAGGTATTTCTCCAAAATGTCGCGGAAGCGGAGCGGGTGCTGAAGCGC
>JBEKFB010000132.1:0-10931 GCA_050013535.1 Bryobacteraceae bacterium | reverse complement strand
AATTCCGTCCGCGTGCTTGTGAATACGCGCAGCCCCGACCAGAGGGGAACCATCATGGACGTTCCGGGCACGCTGGTCGATATCCTTCCGGACCCGATTCGCAACCAGTTCTACGTGCTGCGGCAGGACCAGAATCAGGTGCTGGTCTTCGACGGCTCCAGCTACACCCAGATCGCCACGCTGACCACCAACAACACGCCCACCCAGATGGCCATCACTTACGATGACAACTGGCTTCTGGTGGGGCACGACAATTCGCAGTTCATCTCAGTCTTCAACCTGAATACTCTGCAACCGGGTACGCCGGTGGCCATGCCCGGCGGACACTACCCGCGCTCGGTCGCGGCATCGGCGAATGCGATTCTGGCGGCGAACCGGGTGGCCGGCTCCGTGCACACTATCGATCAGGTGGACCTCGCGGCGGGAATCGCCACTCAACTCCCATCGCTGGGCGTGTTCCAGAACAGCATCAATATTGACACCGTACTGGTGGCCGCACCGAACGGTTCGGGCATCATGGCCGCCGAAGCCGATGGCAATACTCTCTGGTACAACTCCACCGCCAACACATTCACGATTTCACGCCACGACTATACGGCCCTGCAGGGCGCCTATGCGACTTCCTCGTGGGGTTATTCGGTCACGGACGACCATCTCCTCAACGAGTCGCTCGTGCCGATCATGCAGCTTGAAAATCAGAGTGGCAACTCGTCCGGCTTCGCCTTCATCAATCAGGCCGGCGTCCGCACCACCGTCTCAAAGTCCAGCACACCGGGCGTAATCGAAAGAGTCGACGTTTCGACTTCCACTCCTTACCTGAGCTCACCGGTGCGCACGGCCGAAGCGCCGCTGGCAGGCAACACCGCATTTGCTTTCACCCGGAGCATCGCGCCTCTGTCCAATCAGAATGCGATCGTCGAACTTACCACCTCCGGCCTGACCATCCTGCCATGGACCTATGACGCCGCGGTGGCGCCTCCAAATATCACCCAGGTGGTCAGCGCCGCCGACGGCTCTCCGGCCATTGCTCCCGGAGGCCTGATTTCGATATACGGGCAGCAGTTGAGCCCGCTCAGCCTTGTCAGCGCGCAACTCCCGCTGCCCACCGCTCTCGGGGACAGTTGCCTCACCGTCGACGGTCTTGCCGTCCCCGTGTTGTTCGTATCGCCGAATGAGATCAATGCGCAACTCCCCATCGAAGCCACGGGTGACGTAACTTTCACGCTGTTCACGCCCGGTGGCGTCAGCAACAGTTTCAATACCGTCGTCACTCCTGCCGCTCCCAGCGTGTTTATGAGCGGCGTCGCCGGTCCTATAACGGGGATTCCGACGATCATCCGCGCTAACAACAATAACCAGTTGGTCACCGACTCCGATCCGATTGAAGGCAACGACACTCTGGTCATTTACCTGACCGGGCTCGGCCTCACCAATCCGCAGATCGCCGACGGAGTAGCCGCTCCTATGTCGCCTTTATCGCTGACCGTCGCGCAGCCAGTGGTTACACTGGGCGGAGTGCCGCTAAACGTGTTCTACTCCGGACTGACGCCGACACTGGTCGGTGTTTACCAGATCAACCTGACCGTGCCGAAAAAAGTCCCCCAGGGCATCTCCGTGCCCCTGGTGATCAACATGGACGGCAATGAGACAACAATCAACGTAAGAGTTGTGGATTAGAGGGCCACATTCTATGCACGTGCGCAAATTGATGGTTCTGGCTTTGCTTTCCCCCGGCGCGCTGCTGGCGCAGAAATGGGAGATTGGCGCCGCCGGTGGGGGCAGCTTCTACACGTCGCAGACCTTCACCGGATCGGCCTCCAGCGCCGACGCCGGCTTCACCACCGCGCTTGCTGTCAGCGCGTGGCTGGGCAACGACTCCGAGCGCTATCTCGGCGGTGAAGTCCGCTACGACTTTGAAACCAGCAATCCGGAAATCAGCGGGAACGGCGCCACCGAAAAGCTGACCGGCCAGACCCACGCCATTCACTACGATGTACTGTTCCACTTCGCGCCCCGCAGCTCCCGCGTGCGGCCATTCGTCGCCGCCGGGGCCGGCGTGAAAATCTATCGCGGAACAGGCCAGCCCCTGGCCTACCAGGGTCCACTCGAAAGCATCGGTCTGCTCACCCAGGCCCAGGACCTCAGAGCGCTGGTCTCGGTGGGCGGCGGCGTCAAGTTCACCGTATCGCCCTCCATCCAGTTTCGGATTGAAGTGCACGACTATATGACGCCGTTCCCGCTCAACGTCATCACGCCGAATGCCGGCGTGAAGGCCGGCGGCTGGCTGCAGAACATCGTGCCGGAGGTTGGCCTGAGCTATACGTTCTGATCGCGGCAACTCCGCGGCGCCCCGCCGCTGCGGAGGCCTCGTCTGGCCGTGAGGGTCCGGCATGGAAATTACCGTCTACACGTTCACGACCTCGCTGCTGATGATCTTCGCCGTCTTCGTCCTCTATACCAGGACGAAGAACTGGCTGGAGAGCAACGTCCCCATTCTTTTCTATCTGCTCATGATCGCCTGGGTGAAGTCCTACGCCGACCATGTCCCCGCCCTGCCGCTCTACATCGGCCTGGGTATAGCTCTCATGCTGCGCTTTGAGTTCATGGGGAAGGTGTTCGTGCGGCTCCTTAAGTTCGCGGAGGCCTGCGCCATCGTCGCCGTTCTCTACAAGTGCTATACGTCGATGACCGCATAGTCAGACTTGCGTGGGCAGTCCCGCGGCTTGCCAGGCTTTCCAGCCGCCATCCAGCGATATAACATTCTCGTACCCCATGTGGCCCAGAGCCTCGGCGGCGAGCGCCGACCTGAATCCCCCGCCGCAGTAGAGCACCAGCGTTGTCGTTTTGTCCGGCTGCTTCGCTTCGATATCGCGCTCGATCACGCCCTTGCCAATGTGCACCGCCCCGGCGGCGTGCCCGGCGGCCCACTCGCTGTCTTCCCGAATATCCACCAGAACGTGCGCTTGCCCTGCTGCCAGCATGCGCCGGTATC
The DNA here is from genome assembly GCA_050013535.1 of Bryobacteraceae bacterium. GTDB lineage: Bacteria > Acidobacteriota > Terriglobia > Bryobacterales > Bryobacteraceae > CAWACP01. The sequence goes on along the minus strand of JBEKFB010000132.1, from coordinate 7,939 downwards.
CGTCAATGTCGATCTCCCGAATCCGGCTCCTGGCGCCGTTCACCATCGCCAGAAAGCCGGGATTATGCGCCTTTATGCCAGCCATCGCTTTTCTCCTTACTGAACTCGTCGGATATCCGCTCCCACCGCGGCCAGCTTCGCTTCGATTTTCTCGTATCCGCGATCGAGATGATAAACGCGGTCAATCAGCGTTTCGCCCTTCGCCACCAGGCCGGCCAACACCAGCGACGCGCTCGCCCGCAGGTCCGACGCAATCACCTGCGCTCCGGTCAGCTCCGCCACTCCCGCGACAATCGCCTGCCCGCCTTCCAGCCGGATGTTGGCTCCCATGCGCGCCAGCTCCGGCACGTGCATGAAGCGGTTCTCGAAAATTGTCTCCGTGACGATTGCGATGCCCTGGGCGGTGGTCATCAACGCCATGAACTGCGCCTGCAAATCGGTTGCGAATCCAGGATACTCCATCGTCGTGATATCAGCCGACCGCAGCCGCCCCCCCGCTGAAACCCGCAAGGTGCACGGACCCTCCTCGCTCGCCTCCGCACCCGCCTGGCGCAGTTGTTCCGTCAGCGCGTGGACATGTTCGGGAACGCAATCGCGAATCAGGAGATTTCCGCCGGTGATGGCCGCCGCGATCATGAACGTGCCCGCTTCAATGCGGTCCGGTATGATGCGATGCTCCGTCCCGCGCAACTTCGCTACGCCGCGAATACGGATTGTCTCCGTTCCCGCGCCATCAATCTGCGCACCCATCTTCGTCAGCAACACTGCGAGATCTTGTACCTCCGGCTCTCGCGCGGCGTTCGCGATCACCGTCTCGCCATCGGCCAGCACCGCCGCCATCATGACGTCCTCGGTTCCGGTCACGGTAATCCTTTCGAACCGCACTTCCGCGCCGTGCAGACCTTGTGGCGCCTGCGCCTCCACATACCCGTGCGATTGCGTGATCCGCGCGCCCAGCGCTTCCAGCGCCGAAATGTGCAGGTTAATAGGACGAGCGCCGATCGCGCAGCCTCCCGGCATGGACACCCGCGCCCGGCCCGTACGCGCCACCAGGGGTCCCAGCACCAGGCTGGAGGCGCGCATCGTTTTCACCAGATCGTACGGCGCTTCCGGGTTCTGCAATTCGCCGGCATGCACCAGAACTTCCCCGCCATCCACCTCCACCAACGCACCGGTCCACGCCAGCAGCTTCTCCATCGTGCCAATGTCGCGCACGGGTGGAATCCGCGTCAATCGTACGGGCTCAGCCGTCAGCAGACACGCCGCCAGTGCCGGGAGCGCGGCGTTCTTCGATCCGCCGATCCCAACTTCGCCCGCCAGCGGCTTGCCGCCGTGAATGCACAGTTTGTCCATTGCCTCTATTCTTCCCCAAGGACGATTGAGATCCGCCCGCCCGCCGCGTCCAGCAACTGCTCCGCCCGGCCCCGCTCCACATTCCGCCGAATCATCACAATCGCCGTCGCAACCGTGCCCGCCGCTTCGTCCAAAGCCCGCGCAGCCCTGCTCTCCCCCACGTGTCCCGCCTCGGCAACGATGCGAACCGCCCGATCGCGCAGTTTCGCGTTCGATGGCCGGACGTTCACCATCCGATTCCCATAGACGTACCCCAGACGGATCATGGCTGCCGTGGAAAGCATATTGAGAACCAGCTTGGTCGCCGTTCCGGCGCGAAGGCGTGTCGATCCGGCAATAATCTCCGCACCCGGAAGAGGCGTGATCGCGATATCCACAGCGCATGCGAGCTCCGAATCGGGGGTGCAACTGATCCCCACCGTCGCAGCTCCCAGCGCGCGGGCCGCGGCAATCGCTCCCAATACGTAAGGCGTCCGTCCGCTGGCGGCGATCCCCACCAGAACATCGCGCTTCTGAAAACCGTGTTCGGCGAGATCTCGCTCCCCGCGGCAGGGATCATCCTCGCTCGCCTCGATTGCACCGGACAGTGCGGCCTCGCCCCCGGCAATAATCCCCTGAAACAACTCGGGCGAAACTCCGAAGGTAGGCGGGCATTCCGCGGCATCCAGAACTCCCAGCCGTCCGCTGGTTCCCGCGCCAATGTAGAAAACTCGCCCACCTGAGCGGATCGCCTCCACAATCGCATCCACCGCACGGGCTATCTGCGGAACCTCCGCCGCCACAGCCCCCGCAATCAGAGCATCCTGCCCGTTCATGATCCTGAGGATATCTGTGGTCGACCGCCCGTCAATCGCCGCAGAAGCCGGGTTGGCCTGCTCGGTGAGAAGCTTGTCCAGATGCTCAGGATACTCAGCCATGGTGGGCATACACACGAAGAGCGCCGACAGGTCCTGCCCACCGGCGCTCTCGAAACTCAGATTGTCATCCAGCTAACGTCAGGCGCTGCCAACGTCAGGCGCTAAAGGAGCTGCCGCACCCACAGGTGCTTTTCACGTTTGGATTGTTGAACTTGAAGCCGGCACCTTCAAGCGTCTCCACATAATCGACTTCGGCCCCATCCAGGTACAGCATGCTGGCCTGGTCCACAAAAACCTTCAGACCCTCGTAGCTGTAGGTCTTGTCCAGCATGTTGGGCGCATTCTCGAAGGCCATCGAATAGCTGAAGCCCGAGCAGCCCCCGCCCACAACAGCGATTCGGAGCCCGGCCGGCTTCGGCTCCTGCATGTCCAGGATCTCCTTCACCTTGCCAACGGCCCGTTCCGTCAAGTTAACCATTCTTAGTTCTCCTGAAACCCTTGTGTATTATCCCCCGCCCTCGCAGTCCGGCGCAACTGGGCAGGTTCCGGAGGGCCCGACTGCCCTGGCGCGGCGCCCGCCACTTGAATGGATGCTAAACTTCCTCTCAGGATGCCGCGAACCAACGCAACCCGCGGATGCCAAGGCGCGTCTGGTCAGTTGTATGGACGGAATCACAGGCGTCCTCCCCTTTCCGGCGTCCGGTACGCGGCCGCAGGCTAAGACCAGAGTGGACCACAGGAACAGCGAAGAGGCGGCCCTGGTCCGTCGTATTCAGGCGCGCGACGAGTTCGCATTCCGCGAGATCGTCGAACGGTACCAGTCGAAGGTGTTTTCTATCATCTTCGGCATCCTGCGCAATCACAACGACGCCGAGGATATCGCCCAGCAGGTCTTCTCAAAGGTCTACTTCTCCATCGGCAATTTCGACTTCCGCAGTTCGCTGCTCACGTGGATTTACAAAATCACCGTGAACGAGTGTTATGATTATCTGCGCAAGAAACGAGTCAGGAAGCTGGTGTACGAGAGCGACTTCTCCGAAGAGGACGCTCTGCGGATGGAGAACTCGGATACTGCCACGGATCAGCATACGCCGGTGGATACCGCCCTCGCGCAGCGAGATCTGATCCTGAAGCTGCTGGAAAAGATCTCCGAGGAGGACCGCACGCTGATTTTGTTGAAGGAAGTGGAGGGTCATTCGGTGGAAGAACTTTCCCGGATGACTCGCATGAATGAGAACACGATCAAGGTGAAGCTGTTCCGGGCGCGCCAGAAACTGCTCAAGGCGGCGCAGCGGCTGAACCGGTCGGGCCCAACGCAGGTTTGATTTGATATAAGCTGAGCGGGCAAAGACCCGCAAACGGAACGATAGTTTTTTTGAGGGATAGAAGTCATGCATCAGCCGGTACGAGAGGAACTTGAGGATTATCTCGCGGGCGGCACACCGCCTTCGAATCAATTCAGTCAGCATCTGAATACCTGCGCGGAGTGCGCGGCCGAAGTTGGCGTTCTGCGCGAGCAGGTTCGGCTGGTTCGCGCGTTGCGTTCAGACGAAGGGGTTGAGCCCGCGCCCGGCTTCTATGCCCGGGTGCTGAACCGGATCGAGCAGCATGTTCAGCCTTCCATCTGGTCGCTTCTGCGCGATCCATCGCTGGGGCGCCGCATCGCCGTTGCATCTGCCGCCCTCGCGTTCGTGGTGAGCGCATACATTGTCAGCACGGAACCGTTCCGGATGACGCCGTCGGCCTCTTCCACTGTCGCCATTCAGCAGCTTTCGCGGCAGGATACTCCGGCGACCGTGGCGCAGGATCGTGATGTGGTCCTCGCCAGCCTGGCCAGTTTCCGGGAAAACTGATGACGGCGGCGGAACGGCCCGGATGGCAGGACCCACGGATCCTCGCCATGTTGTTCTTCGTGTTCCTTGCCGGAGCGGCGGTGGGCGCGCTCACCATGCGCTTCGGATTGCACGACAAGATGCATCCGCATCCCCGTTTGGCGGATGCCTCCACTCTTTCCTTCAACGAGCTCCGCACGGAGCTCAACCTCACCGACGATCAGGCGGAGAAGCTCCGTTCCATTCTCGACGACTTCGTCGCCTACCATCACGATCTCGAAGCCCAGGTGGAATCCTACCGCGCCACCGGCAAGAACCGCATCATGCAGATCCTCACGCCCGAACAACGCTCCCGCTTCGAGAAGATCTCCAGCGATCTGAACCATCCCTGACCGCGCTAAACAGAACGGAACACAGCGCGGAAAGATAGCGGAAACATATTGGACTCCGGGGTGTCCCACAACCAGGAGTTTTACTATGTCTCAGACGCTCCACGATTTTTCAGCAGCCGTTGAGAGCATCATTTCCGTGAATCGCGATTCCGAGCAGGGTTTTCGCGCCGCCGCCGACGCCGTTGCCGACCCTGCCCTCAAGCGCATGTTCATCGAACTTTCCGCCCAGCGCGCCAGCTTTGCCTCGGAGATTCAGGACGCCATCCGCAAGCTCGGTTTCGAACCGCCCAATCCGCTCGGCGCCACTGGTACGCTGCACGGCGTCTGGATCACGTTCAAGGGCGCGGTTCTCGCCAACAAGGATCACGCGGCTCTGGTCGAAGCGGAGCGTGGCGAGGATCAATCCGTGAAAGCCTATCAGGCAGGGCTGGCCATGATTCTGCAATCCGAATTGCAGGGCCTGATCGGTCGCCAGTTCGCCGCCATCCAGACATCGCACGAGCGCATCCGCACGCTGCGCGATCAGACCGCGCCGCCTCCGCCGCCGGCCCCGGCTGAAAAAGCCCCGGCTGAGACGACAGCTCCTGCCCCTGCTTCTGCTCGTCCGGTTGCGGCTCCCGAACCCGTCGGAAAGACCTGAGCGGCTGCTGGATTGCGACGACCGTAGCCTTGCAATATATTCAGACTAGTCTTAGACTAGTCGTATGGCGACCATCGGAGCGTATGAGGCCAAAACCCACCTCCCCGCTCTGCTTGAGCGGGTGTCGAAGGGCGAGCACATCACCATCACGAAGCACGGCGTGCCCGTTGCCCAGCTTGTGCCCGTGCAATCGGTTCCGGACCGGGAAAAGAGGTTGGCGGCAATTGCGGAGCTGAAGCGGCTGCGGGAGGGCCGAACCCTGGGTGGCGTCACTATCAAGCAGCTCATTGAGGACGGGCGCCGATTTTGAGCCGGTTTGTTCTCGACGCGTCCGTCGCCGTTGCATGGTGCTTCGAGGACGAGACGAATGCGATTGCGGACCACGCTCTGAGTGTTCTGGAAAGCGGGGCTGCCCTTGTCCCGCTGGTGTGGGCCGCGGAAGTGGGCAACGCTCTGATGAGTGGCGAACGCCGCGGCCGCATCACTTCGCTGCAGATCGAGCAATCTCTCGAAGTGATCGCGACGCTGGATATAACAACGGACAAAGACAACGTCACCGGACGGCTGCTTCACCTGCTTCAGGTTGCGCGTTCCCACCGTCTCTCCCTCTATGACTCGATCTACCTGGATCTCGCCATGCGCGAACGGCTGGCGCTGGCGACGGTGGACAGCGCACTTGCTCGGGCGGCCGAGGCGGTTGGCGTGGCCCTGGTCTAGCGAATGCCCGCCCGCTGCATCTCCTGCAGCCGGCGGATGCGATCTTCAGTGGATGGGTGCGTTGAGAAGAGCTGCGTCATGCTGCGGCCGCTGAACGGCTTGATGATGAACAGGTGCGCGGTGGCGGGATTGGCGTCGGTCATGGGAATTCGCTTCGACCAGGTTTCCAGCTTGCCCAGTGCCGAGATCAGCTCGCCCGGGTCGTGAGTCACTTCGGCCGAAGTTGCATCGGCGGAGTACTCTCGCGTGCGGGAAATGGCCAGTTGAATTAGCATCGCGGCGATCGGCGCGAGAATCAGCATGGCCAGCGCGGCGATTGGATTCCCGCGGTCTTCATCGTCACGGCCGCCGCCCCCAAAAAAGAACGCCATGCGCGCGAGGAACGTGATCGCCATGGCCAGAGTCGCGGCAATCGAACTGGTCAGGATGTCGCGGTTCACCACGTGGCCCAGCTCGTGAGCCAGCACGCCTTCCAGCTCCCGGTCGTTCATCAGGCGCAGGATGCCCGCAGTCACGGCGACCGACGCGTTCTGCGGGTTGCGTCCCGTGGCGAAAGCGTTCGGCGATTCATCGGGCAGCACCCACAGCTTCGGCATCGGAATGCTCATTTTCTGGCTGAGACCGAAGACGATGGGATAGAGGCGATTGTAGATTTCGGGATGCTCGGTCTGAGTGAGCGGCTGAGCCGAGTACATGGACAGCGCCATCTTGTCGGAGAAGAAATAGCTGAAGAAGTTCACGCCGATGGCGATAACCACCGCCGTGTACAACCCGCTTCGGCCGCCGATCATCTCGCCCGCGAACAACAGGATTCCCGAGAGCACGCCGAGCAGCAGGGCCGTCTTCATTGCGTTCATAAAAAAACGGGGCGGATGTAAGCCGCCCCGCCTCCAAAATATCAGATGCTTCCGCGTTCGCTTAGTTGTTGGTAACTTCCACTTTGATCTGGCGCGGCTTGGCGACTTCCTTCTTCGGCAGCGTGATAGTGAGCACGCCGTTCTTGTAATCGGCCTTCACCTTGTCCGTCTCAAGCGTGTCCGGCAGCGTGAAATAGCGAGCGAAGGTGCCGTAGCTGCGCTCCACGCGATGGAAGCCCTGGCTCTTTTGCTCGTTCTCGAACTTCCGCTCGCCCTTCAGCGAAAGGGTGCCGTTCTCAATCTGGATATCGATGTTCTTCATGTCGACGTCGGGCACATCGGCCTTCAGTACGAGCTCGTTCTCGGTCTCGAAGATGTCCACCGCCGGGGTCCAGGGGCGAACCTGGGCATCGCTCAACAGACGGTTGACCGTATCGGAGAAAAGCCGGAGACCGGCCGGCAGGTCGTCAGTTTCGAAAGGGTTGTATTTTACAAGTGGCATTTGGTTTCTGTAAACCTCCTCAGGATGTGATCCTGAGACAATGGTATTACATGCCTCGTATGATGTCAATATAATTTAGCGCTTTGCACTCACATCTGATATGAACCTACTAAACTCTTCTTCCTCAAACACTTGTGCATCTATGTCGAGCCACAGAATCGAGACCGATCCCGCGATCTCAGCTGCGTTCGGTGGCAAATTGAACGAATCCTTGCGTGTGGTAAGCAGGAACGCAGCCCCGGAGTCACGTGCCTGCGCGGCCAGCCGCTGCAGTTCGCGAGTGGTGTAAGTGTGGTGATCGTCGAAGGTCCAGGCGAACGCCGGCTTGACGTTGAGGTCGCCAAGGGTTTGCCAGAAGGAGTGCGGATTGCCGATGCCGCAGAAAGCGACAACCGGACCACCGTCCACACGGGCAGGCTCACCGGTGGCATAGTTCACCCATCCGGTGGGATGCGCGCGCGAATGGAACACGGGAGCCTGCGGATTATAGCGGGCGAGAACGCGGCGAATCGCGCGGTATTCACGGCCAGGCTCTGACCGGGTCAGCACGAATGCGTCAGCACGTGCGAGCGCGGTGAGAGGTTCGCGAAGACGCCCGGCCGGGAAAAGGGCGCCGCCAGCGAAGGGGTCGAGTGAATCGATCAATACGATGTCGCAATCGCGCCTAAGGCGGCGATGCTGAAATCCGTCGTCGAGGATGAAGATGTCGGGGTGAGTGAGATTCTCCAGCCGTCTGCCGGCGTCGAAACGATCCGGCGATATGCCGGTATCGGCATAACCTTCCCGCAC
>JBEKFB010000131.1:0-23453 GCA_050013535.1 Bryobacteraceae bacterium | reverse complement strand
AACGGGAGCAACTGGAAGAGGCGATTATGAGTCTTGAGCGTCTTGCCCGCGGACGGGGCAAGCGCCGGGGGCGTCCTCCAGCCTGGATGACTGAAGTAAAAAGGAGAGGCCGGCCTCCGGGAAGCAAGAACAAACCCAAGGCCGAGAAGGCGGGAACTGCGAAAGCGGCCGCCGCGTGAATTCGAATTGAGGGCAGGCCTCCAGGCTTGCCCTCAGTGTTTATAAAGCCGCGAGATTATTCAGGGTAAAGTAGCCAGGCGCGGCGGCTCTCACGGAATGCCGAAAGAGAGCCGGTCATAGTCTGGACGATTACCCGCGGATCTACTCCATCCTTCAGATCCTGCAGCACTTCGCGGTTTCCCACCAGCCAGCGATCCACTTCCGCGGCAATCTTTCCTGGCCATAATTGCATCAGCGCGTAAGCGATTTCGAGGCCCAGACGAGTGCTGTCGAAGGCATCCCGATCGGTAATATCGAAGCGTACGCCTTCAATCCAGCGCCCCTTGAAATTCGAAGATTCGGGGCGGAAACGGGCGGGCAGAAACCGAATTCCGGGAATCTGCCGATCATTCAACCAAGCTGAAAGGCGTTTACCGTCTATCCAATCCGCGCCAATCTGCTCAAATGGATTGTCCGTTCCGCGCCCTACCGAGTAGTTTGACGAGGCTTCCAGCATGGCCACGCCCGGATAAAGAATGGCCTCTTTCAGGCTGCGCATATTCGGGGATGGATTCACCCAGGGAAGTCCCGTGGAATCGAACCAGAAGCCGCGTTGCCACCCCTCCATGCGGACCACCCGAAGATCGAGATCGAGATTCAGGCTGGCATTATCCCTGGTGGCGAGCTCGCCGATGGTCATGCCGTGCCGCATCGGTATTTCGCTGCAGCCGACGAATGATTCCAGATCCGCGTCCATAATTGGACCTTCCATGTGAACTCCGGTGATCGGATTTGGGCGGTCGAGGACGACAAAGCGCAGATGCCGTTTCGCGGCTTCCTGCATCGCGTATTGCATGGTGCACGCATACGTGTAGAAGCGGGCGCCCACGTCCTGAATATCGAACACGACGGTGTCGACACCGGAGAGCATTTCATCGGAGAACCGGCGGCGGCCGCCCTGATAGAGGCTCCAGACCGGCATGCCGGTTGCGGCGTCGCGCGAATTGGCGACATCCTCGCGGTCTTCCTTGCCGGAAATGCCGTGTTCCGGCGAATAAAGCGCGCGGAGGTCAATCCCTGCTTCGCGCATCAGATCGATATTGCGTTTGCCGTCGCTGCTGATGCCCGTCTGGTTGGTGATCAGGCCGACGTGGCGGTCGCGCAGCATGGCGAAGTTCTGCTCGCGAAGTACATCGAGCCCGGTCAGCACGTGCGCGCGGATATTCACTTTGCGATGCAGCCCCGGGCCAACGATGGGCTGGTCGTATCCCGCGATTCTGACCGAGGGCGACGCAATTCCGTAAGCGGCGGCAACAATAGTGGCGATTCGCCCGCGGAGGGACGTCAGCGATTTGGCGTGGTGCGGGTGGACGGAATTGGCCAGCAGGATAACGTATGTGCGGCTGAAAGGATCGATCCAGATGGAGGTGCCGGTGAAGCCCGTGTGCCCGTAGGAGCCGATGGGGAACAGATCGCCACGATTTCCGGAAAGCGGAGAATCGATGTCCCAGCCAAGGCCGCGCAGGACGGCCTGATCGGGTGGGCTCTGCGGCGTTGTGAACTTATCGATGGTAAGGGGGCTGAAAAGCTGCTGGCCGTTGGCGCTCCCGCGATCGAGCATCATCTGGGCGAAGCGGGCAAGGTCGTCGGCGGTTCCGAAAAGCCCAGCGTGACCTGCGACGCCGCCCATGGCGCGAGAAGTTGGATCGTGAACAACGCCGCGTAACGGCTGGCCGGTGGCGGGATCGATTTCCGTGGGCGCGATGCGCGGGCGCAGATCGGCCGGCGGCTGAAACATGGTGTCGGTCATGCCGAGCGGTTCGTAGACGAGGCTGCGGGCGTAATCGGGCAGGGGCTCTCCGGCGATGCGGCGCACAATCTCGCCAAGGAGGATGAAGTTGATATCGCTGTAGACGAACTTCACGCCCGGCGGGCCGGCGGGTTTGACGGCGAGGGCTTTCGCGATCCCGGTTTCATAACCGGTCCACGCGGGGACCAGCTCCAGGTCAGGCGGAAGGCCGGAGAAGTGGGTCATCAGATTGCGCAGCGTGATGGGGCTGTGGCCGCCCTGAAATGCGGGCAAATAGTTGGTCACCGGATCGTCCAGGCGAATCTTCCCTTCCTCCAGGAGCTTCATCAGGCAGGGCGTGGTGGCGAGGACTTTGGTGAGGGAGGCGAGATCGAAGATGGTGTCGGCGGTCATGGGCTCGCGCGCGGGGATGAGAGCCCGCAAACCGTACGCCTTGCGATAAACCACCTGACCGTCATGCCCGATGAGCAGAACCGCTCCCGGAAGCTGACCGGCTTCGATGGCGCGGTTGATCTCGGTATCAGCCTGAGCGCCGGAGGGAAATGATTCCTGAGCGATGACAGCGGTTGCGCATAACAGTGTGAGCGCGGCCAGCTTCATTGCAGCTTTCCGGCAAATGTGTCGAGGAGCCGGGCCAGGTCGAGGTCCTTTTGCGTGATGCCGCCGGCGTCGTGCGTGGTGAGATCGACGATGACTTTGTTATAGACATTGAACCATTCGGGGTGATGATTCATTTTCTCGATGGCGATGGCGGCGGTGGCCATGAAGCCGAACGCGTGGACGAAGTCGGGGAATTTGTATTCTCGGTGGAGTTTTTCGCTGACCACGGACCAGCCGGGGAGCGCGGCCAGCGCGGTATCGAGTTGCTGAGCGGAGAGCTTGTGCATGGAACCATTGTGGAACGGAACAAGCACACGGACTGAGATGGGAGGCGAAATAACTCATAACCTGCCGGCGTTGATTCAGGGCTTCGAGTCCTGCACGCGCCCCTTCCACATTCCTCCCGAGCCGCGCCAGTAGCGCACGGCCGATTCAACGGTTGCGAACGTATAGAACGCGGCGGTGAGAGGCAGGAGCGGGGCGAGCAACACAGGTTGCCGATAAAACCGAAGGGCCGGGATGTAGGCGGCACTCATCAATATCCAGGCGGCGAGACCCAGTGCACGAGCTACGTTGTTAGGCGCGAACAGGAGCAGAGGCGGCGCGAGGTAGATGAGCGCCATGCCCGCCAGAGTTCCGGCCAGCAGCAGCGCGGAATGGCGAAGCTGCGTAAAGGCGGTGCGAGCGATCATCTCTCGAACAGCGGCGAAAGTCGCATAGGGCCGAATGCTCTCGGTGTCGCGGCTGATGCCCAGCCAGATCCGGCCGCCGGTCGATTTTGCGCGGCGGGCGAGGGCACAATCGTCAATCAGCTCGCTGCGAATGGCGGCGATCCCGCCGATGCGGGCGAGCACTTCGGGACGGATCAGAATACAACCGCCGGCGGCTCCGGCCACACTGCTGCGCGGGTTCGCGATCCACGCGGGAGGGTACAGCTTAAAGAAGAAGAGCACGAAGGCGGGAACCGTGAATCGCTCGGCGAGAGTTCGGCAGTGCAGGCGGACCATCACTGAGGCGAGGTCGAGACGATCACGCTGAGCGCGAGCCACCAGCCTCGCGACGTTACCGGGTGCGTGCACAATGTCGGCATCGGTAAGCAGGAAAAAGTCCGGAGCGGTTCTCGATGCTGCTTCGACACCCTGCGCGACGGCCCAGAGTTTCCCGGTCCATCCTGGCGGCAGGTCGCGTGACGAGATCACGGTTACAGGATCGCCGCCCGCTTGCCGCGCGATGTCTGCAGTTCCATCGGAGCTGTGGTCGTCAATAACGAACACACGGAGCGGCCCGTCATACCGCGATGCCACCAACGAGCGCACCGCATCGCCGATAGATTCGGCTTCATCGCGCGCGGGAATAATTACCGCGACCGAGGGCATGGACCGGCCTTCCGGCACCGGCAGATCGTCGCGCTCGATCACTTCGCGAAAAAGCCAGAAGCCTCCGCGGGCCAGGAGCAGTACCATCCAAATGCCCAGCGACAGCACGCCAATGGCGACCCACATCGTCCGCCATCATATCGAGCTTATGTTTTTCGCCGCAGCCGCCGATACGACGAGAGGGGATGACGAGACTACCGGGACTTGCCATCGCACTGTCGGTGTGCGCCACGCTGAGCCAGGCGGCCACCGTCCGGCGAGCGATCATCAGCACGTCGGTGGACGAGGATTCGTGTATCGCGCCTGCCGCGACTACACGCGTCGATACGTCAAAGCGCCAGGTCTTCCTGTGGTTTGTGGCTGAGCACGTCCGTGCCAGCGACCGGATTCGCGTCGAGTGGCTGGACCCCTCCGGCCAGCTTTCCGACTCCGCCGATTACGGCGATTTGCCCGACGCGCCGTCACTGTGCTTCGCCACACAGTTGCCTGTGGCGGGATTCGCCCCGGCGTCTAATCAGGGACAATGGCGCGCGCGGGTGCTGGTGAACGGCGAGGCCGCGGTAACGCGCGAGTTCCAGGTGAGCGGCGGCCCGCAGACGGGCGGATTGAAAGTGTTGAGCGTCCAGATGACGCCGAGCTCGAGCGGATTCGATCTTGAAATCGGCGGCGCGGGTTTCTCATCGTTGTCGTTCGTGCATTTGGCTCGATATACGCGCGCGGGCGGATGGGCGTACATGAGCGCGGCACAACCGTCATCGGCAAGCGGCACGTCGCTGGTGTCGCATCACGATCCATTGCCACCAGGCGAGTATTGGGTGATCGTACAGAATCCCGACAAGACGCTGAGCCCGCCGATGCCCTTCGTCATTACCAGCAGCGGCGGCTACAAACTGCCTACGCCAGCCGGGCAGCCGTGGATGCTGACGCAAGGGCCTTACGGCTCGTTCTCACATTGGGGCAACAGCCTGCACGCGTACGATATCGCGCCCATGGGAGGACGCTGCATCGTAGCCATGCGCGGCGGCATCGTCCACACGCACGATCTCGGCATGCATCAGGATCATTCGCGGCGGACCTTCGGAAACTACATCACTATCGATCATGGCGACGGTGAGTACAGCCACTATGCGCACCTCGCCACCGGCAGCTTTGTTGTGCAAGAGGGCCAGCGAGTGGAACAAGGACAGGCGCTGGCGACGGTGGGCAACAGCGGGTACACGCTGGGAGAAGGCGGCGGCTATCACGTGCACGTGCAGGTGACGCACGGGTTGTCGATTTCGTCGGGCAGCGTGCCGTTTCGCTTCGATGACCTGCGCGATGGCGTGCAGCGCGGCGTGGTGGTTTCGTCGAATCAATCGTCATTGTGCGATTGCTCGCGGCCCTCGGAAGAGGCCGCTTCGGCGGGCACGATGAGCAAGCCGTCGGTTGCGAGGCCCGCGCTTTCCGCTCATGGGTTGGCGTTTCATGCTCAGGTGGCGGTGGCGCAATGGTGGAGCGACCTGGTGCTGGTGCGCAGGGGAGCGAAGACGCTGGACGCGACGCTGGCGTGGGATGCCGCCGACGCCGGCGCGGATCTCCATTTGGTGAGCCCGTCGGGCCAACACTACGGCTGGTATGGGAACACTACGGGATACTCGGGCCAGCAGACGCGGCCGCAGGAGTTTCGCATTCCGCATCCCGAGGCCGGCGTGTGGCGCATCTCCGTTGAAGGGACCCGGGGCGGCGGCGCGCCCATCGAGTTCAGCGTGGAAACGAACGCGGCAAGGTACAGGAGCACGGGGCGAAGCGGCGCCGGGGATTAGCAGCAGCCGGGACTGAGGCCCATCAGGGTAAGTTGTTTGGGTGAGTGCGCGGGATAGTGTCCAATCCGCCTTCCGGCGGGGGCTCGCCTTGCCAAAGATCTCGAGGTAAGCTCTGTCCGGGCGAGTCAGACGCGAACGTGGGACTCCGCGGGGCACCTCCAACTGGTTGCGACGATCGAAGATGAGTTCGGCGTTCGTCTTGATCTTGCAGCGTCTTTTCTTCGTAGCCGCAGGGCGCGTGTAATTGTTCGGACGTTATAGGAGATCGAAAACGATTCGCCGCTCCGGAATCCGATTCCCTCGAACAACACCAACCCTGGCGAAGATCAAGTCCTCCTGAACTCCGCGAACGACGAGCGCTGCTGTTTTCACTGAGTTGTTCGACCGCTGAAGGTGAAGGAAGCAGCCCGGCGGGAGGCCGAGAAACAAGAACTGCTCTTCGGAGACGCGAACGAGCTTGCAATGTGGTTTCTCGTTCAAAAGCAGAACTAACTCGTTCCCGGCGAGAAGTACTTTCGCGGATGCGCCGGAGATCATGTCAGCCAGCCTGCCCAAAACAAGAAGGGGCAGGACCGTTCCTGGCACGAAGAATCTGCATTCGAAGGACCACAGATCATCCGTTGCATGTAGCGCGGGAAGATGTTTCGAGAACGGTCCGGCCTTGGCCTGCTCGGCAAGATACTCCGGTGGCATTAGCGCCAGGAGTTCGTCAGTGATTTCGACGTCTATCACAGCGTGCAGGCGCATCTGACTTCCCCTGTTCGTTACCTGGTGCGGCTTGGAGAAATCGCCGTACCAGAGTTCGCCCACCCGCATGTCGTATTGCTTGCCTGAAATCAGGAACTCGATATCGGGGTTCGTCTTAAGAGGGATATGAAGGCGAATGAGCCCGAATTGGAAGTTTGTGTCGAAGTCGACGTGGGGCGCAATAGCGCCTCCGGGTGGCAGCCACAGAACGCGAACGACCTGAAGCGGAAATGGAAGCGACAACAGGATGCTCTTGAGGTATGGTGCTTCCTCCGCTTCCTGGGTGAACTCGTAAGGCACAAGGCTCGGGAAAATCGGGGCCGTCGACTGAACACCTCCGGCTGAGTGAATCGCCACGCCAGTCCACTCTCCGTTGTGATGAGGACCCGGTTGGGGCAGCCGGGCGAGATCTTCCAGCCGGTTTGCGTCATGCGTAAGACGGATCGGATCGTAGTTGAATGGGAGCGGGAATGCGTCCATGCCTTCGCGAGCCTCCCCAGCACACTGCCGGGTCTATTATAAGGCCCTTTCGCGATGCGCTCGAGACCATCTTGCGGCTGAGATGATCCTGCGACCGGGCGCTTCGCACTTCGACGGCGCATCCGCCGACCAGGGGTCTCCAGCCAGGCGGCCATTTCGAGGGGGTGAGCCAGAGGACACTCCTTAGTTGATTTCCCAGCCAGTTCCAAATCACATCCTTGCGTGATATTGAACGCCCATCAGGGTAAACTGTGTGGGTGACTGCGCGGGATCGTCTCCAATCCGCCTTCCGGCGGGGGCTCGCCTTGCCCAAGAATCTCGACGTTAGCTCTGTCGAGGCGAATCAGACGCGAACATGGGATTCCGTGGGGCACCTTCAACTGGTTGTGGCTATCGAAGACGAGTTCGGCGTTCGTCTCGAGCCCGCCGATGTCGTGGAGCTAAGGAGCTTCCAGGATGCTGAAGCAATCCTCCGGAGACACGGCCGGTGGGCGGATGGATAGCCGCACCTTCCTCACGTCCGACCACGATCCTTCTTCGAAAGCCGTCTGGGACGCTGACTCCGAGAGATGGTTCAACCGTGCCGAACTGGCCCGTTGCATGCGATCCTTCTCCGGCAAACTGCCGTTCACTCGGAAAGCCCTGGGATTCGTATTTGCTCTCAACGATGCCGCCTCGCTGATTGCGTACCTGGGATCGATCGAATCCGGCCATGCGGTCGCAATGCTGGATCCCGAGTTGGATTCCCCACTGGCGTCTAATCTAATCCGGCGTTTTCAACCCGATTTTATTGTGGCCCCGGCGTCGCAAGCGTTGGACAGCGGAATCACCGCTCAATATTCGGCCACGGCGCTCGGCACTCAACAAGTGCTCTTGTGCTCCCGGGAGCCGGGCCACTTCGAGATCCATCCCGACGTTGCGCTCCTGATTTCCACTTCCGGCTCGACAGGGTCGCCCAAGCTGGTGCGCCTTTCCTGGCGCAACCTCCGGAGCAACGCGGCTTCAATTAACCAGGTCCTGTCAAACACGGATCTTGATCGCGCTATGTTGACGACGCCGATTTTTAATGGATATGCTCAATCCCTGGTGCATACCCACCTGGCGGCTGGCGGGAGTTTTGTTCTCACTCGCCACCGGATCGTCTCGCGCGCTTTTTGGGACATTGTTCGCGAAGCCGAGTGCAACGTGATCGGCGGCACACCGTACTTCTATCAGATGCTGGACAGGTTCGGTCTGGACTTCCTCCGGGTTCCGAAATTGAAGAGATTCATTCAAATAGGAGGGCGTCTGGGGGAGAGTCTCGTTCGAAAGTTTCACGAGTCTGTGAGCCGGTACGGGGGCGCTCTCCACATCATGTACGGACAAGCCGAAGCGAGTCCCCGCATTTCGGGCCTTCCCCCCTCAATGCTCCCCGACGCCGCCCGTTCCGTTGGTTTCGCCCTGCCCGGCGGGCGGCTTTGCGTGGAAGCTGACGGACAGTGCTGCGGCCCCTCGCAGGAAGGCGAGCTAGTCTACGAGGGCCCAAATGTGATGATGGGCTACGCCTCGGAACCATCGGACCTCGCTGCGGGCGACGAACTGCGCGGCAGGCTCCATACCGGCGATCTGGGCTACTACGATGATCGGGGCCTGTTTTACATCAGCGGCCGAAAGGCGCGTTTCGTGAAGGTTTTCGGATGGCGAATCAGTCTGGATGAAGTCGAAGAGCTGCTTTCAGACACCGGGCCGGTGGCAGCCGTCGACGAAGACGATCGCATCGTCATCTTCCATGAAGAACGTCAAGCCGACACTCCTGACATAGAAGGGTTGTCGGCACGCCTGCATATTCATCCATCGGGCTTCGAACTTCGAAAAGTGAGCCAGATTCCCCGCCTGGCAAATGGCAAAACCGACTATCCTTCGCTGCTCCGCAATTCATCGAGGCAATGAGTTTTTATTCGGTCACCTTCGCTGTCTTCTTCACGGCGGTTGTGGTCCTGTATTTCCTGCTTCCCCAGGCCAGACGAATACTCGTGTTGCTTGCCGCGAGCGTGCTATTTTACCTTTCGTTTACTCCGCAGTACATTTTCGTCGTGTTCGCTCTGATTCTGCTGGACTACTGCGCCGGGATCTTTATCGAGAAAGCTTCGGGGCGATCCAGAAAGGCCTGGCTGGCTCTGAGCCTGTCCGCAAATCTGGGTTTGATGGCAGCCTTCAAATACATCCCCGCAGTGCTGGGAATCCCGGCCGGGCCTATGCCTTTGGGCCTTTCGTTCCACACTTTCCAGGCCATGGCATACACGATCGAGGTCTATCGGGGAAGGCAGCCATCCGAGCGTTCGCTTTCCGTATTTGCAGTCTACGTCTTGTTCTTCCCGCAACTCGCGGCCGGACCCATCGAACGTCCCCAGAATCTGATGCCGCAATTCCGGGAAGTGCACGTGTTCAGCTCCGCCAACGCGGTCGCCGGGCTTCAACTGGTGGCTTGGGGGCTGTATGAGAAATACGTCGTAGCGGACCGGCTGGGCAACGTGGTCAACCCGGTCTACGCCCGTCTCGATATGTGTTCGGGGCCACTGGTCGCATTCGCGGCCTTGTGCTTTCCCTTTCAGATTCTCTGTGATTTCTCGGGTTATTCGGACATCGCGATCGGAACGGCACAGATTCTGGGGTTTCGCCTTTCCCAAAACTTCAACCGTCCCTTCCACGCCGACTCGATGGCGGAATATTGGAAGCGCTGGCATATATCGCTTTCCCTTTGGATGCGTGACTACGTCTTCTTTCCTCTTTGCGGAAGGCGACCCGGGATGGTCCGTATCTGTGCCAGCATCATGACGACTTTGTTGGCAAACGGGTTATGGCATGGCGCGCAATGGAACTATCTCGCTTCGGGCCTTCTTCACGGCTCTTATCGTGTCACCGAGTTGATTTGCGGGCGCGCGATCTCGCGTTCGGGCTGGGCCCTCCATTCCTTCTGGGTGCGGCCCGTGAGAGTCGCACGGACCATTCTCGTGTTTCTATTGATGGCGTTCGCATTCATCTTCTTTCGCGGCGAGAGTCTGGCTCACTCGTTCCACATCATCCGCCGACTCTTCACAGGATGGGGGAGTATTATGAACCCGTCCGCCCTGGCACAGCAGCTTCCGGCAATTGGATTCTCGCCCACCTTCCTCGTACGTGCTCTGCTGATCATTTGCACCGTTGAGACGGTTCAGTTCTTACAGGCGCGCGGTCCCCTGCGCCCACGCATTGCTCTGGCGCCGGCGTGGGTGCGCTGGGGATTGTATTATGCGGGAGTGATTGCACTGCTGACGCTGGCAAATCATAATCAGGCTCCGTTTATTTACTTTCAGTTCTGAACAGCATGCAACGCCCCGAACCAGTCCGTCTCATCCTCCGCCTGGCTGGTTTCCTGCCTCTGGTCTTCGCGATTGCTCTAGGCAACTGGGCTCTGACTACCGCGGTGGTTCTGCGGTGGGAGATGCGCGGCGCCGACCGGGCAGCCGACGCAATGCTTCAGGGACAAAGCATTTGGACGGACGAGGATGGAGCGTTGAAGTTCGCGTCTGTCGCGAGGCTGCCTCGGCCAAGGGATGTCCTCATTCTTGGCGGGAGCAGGGCTGCGCCGATTTCGGCGTCGTGGTTTTCACCGAAAAGCGCTCTGAATCTGGCCTTCGCCACGGCCGGTCTCGACGACGAGGTCTCCCTTTTCGAGGAATGTAGGGAAGTAAAAAGAGTACCGAAGCTGGTGGTGCTCGAGTTGGATCCCCAGCTTGTTCATGAGCGCTTGCCGCCAAACTGGTCGGCGGACGTTTACTATTTCAACAATGCCCTTGCTCGCTATGGGTTGAAGCAGCGCCGCTCCGGCGCCCGGATTTCACGTGCTCCCGGACGGCTCATGGGGCCTTCCTCTCGCTGTGCGCAACCCGGACCCGGCGGATATCGATGCCTTTGTGGCAGCGAATCTGGGCAAGGTGGATGCGGATCTGCTTCGCTGGCGGACGACGTCGCGACCCAGCGAGTTCGCGCAGGAGCTGCTTCGCCATTTCCTGGATGATCTTCAGTCGCACCACACTCGCGTTGTTGTGTTTCTGGCGCCGATACATCGCCTGGCGTATGAGTTCTACAGGAAGCGGGGCGGCTACGACGAGTCCTGGATTCGCGCCGAAATGGCATCGAGAGGGATAACCGTCGCCGGGTCATATTCTCCATACGTTACGCGCGCAACGAGCGGGGACTTCATGGACGAAGCTCACCCCCGGGCTCCGATCGTATATCGGCTCTTGCGAGAAGCGGGAGTTGTTGGGAGTCCACTGCATGTGCCGTCTTCATGAATGGCGGCGAGCAAGGTCATGGCGCCGGGGATTACGGGTGGTGTCGTAGAATCCAGAGCATGCCCTTCACTTGGCCGTCCCGCGTTCGCTTTGCCGACACCGACGCCTCACAACGAATTCATTTCACCGCAATGCTTCGGCACTTCGAAGCGGCCGAGATCGAGTTTCTCCGATCGCTGGGGCTGCTCCATAAGGATGCGAGCGTCTCCGCGGTCAATTTCCCGCGCGTCCACGTAGAGTGCACGTACACATCGATGGTGCAGTATGACGACCTGCTCAACATAGCGGTGCGAGTGGAACGTGTGGGCAACTCTTCCTATAAGCTCGCATTCGAGGCAAAGGTGGACGAACGACTGGTGGCGCAGGGATTCGTCACCGTCGTGTGCGTAGATACGTCCAGCGGTCGCGCGCGCCCACTGCCGCCGGAATTGGCGGAGGCGCTGAAGAAGTCGCGGGAGGCGGAGGGAGAATAAGGCATGCGACACACGACGCCTTTGAGGACGACCTTGATCGTCGATGCAGAACTCATCGAGCGCGCCCGAGGATTGACCGGAATTCCTGAGAAGACCGCGTTAGTCCGAGCTGGCCTGGAGGCGCTGATCGCGCGTGAATCGGCGAAGCGGCTGGCCGCACTCGGCGGCAAACAGCCAAAAGCGGCGGGTGTTCCGCGCCGCCGACATGCGCAATGAGCCTCTTTATTTCCACGCGCCCAATAATCTCCTGATAATGATCAACTGGCCCAAATGATGCGACGTGTGGTCGGCGGTCAACAGCGCTTCCCGGAGCAATGTTTGCCCCTTGCCGTGCGGAATGGGGGCGGTCAGGTCGCGCGCGGGATCGAGTACCAGTTTCTGGAACTCTTCACGATCCGCCAGGAAGCGGCGCACGCTTTCATCCCATGCCTTTTCGTCGGGAGGCGCAGCGGAAGATGGCCAGTAGCCGGAGGGCCAGTCCGGCGAGACATGCTTCGCATCGCGGCTGAATTCGAGCATGTCCCACTGCGCGATGCGTATGTGTTCCAGTTGCTCCCATCCGCTGTACGGCAGCCCCTGCGGGCGCACGCCGCGTAACTCAACGGGAAAATCGGCCACCGTGGCCTCGAAGGTATGATGCGCTTCGCCCCAGGCGAGGAGGTCGGCGATCTGCTTGCGTAGCTTTTCCATTTCGTTCATAACTGTTCTATACCATGCGAAGCGTATTGTTCCTTGTCCTGTTGCCGGCGGCCTTCGCCGCCACGCCAGCTCCTTTGCGGATAGCGTCGTTGGGCGACCTCAAACTCGAAAGCGGCGAAACGATCCGTGATTGCAGGATTGGCTATCGCACCTTCGGAACGCTCAACTCCGGCAAAACGAACGCAGTGCTGTTTCCGACGTGGTTCTCCGGGCGCAGCGGCGATCTGGCACAGTTCATGTCCGCTGACGGCTTAGTGGACCCTGCGCGCTACTATGCGATAGCGGTGGACGCGCTCGGCGACGGCGTCTCATCGTCCCCCTCCAACAGCACCGCGCAGCCGCGCATGCGCTTCCCGAAGTTCACCGTCGCCGACATGGTGAGCGCGGAGTACCGGCTGGTTCATGACGTTCTCGGCATTCCTCATTTGCACGCCGTGATGGGCATTTCCATGGGCGGGATGCAGACCTTCCAATGGGTCCTCTCCTATCCGGACTTCATGGACAAAGCCGTGCCCATTGTAGGATCGCCGCGCCTGACCGCAACCGACCTGCTGCTGTGGACCAGCGAAGCCGACGCAATCACCGAAAGTGCGGGGTGGAACGGAGGTACCTATCAGCATGGCCCACCGCTGCTCGCTGTAGGTGAGATGCACGCTTTCGCATTAACCACACCGTCCTATCGGGCACGTTCGACGCCGCGGGCGGAATTCCCGGCGTTTCTGAAAGAGATCGACAATGCGCCGCTGGGACGCATGGACGCAAACGATTGGCTGCGGCAGTTGCAGGCTATGATTGCGATCGACGGGGCGAAGCCTTATGGAGAATCGCTGTCGCGCGCGGCTCACGCAGTGAAGGCGAAGATGCTCATCGTGGCAGCGAAGCAGGATCACATGGTGAATCCATCGCCCGCTCTCGAGTTTGCCGCAGCCATTGGAGCACCCACCATTGTGCTGGAGAGCGACTGTGGTCACGAGTCGCCGGGTTGCGAATCGGCCTCGCTGAATCCGCGGGTGCGCGCTTTTCTCGACCAATAGAAATAGAACGGAACGCCCGAGGCCATCAAGCCGAGACCCACAAACGCCTGCAGAGGACCCGTCCGGAACGTATTGAACAACAGCCACGCGGTGACCAGCAGAAACAGGACGGGCACCACGGGATAGCCCCACGTTCGGTAAGGCCGCGGGGCGTCGGGCATGGTGCGGCGAAGAACGAAGACCGCGGCGATGGTCATTCCGTAGAGTACCCACGAAGCGAACATCACACAGTCGGTGAGCAGATCATAGGAACCCGATAGCGCGAGCGCGCTGGCCCAGACGCCCTGGGCGATCAGCGCATTGCGAGGCACGCGCGAATGCGGCGTAATTACGGCCAGGCGGCGGAAGAACAGACCGTCCTGCGCCATGGCGAACGGAACCCGCGCATTCGCGAGGACCGAGGAATGGAGCGCGCCCACAGAAGACGCCAGCAGCGCGATTGCGATCAGGCCCACCGCGGCGCTTCCCACGAAACGCCGAGCTACTTCCGTGGCCACGGAGGAAGTCAAGGGGACACTGGCAATCTGAGCCGGGGTCAGCACATAAAAGTAGGCGACATTGACGAATACATAGAGCACGCCGACCACGAGCATCGCGCCAATGAACGCCAGCGGAAGTGTTCGGTGCGGGTTGCGGACCTCACCCGAGAGCGGCGCTACGTTGTCCCAGCCGTCGTAGGCCCAGAGAGCACCCAGCATGGCCGCGCCAAAACCAGCCAGTCCTCCGCGAGCGGCTGTGGAGACGCCCTCGCATGTGCCCGCCACCGCATTCATCGCAAAATGCCCCCAGTTCCCATAGGCAAGTGTCATCGCGCCGATTCCGATGGCCGCCAGCAGCGCGAGTTTGATTCCGGTGAGGACGGAGGATGCCTTGCCACTGGTGGAGACGCTGGCGCAATTCACAGCGGTGATCGTAACAATCCAAACGAGCGCCACCAGTTGCAACAGGCCGAACGGGATCACATAGCCGAAGAGCGAGGCCGTGAAGAAGGTATGGCTCAGCGCGCCGCCAGTGACGATGTTCAGGAAGATCGCCGATCCAATGGCCAGGGCGGCCTGGGAGCCCGTGCGCGCCACGAAGAAAATTGCCCAGCCATACAGGAAGCCGAAGGGCCGTCCGTAAGCGGTCCGCAGAAAGACATATTCGCCGCCCGCGCGCGGCATCATCGCAGCCAGTTCCGCCAGTGTGAGGGCTCCCGCGAGCGCGAGCAGACCGGCCACCACCCACACGGCCAGCACCAGCCCAGGGCTGCCCACATTGCAGGTCATCACGCGAGTCTTGAGAAAAATGCCCGTGCCAATCATGTTGGCGATGTTGATGGACGTAGCGGCGGTGAGCGAGAGTCCGCGCACCAGTGTGCGAGGTGTTTCCGGCGCGCTCATGCGGGCTCCCGTTCCTTCATCACGAACGACGAAGCGAGGCCCACCGCGAATGTGCCGATGGTTCCGATGGGCACCCACCACGTAAATGCGATGCTGGTGCCGAGCTTGATGTACAGCATGAGCAGCAGACCGAAGATCATGGCCACCATCGCCGAGTTCTGTCCAACGCGGCGGGTGAGCAGTCCGAGGAAGAAAACGCCCAGCAGGCTTCCGTACAGCACCGACGCGATGGAGAGACCCGCTTCCAGCACCGATCCCCAATGGCGCGCAATCAGGCCGATAGCGAACAGAATGACACCCCATGCGACCGTTGCCCATCGCGCGAGCTTCAGGAAGTGCGCATCGCTGCGGTCCGCGCCCCTGAACATCGGCCGGTAGAAATCCATGATGGATGTAGAGGCCAGCGCGTTGAGTGCCGCGCTCAGGTTCGACATTCCCGCCGCGAGAATCGCCGCGATCACAAGGCCCGCCACGCCCGGCGGAAGATTGTTCCAGATGAACGCGGGATAGATGGTGTCAATCGGCTTCGGCGCGGCAAGGTGTACAAAGAGCATTGCGCCAATTAGCAGGAACAAAGCGAACTGGAAGAAGATCACCAGCCAGCTTGAGTACAACGCTTTCCGCGCATCGCGCTCGCTTGGCGCCGCGAGATATCGCTGCACCATGAGTTGTTCGGTGCCGTGGCTGGCGGTGGTTAGAAAGCATCCGCCGATGACCCCCGCCCAGAAGCTGTAATTGCGCTCGAAAAACTCTGGCGTGAAACTGAAACGGAAATCGAATACGCGAAACTTGTCGGCGGCTCCGGCCACTGCGGCCACATGCGCCCACCCGCCGGGAATCTGCCGGACGATAATCGCAAAGCTGAGCAGCGCACCGCCCACGTAGAGAAACATCTGCACAACGTCGGTCCAGATGACCGCGCTCATGCCGCCCTCGAACGTGTAGAACAATGTAAGCGCGAGAATCAACAGGATGGACCCGGCCTCGGCCCATCCGCCAACGCCGAAGCGTTGGTACACCGGCGCGAGCACAACTCCAATGACGATTGAAAGCGCGAACGCCCGAACGCCCTCCGCCAGCGCTCGCAGAATCAGGAATGTTCCCGCGGTCAAGCGGCGCATGCGTTCACCGAATCGCCGGCGCATCAACTCGTAGGCGGTGAACATCTCGCCACGAAAGTAGTGCGGCAGGAAGAGAGTGGAGATGACCACGCGCGCGAGCAGATATCCGAACACCACCTGAAGGAATCCGAAATTGCCGCCGAACGAAAGCGCGGGTGTGCCGATCACCGTGAGGGTGCTGGTTTCTGCCGACACGATGGAGAAGGCTATGGCCCACCACGGCGCGGTGCGGCCGCCCAGGAAATAATCGCGCAAACTGCGCTGGGAATGGCGGAATCGCGCTCCGAACCACGTGATGCCAGCCAGATATGCGAGTATGACGGCAAGGTCCACCAGGTGGGGGGTCGTCACACGACGCGATAATAACATACGGTGATGCTTCGGCTTTTGCTAACCTGCGCCGTTGTTCTGGTCTCGGCGATTGCCGCGCAGACACCACCAGTTGCGCCCTCTCCTGTTGCTCCCTCGGAAGCCCCGCCCGCTGCCGCCGCGCAGGATCGCATGCTGGACGCGATGGAGAAGTATGGCGCGCGGTATGTGGCCAGCCTTCCCAACTTTCTATGCGTGCAGGTGACGCATCAGTTCGAGGCGCGATACAGTTCGAATCGCTGGCATAAAGGCGACACGCTGACGTCACGTCTCAGTTTTCGCGACGGCGAAGAGAAGCGCACGCTCGATCTGGTGAATGGTAAGCCGGCCGATCCGTCGAAGCGGCACTGGCACGCGCCCCTCACCACCGAAGGAGAGTTCGGAACTCTGCTCAGCCGTATCGTGGATCCGTACACCGATGCA
This sequence comes from Bryobacteraceae bacterium, assembly GCA_050013535.1. Taxonomy (GTDB): domain Bacteria; phylum Acidobacteriota; class Terriglobia; order Bryobacterales; family Bryobacteraceae; genus CAWACP01. The sequence goes on along the minus strand of JBEKFB010000131.1, from coordinate 6,665 downwards.
TCGTTCACGTGGGACCGTTGGGAAACTGTCCGCGGCAAGCGCCTGGCGGTTTTCAATTACACGGTGGACAAGGACCACTCCACCCTGAAAATGCAGCTCAGCGACGTAGCGCAGGCGGTGCTCCCATACCACGGTTCGATGTTCATCGACCCCGACACAGGCGCGGTGTGGCGAATCACGGACGCCGCCGATTCGGACATCCCCCCACAACTCCAGATGCGGCAAATCTCAACCGTGATCGATTATGCCGAGACGCAGATTGGCGGCAAGACGTATCTCCTACCCGCGACGGCGAGTGTCGCGGTGGTGAGCTTTGCTGGGAACGTTCGCAACGATCTCGAATTTCAGGATTATCGGAAATTCGAGGCGGATTCGGTGATTAAGTTCGGAGACGCCACGGGCGAACAACACTGATTCACTCGAAGAGGGCGAGTTGGCGCTCTGGCGGCCTTGTGTCGAATACCCTGCGGCCATCAAGCGATGGCGAAATTGCACGCTCATGCGCCATTACGGCATCGAAATTCGCTTCCGGCTCGCATCGCGCTTCAATACCTCGCACGAAACGGTCAAGCCGTTTCATGCCATCCATCTTGTCGGAATCACCGAGCTTCGCGGCGTCGAGCGAGCGGCGCAGGACGCTGAGGGATTCGTCGTAGGTCTTCAACGGTACGGGAAACGGATGACCATCCTTGCCGCCATGGGCGAAGGAAAATCGTGCAGGATCGGAGAACCGCGTCGGCGTTCCGTGCACCACTTCGGCAACAAGCGCGAGCGATTGCAGTGTACGCGGGCCGAGGTTTTCCAACAGCAACAGCGATGCGAAGTCGCGCAGCTCGCGTTCCCAGGAAACAGCCAGCACCGCGCCGAGCCGCTTTAGATCGACATTTTCCGCGCGAACATCGTGATGGCGCGGCATCGTGCAGATGCGGCGAGCGTCGGCGAGCGTTCGTTCGGGGTCCTGCTGAGAGATGCTGAGCAGAGCGTCCTGCGCGGGCCGGGCGTGACAGTCGACGAGATTCATGATGAAGCCCTCATGCCTGCCGACGATGCCGGTGTGCGGCTCTGACGTGAAGTCGCGCACCGACGCCGAGTGCCAGTGATAGCGCCGGGCCAGTCCGGTGGCGTCGTTGAGGCCCTGTTGCACCACGGCCCATTCGCCTGCGGCGCTGACGATGAACGTGTGCAGGTAAATCTGGAAACCATCGGCGATCGCATTGTTGTCCACGCGTGCAGTGAGGCGGCTGGTGCGCACCAGGGCTTCCCCGTCCAGACCTCGCGCTTCCGCCACGGCGCGAAGCTCAGTGGGAGTGTTTCGCGAATGCCGGCCGCGTCCGCCACAAATATGAATGCCGAGTTCATGCGCCCGCGGATTCAGCCCGCGCTTCAAAGCGCCCAGCACAGACGTGGTGATGCCGGACGAGTGCCAGTCCATTCCCATCACGGAGCCGAGCGCCTGAAACCAGAACGGGTCGCTGAGGCGCGAGAGCAACTCCGCCGGGCCGTAGTGATAGAGAATAGCCTCGCTGATGGCCGTTCCCAGGCGCGTCATGCGCTCGGCAAGCCACGCGGGTACGCGGCCACCATGCAACGGGAGATCGGCAAATCCGGAACGCTTCACTGCCTACGGCTATTGTATCGGCGCGATGCGCTCCACTGCCTGAATCTGAATCTGCACCGTGTCGTCCACGCGCAGGATGAACGTGTTCGGCTCTTTATGTCCCATTTCTGGTAAGGCATTGGAAATTGGGGACTCCCTTACAGAAGCATTCGCCAGGCCAGATCGAGGCTCGCCGCGGCGAAGTTTAGCGAAGGCAATTGCCCGACGTGCATCGCCAGCAATCGGGCGAAGATCTGCGGCCGCGTTGCAAAGACGCGCATGGCACGACTTTCGACCGAAGGCCAGCGGTCCATGGTGAGCATGAAGTCGGACATGAAGGCAGGGCGTCGCAGGATGCGCCGATGAGCCGCGGAATACTCGCGGAGGTCATCGCGCTCAAGGGCGTCGACAAGAGCGAGGGCATGTTGAAATGCGAGCGAGAGGCCTGAGCCGCTGATCGCATCGACCGAACCCGAGGCGTCGCCAACCAGCGCCACGCGATCCCGAGATACCGCGCGAAGCCGCCGTGTAGCCGTCTCGCCGCCACGCTCAGTGGACACTGGAGTCGCCTGAGCCAGCAGCGACTTCAACGACGGACATGCACGAAGCGCCTCGTCCAGCCGCAGATGCGAATCCCGCGTGAGGAGTGCCACGCAGATCTCCTCGGGTGCAACCGGCGTTACATAAATCTGAAAACCCCGTCCCCAGTAGATTTCGAGGTGGTCGCCCCAGGGCGGCAGGCGATAGTGGCGGCGAAAACCAAACCGGCGCGAGTCACGGGAGAACGAATCCAGCCCGGCCCATCGCCGCACCTGCGAGCCGCCTCCATCCGCGCCGACGATCCATCGCGCGTGGGAGCTTTCGGGCTTGATCGTCTCGCCCCAGCGCAGATCCACGCCCGCACGCTCGGCTTGCTCCACCAGAGCTTGATGCAGCGTGGTGCGCCTCACGCCCAGACCGAACCCAGACGGAAAACCAGCAGTGGCCGAGACACCTTGAGATCCAATGAAGCGCACGCCGTGAAATGGAAACGACTCTTCCGCTGGAATCGATACGCCCAGCCGCGCCAGCGCCTCCAGCGCCTCGGGCATCAATCCTTCGCCACATGCTTTGTCGATCGGCGGCCTGCGCCCCTCGATCACCGCAACCCGAAACCCGCGCCGGCACGCGGCAATGGCCGTTGCAAGGCCTGCTGGTCCGCCTCCGGCAATCAGAATATCGGGGCTGCTCATGACTCGCTTTTACCAGCGGAGCAGCACCAGTTCCGAGCAGAAGCCCGGACCCATGGCGGCAAGCACGCTCCATGTGCCCGGTTCCGGCCGATGTTTCGTCATGATTTCTTCCAGCACGAAGAGCACAGAAGCGGAGGACAAATTGCCAGTTTTTCGCAGGCAGTCCCACGAGACCGTTAGCTCTTTCGGCTCGAGGCCCAGAGCCGCCTCCGCCGCTTCCAGCACTTTGGGACCACCGGTGTGCAGAATCCAGCAGCCAATGTCCGCGCGTGTAAGATCGTGCTCAGCCAGGAACGCATCGGCATCGTGGCCCAGATGCTCGCGCACTACATCGGGCACCTCCGGCGAGAGCACAATGCCGAAGCCTTTTTCGGAAACGCTCCAACCCATCACGTCTCCGGTGTTCGGATAAAACGTGGAGCGCGTGTCGACGATCTTCGGTCCGGGTAAATCGCGCTCGGACCCGGCGATGAGGACCGCCGCCGCACCGTCGCCAAACAGCGCGCACGAAATCAGATTCGCCATCGAAAGGTCGTCACGTTGCCACGTGAGCGAGCACAACTCCACCGACAGCAGTACCGCCACCTGATCCGGATAGGCCTTCACATAATCGGCAGCCCGCGCGATCCCCGCCGCGCCGCCGACGCATCCAAGGCCGAATATCGGTACGCGGCGGATATTCGGGGAAAGCCCCATGCGGTTTATCAGACGCGCGTCGATGGATGGACTTGAAATACCAGTGATGGAAACGAAGATCAGCGCACCGATGTCATTAGTGCCCAGCCCAGCCCGCGTCAATGCGCGGCAGATGGCCTGATTGCCCAGTTCCTCGGCGGTCCTGATCCATACGTCGTTGGCCTGGCCCCAGGTTTCCAGCCCCGGATACTGTTCCATGGGCAATGACAGGTACCGCCCGTCAACGCCGACGTTGGCATGCAATAGTTCCACCAGGCGCGGGTTCTGGATGCGGTCTCCCCAATACATCTTCAACGCGGACCCAAGAACCTGCTGTGGATAGTAGTGCTCCGGAAGGGCGCTTGCGGCGCTCACGATCCTCATGCGTTCATTGTCCCGTCTCCACCCTTCGCCGCCGCCTCACGCAGACGGATATTCACTGTAATTTAGCAAGTTCTTCGCGATAGAGGCGGTTCTCCGGGTAGGCGCTGGCTAGAAACGTCAGCGTGCGCTTCGCCCGCGCGCTGTTGTTGTCGCGCAAATCCGCGACCGCGAGCAGAAGCTGCGCGTACGGTTTCAGGTATCTCCCTTTTCCGGCGGTTAACCGGAGATTGGCGATTCCGACATCCCTGTCCGTCTGTGCACCGCCCAAACGCAACAGCCAGCGAACGGGCGCTGGTTTCAGGCTCAACAAGTAATTCTCCACGCCGATTGCGAGATACGCGTCGTAGCATTCGGGATGCGCCGTCAGCAGCTTTCCCGCGATGCCTCTCCCCTGCTTCACTTCATCGAGCGACGCCAGATAGCGCTTCTCCACCATGGCCAGATAGTCGGCATGCAATCCGAGCCGCATCACCGTGGCGAGCAGCGCATCCTCGTCACCGGGCGAACGCGCCAGCGTACGGTCGGCCAGCGTTTGCCCCTTCGCGAGAGTGGCCTCGAAGCTGGCTTTGATGGCGGGATCGGGATCTAACCGGCTGAGGTGCAGAAAGCTGTCGTTGTCCACGAAGAATTCCGATTGCAGAACTCGCAAACGATCGAATTCGGAAAACAGGTAGGCCGCGCCGTCGGAGACGGGCCCCAGTGGATCTTCGGGATGCTGTTGCTCCCATTGCCGGAATGTCCGATGCGCGCCGTCGAACTGCAGATCGTACATCTGCTGGTAACCGGTGTCGAGCAGGGTAGAATCCGCGGCGAAACAGCTGAGGATGCCGGCGATAAGCCAGCAGAGCGGGAGGAATCTCATTCGCCAACCATAAACTTGCGACGGGCGCTGTGGGGTTCAGGTTACCACGCCTGTGATTCACTATGTTAGTAATGCACAGTCACGTGGAGTTTACGCTCGACTACCTGATGCCGTATATCGTCATCGGTGCGCGAATTGCCGTTATTCTGCTGCTGGCGTGGATGGGTACCCTGGCGGCCCATCGCGGCGTGAAGACGTTGCGAATCCAAACCGAACGCCGGGCACAAAGCGGCGGCTCGACAGACGGCGAGACTCAAAAGCGCGTCAACACAATGACGCGTGTCACCGGCAGCGCGCTTGGCATCCTTATTTGGACGGCCGCATTCGTCATGGTGCTGCATGAGCTGAACTTCAACGTGGAGCCGCTGATCGCCGGCGCGGGGGTCGCGGGCGTCGCTATTGGCTTCGGCGCACAAAGCCTGATCAAAGACGTGCTCAACGGCATGTTTCTGCTGATCGAGAATCAGTTACGCATTAACGATGTCGCGACCATCGATGGGACCAGCGGCCTGGTGGAGGAGATCAACCTTCGCACCACCGTGCTGCGCAGCGAGGATGGCGCGGTTCACGTGATCCCCAACGGATCCATTCAGAAGCTTTCGAACCTGACTCGCGATTTTTCTTATGCCGTATTCAATGTCACGGTGGACTACGGACAGGATCTCGACAATGCAATGAAAGTAGTGAACGAGCTTGGAACTGAGCTGCGCGCAGAGGAGCCCTGGTCGCAGACCATTCTCGATCCTCTCGAAATGCTGGGCGTCGACCGCCTCGCCGACTCCGGCGCGGTGATCAAGTTCCGCCTGCGCACGTTGCCGATGAAACAATGGACGATCGCACGCGAGATGAATCGGCGTCTAAAGCGCCGCTTTGAGGAGACCGGCGTCGAACTGGCTTTCCCGTCGCAGACGCTGTATCTCGCGCCTGAGGCGCCCGCCGATCTGCGGGAACAACTGCGCACCGCGGTGCGGGACGTGCTCGCGGAGCGGACGCGCCCAAAGAATCCAGATGCCGGAGACTCCTAAGACACATGAGTCCGAATTTATTGCTGGCCGTGCCGGGCAAGGGCCTCAGCGGCCTCCACGCGCGTGCTGATGGCCGCCAGCAGCCTGCCCATTTCCTGCGCCTGAACGGGGCGGGACAGCGTGAACGTGCTGCTTCCCCTGGCCACTCGGGCCAGTTCCGGGCTCATGGGTTCGGCGATCAGCACAAAGGCAGTGGTGCGATGCTGCACTTTCTCGAACAGATCCATCCACGTGAGGTTCGGCAAGTGCGTGCCACAGAGAATCAAATCAAAACGCAGCCGCTCGGCGATATCTGCGGCCTGTTCGGCGCTGGTCACCGGAACCACTCGATGTCCATGGTCGGTGATCAGCCGCAGAACCACCGCCTGTTGCCTGGGATCCGGGTCGACCAACAGGGCGGTGAGCTTCCGCGAATTCGGCTCGGTGACCGGCGGAAGCGGGGCCAGCACGGCCGTTTCCATTTGCCCACAAGGCAACTCGATTTCGAAGCGGGATTGCGTGGATAACAGCCGCGCTACGCGCACCTCTCCACCGTGATTGCGGATAACGTTGCGGCAAACTCCGAGGCTTAGCGCGCCGGTTCCGGAGTTGTTTTCGAATACGTCCGGCTCCAGCAGCTCCGGCAGGCAGTTCCAGGAAATCTCGGCCATCGCGCGATTCGCTACCCGCGTGGTGGAAACGGTCAGTTTTTTCTGGCGGGCCTGCGCAGCGTTCCGCCCGGCGTGTTGCACGAACATGATCAGCGCCTGCTCCAGTTGCGAGCGCGATCCGGTAACGATCAGCGGCTGCGCCGAGAATCGCGAATGGAGGTCCACGTGACTGGCCGTGAATTCCGGCGTTTGAAACTTCAATGCGGCCGCTAACAGATCGTTGACGTCGAATTGCTGAAT
>JBEKFB010000130.1:0-11950 GCA_050013535.1 Bryobacteraceae bacterium | reverse complement strand
TCCCAAAGTAAGATGGTTAGCAGCCCATGGCCATCCAGACCCTGTTCGGCGCGGTTCCGCAGGAACCCGGACTGCTCGACCGTCACAAGGCAGGCATTGAGAAAACCCGGTCGGGTCTGCTGGATCGCCTGGAAGACGCGTTGGCGGGACGCCGGGAAATCGACGCCGCCGTCCTCGATGAGATCGAAGAGACGTTGTACACGGCCGATATCGGCGTAGCCACCACAACCGAAATCGTCGAGCGGCTGCGCGAACGCGCCGACCGCAACCTCCTCTCAGACGGCGATGAACTAAAGCGCCTCATTCGCGAGCATCTGCTGGAAGTGCTGGAAGGCGCAGAGCGTCCCATGCCGCACGTGGCGGAGCCGCCCGCGGTTGTAATGGTGGTGGGAGTGAACGGCTCGGGCAAGACCACTACCATTGGCAAGCTCGCGCAGCTCTACCAGTCGGAAGGACGCAAAGTGCTGCTGTGCGCGGCCGACACGTTCCGTGCCGCGGCCATCGAACAGTTGGAAGTATGGGGCCAGCGCACCAGCACGGATGTCATTCGGCAGAAGACCGGCGCGGACCCAAGCGCCGTTATCTTCGATGCACTGCAAGCCGCCAAGGCGCGCAAAGTGGATTACGTCATCGTGGACACCGCCGGCCGCCTGCACACGAAAGAGAATCTGATGTCCGAGCTCGAAAAGATGCGCCGCACGGCCACGCGTGTGGTGCCGGGCGCTCCGCACGAAGTGCTGCTGGTGCTCGACGCGACCACCGGGCAGAACGGTCTGGAGCAGGCGCGGCGCTTCACCGAGTCGAGCGGCGTCACCGGCATCGTGCTCACCAAGGCGATCACGCGCGAGCTGAATCTCCCCATTCGCTATATCGGCGTCGGCGAGAAGACGGACGATCTGCTGCCCTTCGACCCCGAGCAGTTCATCGCGTCCATTTTTGAACCCAAATGAAATCACCCTTCATGGATGAGGCGCTGGCTCTTGCCCGCATGGGAGCAGGCCGCACCAGCCCGAATCCGGCCGTGGGTGCAGTTGTGGTGCGCAACGGTGAGATCGTTGGCCGCGGATTCCACACGTGGGCGGGCGTGAAGCATGCGGAGATCGTCGCGTTGGAGGAAGCAGGCGAGCGAGCTCGCGGTGCGGAACTGTACCTCACGTTGGAACCTTGTTCCCATCAGGGCCGCACGCCGCCGTGTGCCGATGCCGTCATCGCCGCGGGAATCGCGCGCGTCACGGTAGCCATGCGCGATCCCAACCCGCTGGTCTCCGGCGAAGGTATTCGACGCATTGAGGCGGCAGGCATCCCGGTTGAAATCGCCACCGAATATACGAATGAAGCCGAGCAATTGAACGAGGCATTCGCCTTTGCTATGCGCAATGGGCGGCCGCTGGTGACATTGAAATCCGCCGTCACGCTGGACGGAAAAATCGCCGCTCCCGAGGACAACTCCGGCTGGATCACCAGCGCCGAAGCGCGCGCTCACGTGCAGCAGGTGCGGCATCTCCACGATGCGATTCTCACCGGAATTGGCACCGTACTGACCGACGATCCGCTGCTGACCGACCGCACCGGCTTCGAGCGTAGCCGGCCGCTATTGCGCATTGTCGTCGATTCCACCCTACGCATCCCGCTCGATTCGCGCATGGTCATGTCGGCCGTCGACGACGTTCTTGTCGCCACCACGTCAGCGTCGTCGCCCGACCGGCGCAGGCAGCTCGAATCGCGGGGCGTGCGCGTGCTGATAGCCGATGGACCGGGTGGCCGCACGGACCTGCGCCAGGTAGTGAGCCACCTTACAAAAGACGTGTACCGCTCCCTGATGATCGAGGCCGGAAGCAAGGTCAACTGGGCGGCGCTGGAGTCGAGCGTGGTGGACAAGATCTTCTTCTATTACGCGCCAAAGATTCTCGGCGGGATGCATTCCCTGCCTGTCGTGGGGGGCGCGGGACGCGTGCGACGCAAGGACGCCATCCTCTTTTGCGACACGCATTTACACCAGATAACGAAAGATGAATTTGCGGTGGAGGCGTGGGTGGTAAGGTAATTGCTCGCGGCACTCGTGGTTGGAGGACCCACGATGCTCGCAAAAACTTTATTGTTTCTCACCGTGACAGCCGCAGTTCTGGCTCAGCCCGGATCTCAGTCGTATATCAACCGCGAGGTGCAACATGAGTTGCTCATGCTGCCATACTTCACGGTGTTCGACAACATCACGTATCAGGTGAACGGAGACAACGTGGTGCTCAGCGGTGAAGTGGTTCAGCCGATGCTCAAAGACGACGCCGGGCGCGTGGTAAAGCGCATTGAAGGAGTGCAATCGGTGGAGAACCATATCGAAGTGCTGCCGACCTCGCCCATCGATGACGGTATTCGGTTGCAGATGTTCCGAGCGATTTATGGCTTTCCCGCGCTGGAGAAATACTCGATGGGAATTAACAAAGCCATCCGGATTATTGTGAAGGGCGGCCATGTGACGCTGGAAGGCGTAGTGGATTCCGAAGCCGACAAGAATGTCGCGGGCATTCGCGCCAACAGCGTGCCCGACGTGTTTTCGGTGACGAACAATTTGCAGGTAGTGAGCCGATAAACTTTCAGCTCGCCCGCGTAGCAGGACTACTGCACTGACCACACCACGGCGCCGTTCACAATCGTAGCCACCGGGCCACCGCGAAACGTGCAGCCGTCAAATGGCGAGTTGCGGCTTTTCGAGAACGAGCGGTTGACGTCGTAGGTCCACTTGCGCTCGGGATCGAAGATGGTCACGTCGGCGGTGGAGCCCGGTGACAGCGTCCCGCGATCGAGTTTGAGGATGCGTGCCGGACCGGATGTAAAAAGCTCCACCATTCGCGCTAACGGAATTTTGCCCGAGTGCACCAGCTTCTCCAGCGCCAGGGCGAGCGCGGTCTCCAGACCGATAACGCCGAACGGGCATTTCTCGAACTCCTGCATTTTGTCGCTTCCGGCGTGCGGTGCGTGATCCGTGGCGATGGCGTCGATAGCTCCGGAAACGATCCCCCCAACCACCGCCTCCACGTCACAACAGCCGCGCAGCGGAGGTTTCATTTTGTAATTGCTGTCATAGGGCCGCATGTTGGCGTCGGCCAGCGCAAAGTGATGCGGCGTGGCTTCACAGGTAACCGGAAGGCCGCGCGCCTTCGCGAATGCCACCATCTCCACGGCATGATGCGATGAAATGTGTGCAACGTGATACCGTGCGCCGGTGATTTCGGCGAGCAAGATATCGCGCGCGACCATGACGTCTTCCGACGCCCCGGGGATTCCGCGCAGACCGAGCCGCACGCTTTCCCTGCCCTCATGCATGTCGCCGCCTGCGCTGAGGTTGAGGTCCTCGCAATGATCGATCACGGGCAGACCGAAAGCCTTGGCGAACTCCATGGCGCGGCGCATCACGCGCGCATTCATCACCGGCCGGCCGTCGTCTGAGATGGCGACGATTCCGGCTTGTTTCATGGACCCGATGGCCGCTAGTTGCTCGCCGGCGCTGTCTTTGGTGATCGCGCCGATGGGAAACACGTTCACCGGGGCAACACGCCAGGCCGTCTCCACTATGTAGCGCGTCACCGTGGCGTTGTCGTTCACCGGTGAGGTGTTCGGCATGGGGCAAACGGACGTGAAGCCCCCGGCCGCAGCCGCGCGCGCGCCGCTCTCGATGGTCTCCGCATACTCGAAACCAGGTTCGCGCAGGTGCACGTGCATATCAATGAACCCAGGCGCGACGACGAGGCCGCTGGCATCGAACTCTTCGGCTCCGGCGGCATCGATGTTTTCGGCCACGGCGGCAATCACGCCGTCCTCGAGCGCCACATCGCGAACCGCATCGATAGCATTGGCCGGGTCTATCACGCGGCCGTTCTTAATGACGACTCGGGACATGATTCAGTTCGCCCCCAGAATCCGCTCCAGCACGGCCATCCGCACGGCTACTCCGTTTTCCACCTGATTCAGGATCACCGATTTCTGCGAATCCGCGACCTCGGACGAGATCTCGCGGCCGCGATTGATGGGGCCGGGATGCATGACGATGGCATCTGGCTTGGCCAGCGCGAGATGTTCCAGACGCAGTCCATAAAACTGGAAGTATTCGCTCGCGGGATAAGACGCCTCATGCTGGCGCTCGAGCTGAACGCGCAACATCATGATCACGTCAGCGTCCTTGATTGCATGGCGGATGTCCCAGGTGAGCTCCACGCCGGGCGTAATCTGCGCCAGCTCCAGCGGCAGCAGCGATGCCGGCCCGCACAATACAATCCGTGCGCCGAATTTCGACAAAAGATAGATGTTGGATCGGGCCACGCGGCTGTGCGCGATGTCGCCAATAATCGCGACGCGGAGGCCTTCGAGCGATCTCCGCCGGTCCAGAATGGTTCGCGCGTCGAGCAGCGCCTGAGTGGGGTGTTCGTGCGTGCCGTCGCCGGCATTGATGATGGGCGTGGGCAGATACCGCGCCAGAAAATGAGGAGCGCCGGATGCCGCATGACGCATGATGATGGCGTCGGGGCGCATGGCCGCCAGTGTGTTCAGCGTGTCCACCAGTGACTCGCCCTTGGAAACACTGGAAGCCGAGGCGGTGATGGAAACCGTGTCCGCACCCAGGCGCTTGGCGGCAATCTCGAAACTGGTGCGCGTGCGCGTGGAGGATTCAAAGAACAGGTTTACCACCGTGCGGCCGCGCAATGCGTCGCGCTTCTGGAAAGGCTGATTCTGGATGGGCTGAAAATCCTTCGCCCGGTCGAGGATGGCCTGAATCTCGGCCCGGTCGAGCGGTTCGATACCGAGCAATCCCGTGGTCATGAATCCTTCCGCTCGGCTATTCCGGCGCGCGTTCCACCAGCATCACCTTTTCGGCGTTGTCCACTTCGCGGAATTTCACTTCGATGATTTCCCTCTCGGTGGTCGGCACCGAGCGGCCGACATACCGCGCGCCGATGGGCAGCTCACGATGACCGCGGTCTATCAGCACCAGCAATTGCACGCGCGCCGGGCGGCCCCGCTCGAACAAACCGTCGAGCGCAGCGCGAATCGTGCGGCCGGTATAAAGGACGTCGTCAGTGAGCACAATATCCCGGCCAGTGACCTCGAACGGAATCTCGGTGCCGCTGTGGACCGGTTTGTCGCCCACCGTGGACAGGTCGTCGCGATAGAGATTGATGTCCAGGATGCCGACCGGTACCTCGATGCCTTCGAGATCTTTGATTTTCGCGGCCAGCCGCCGGGCCAGCGGCACACCCCGGCGGCGCACGCCGATGAACACCAGCTTGCTGAGGTCTTTGGTTTTTTCGAGGATCTCATGCGCCAGGCGGACCAGCGTGCGGTCGATCTCCGAGGCGCTCATCAACTGCGCTTTCTCGCGTATGGCAGCCATGTCTGTACGAAGCGACCAGCGTAACACAGGCGGGCAGCGGTGGGACTAACGTGGCAGCATCGATGACGTCTAACGGACCATGGTGCAATCACCGGTTTGATGGTCGGCGATTTGAAACCGAAGGAATTCATGGACGGCGGTTAGAGCAGGCTTATTATCGGCCGTGATCGCCAGTCTGGCGCCGCGCGGAGTATTTTGGAGATCCCAGTGAAGCTGGTCCGTCAGGCGGGCCATTTCCGCAGTACCGGGCACATCGGGTCGGGCATGCACCAGCATCGGAGCGTTGAAATTCCCGCCCGCGAACATCTGAGCGATGTGCTGGAAGTGCATCCTGATTTGATCGCGGCTTGCCGTGTCCTTAACGTCGTCCGCGCGAACTTCGATGACGCCTCCCTCCTGGTTCAGCTCGAAGTGGTGCGTGGTTTTCTCGTGTGAGAATCCCATTTCGTGGTCGCCGCGCATATTCAGTTGGGATGTGTGGTCCTGTTGCGCGAACGCCACACAAGCACCGATTAGCAGGCCGCAGAGAAGGTGTGTTTTCATACCCTGACGAGACGCGCGAATCAGGGGATTGTCACGTGTCGGCGTCTCAGCATCCAGCGGTTCCCCTCAACTCGGCCTCAGAAAATCACCTGGCCGCCGAGATTCGGCCAAATAGACCGCAACCTGCAGCCGAATCCCGTGTTCGGGGAGCAAGTGGGCCGTTTTCCGTCTGGAGGCGATGTGACTTTGCTGAGCGTTCGTCTGGTCCTCTTACTTGCATGTGTTGGCGCGGTGTCGTGGGCGCAGTCCGCGGCTACGGTCATGACGTCTGGCGCTGCCGCGCGTTTCCTCGATCAGGCCACCTGGGGAGCCACGCCGGCCGACGTCGCGCACCTGCAGCAGATCGGTACCGCAGCCTGGCTGAAGGAACAATTCGCGGCATCGCCGTCGCCGATCCCCGATGTCACGGCCGCAGCCACGAACATGGACAATGTTCGCGAGCAGTTTTTCGTGAATGCGGTATCAGGACCCGACCAGCTTCGGCAACGCGTGGCCTTCGCGCTGAGCGAGATCTGGGTCGTTTCCAACGTCAAGCTGAAGCCGCAGGCCATTCCGCCGTACCTGCGGCTGCTCGCCAACGACGCGTTCGGCAATTATTACGATTTGATGCACGACGTGTCGCTGAGCCCGGGCATGGGCCACTATCTCGACATGGTGAACAACAGCAAGCCCGCGCCCGGCCAGGAAGCCGACGAAAACTACGCTCGCGAGCTGAATCAGTTGTTCACCATTGGCACAGTCATGCTGAATCCGGGTGGCACGGTGGTGCTGAATGCGGGGCAGCCGGTGCCCACCTATGACGCCAGCGTAGTGCAGGAATTTGCGCTGGCCTTCACAGGCTGGACCTACGCGCCACTGGCCGGCGCGGCGCCTCTCAAACACAATCCCGAGAACTGGAACGCACCTATGGTCGCGGTGGAATCCGAGCATGACGCGACAGCCAAGACGCTGCTCAACGGCGAGACGCTGCCTGCTGGCCAGACCGCCGAACAGGACTTGACCGGCGCTCTCAAGATTGTCTTCAATCACCCAAACGTTGGCCCGTTCGTCTGCCAGCAACTGATTGAGCACCTGGTGACCAGCAACCCCAGCCCTGCCTACGTGGAACGAATCGCCAACGTCTTCGACAATAACGGCGCGGGAGTGCGGGGCGACATGCGGGCGGTGATCCAGGCGATTCTGCTTGATCCGGAAGCGCGTGCCGGCGATCCGCCAGCAACACCCGCCGCCACTGAAGGACATCTCCGCGAGCCCGCGCTGTACCTCGCTGGCATATTGCGGGCACTCGGCGCGCAGGTGTCGAGCGCCAATAATCTTCCGGAATACACCGCGGCCGAGAGCCAGCCGCTGTACGCAGCACCCAGCGTGTTCAATTACTTTTCGCCTGGCTATCGCGTTGATGAAGGGAAGCTGCTGGGACCCGAGTTCCAGATTCAGTCTCCGTCGGTAGCCATGCTCAGGGCCGACCTGGTGAGCGCACTGGTGTATGGCAGCATCAGTGGCGTTGCGTTCGATGAGACGCCGTTCGTCACGCTTGCCGCATCGCCGGATTCCCTGCTCGATGACTTATCGACGCTGCTCTTTTGCGGACAGATGCCGACCGACATGCGCTCGACCATCAACACCGCCATGGCCGCCGCGCCCAACGCCACTCTCAAAGCACGAACCGCACTCTATCTGGCGGTTTCGTCGTCGCAATATCAGGTGGAGCGCTGACATGATTACCAGAAGACAAATCCTGCAACTGGCCTGCTGTGGCGGTGGACTGGCCATGACGCCGTGGGGCCGGCTCGGCTTCCGCACGTTTGGCGCGATGAACGCATATGCGCAGAGTACGACGGATTACCGCGCGCTGGTCTGTGTGTTCCTGTTCGGCGGCAATGACGGAAACAATCTCATCGTCCCCCTGGACACTTCTTCCTACAATGCGTATTCGAAGATTCGCGGCAGTCTCGCTCTGGCCTCGTCGTCGCTTCTGCCGGTGACCGCGAAAACAGGCAGCCGTCCATTCGGACTCCATCCGAAACTGGTCAATACGCAGAAGCTGTTCAGTGGTGGGCAGGCTGCCGTGGTGGCCAACGTAGGCACCCTGCTTCAGCCGCTGACCCGCGCGCAATATCTGGCAGGCAGCAGCGGCGCGTACCCGGAGAATCTGTTTTCGCATGCCGACCAGCAATTGCAGTGGCAGACCTCTTTCTCGGGACCGAACGGCACGGGGTGGGGCGGCCGCGTGGCCGACAAGATTTCCTCGCTGAACGCGCCATCGACATTCCCCGCGTTTCTTTCCGTCGCAGGTAACGCAATGCTCGGCCAGGGCGAAGATACAACGCCCGCCACGGTGATTCCCGGATCGCCGCTCAACCTTACCGGCTTTGGCACCTCGCCTGCCGATAACGCCCGCATGCTTGCTCTCCAGCAATTGCTCACGCTCGACACCGGCGCGGCCCTGGTTCAGCAGGCCAGCACCAACATGCAGCAGGGCCTCGGCAACTCGGCCACGCTCAAACAGGCGCTGAGCGGCGCGAAGGCGCTGACCACTACATTTCCAACCTCGGCTCTCGGCTCGCAGCTCCAGCAGATCGCACAGATCATCCAGGTTCGCGGTGAGCTCGGCATGAATCGCCAGATTTTTTTCTGCTCGCTCGGCGGGTTCGATACGCACAGCGGTCAGCTCAACACGCAGGACACGCTGCTTGCGGAACTCGATGCGGCGCTGGCGGCGTTCGTATCGGCCACTCAGGAACTCGGCGTGGAGAACAACGTGACCACATTCACCGAATCCGATTTCAGCCGCACCATGCAGCCGAATTCCAACGGTGGAACCGATCACGCATGGGGCAGCCATCACATGGTAACCGGCGGGGCTGTGCAGGGCGCGGACGTTTACGGCGAATTCCCGGAGCTCGCGCTCGGTGGACCCAACGACGCCGGCACCGCGGGCCGATGGATTCCCACCACCGCGCTCGATCAGTATGGGGCGACATTGGCATCGTGGTTCGGCGTGGCCTCGAGCGATCTCAGCTACATCTTCCCGAATCTGGCAAATTTCCCGGCCGCTAACGTGGGATTTCTGGGATAGGCACGAATATCTAGTCCCGCCATTTCGGGCCGCGCATCGATAGCTGCTTCTGGCCGCGGCTGCCGAGCTTGTCTCGCCGTTTTTGCGCCTGAATATAGCGTTGTTTAACTTCTGCTCGCAGCCGGCGGAAATGCTCCAGGCGATCGGCGGTGATGTGACCTTCGGCGATGGCCTGCGCGACAGCACACCCGGGCTCTCCCTGGTGCGCGCAGTCGCGGAAGCGGCACTCTGCGGCGGTCGTCCGCAGATCGTCGAAGACCATTTCCACAGATTCCTCGCTCGCCCACAATTGCACTTCGCGCAGGCCTGGCATGTCGATGAGCAGCCAGCCCTGCGGTAACAGAAACAGCTCACGATGCGTGGTGGTGTGCCGTCCGCGGCTGTCACCTTCGCGCACCGGCTGCGTCCGCAACGCGCCACTTCCGAGAAAAACGTTGACCATGGTGGACTTGCCCACGCCCGAACTGCCGATGAGCGCCGCAGTATTGCCAACCCCAACGGCTTCACCGAGAGCAACGGGCGCAGCGGCATCCCACGCACTCCAGAAGATCACCGGTGTCCCCGGAGAGGCGCGCCGGGTGGCGTCCAGAACTCTCTGGCGGCCATTGGCGTCGAGCAGGTCTGCTTTGCTGAGAACGATCACTGGATCGGCCCCGCTTTGCTCGGCAAGCACCAGGTAGCGCTCGATGCGGCGAATGTTGAAATCGCTGTCAACAGCAGTCACAATCAGCAATACGTCAATATTGGCCGCGAGCACCTGACGGCCGAAAGTCGAACCCGGCTGCCTGCGCGCCACCTCGGTTTTGCGCGGCAGCACCGCCTCCACTCGATCCACATCCGGCGCGAGCACCAGCCAGTCCCCGACCGCGATTTCGACGAACCGGCCTGGAAGCAACGCATCCAGCTCGCCGTGCTCGGTCACCACCCGGCAGCCGTTTTTCCAGACCGCGACCACGCGGGCCTCGCGAAACCCACTGGCCTTCCAGTGCTCAAAGTCGCGCGCGAGCCACTCGCTCCATCCATATTGATTCAGGTTCAATTCCTTGTCCTCAGTGAAAGCAAGTGCGGGCATGGGCCGCTACTTCAGAGTGCGCGCACACCACCAACATCCCGCTGGCGGAGGCGGAGGGCGCAACCCCGAGCTACTGGACACAGAGGGTCAAAGGCAGATCTCAGTGTAGCGCGAGCGGCCGCTCCGCTAAAATAGAAGCACGCCATGAGTGAATCGGATTTTCTGCCTCCCGCTTCCTTCGAGTTTCTGGTCCTCTCGATCAAGATGCAGGCTGAGGTGCAGCTCGGATTGATGCACTTCGGCGAAGAGAAGGACCGTCCTGAGCCCAATCTGCCGTTGGCGCGCCACAGCATCGATATGCTCGGCGTGCTGATGGAGAAGACCAGGGGCAACCTCTCCACGGAGGAGCATCGACTGCTGGAAAACGCCGTCACGGAACTACGCTTCCGATACGTCTACGTAAGCGAGCAGCCTAAGACAAAACCCAGCGAGAGCGCCGGCGAAAACGCGGAGCAGGCCGGGGCCTGATGGCGGATGGCCGGCTGACGATTACGGTGCTGGGCTCGGGCACCAGCGTCGGCGTGCCCACCATCGGCTGTCGTTGTGCGGTCTGCACTTCAACAGACCCGCGCGATAAACGCCTCCGCCCATCCATTCTGGTTCGCTGGGACGGCCACTCGGTGCTCATCGACACCGGACCAGATTTCCGGCAGCAGGCCCTTGCCGCGGGGATCGACCGGCTGGACGCGGTCTTACTCACCCACGCACACGCGGACCACATCATGGGTCTCGACGACGTGCGGCCCCTGAATTTTCACATGTCCGGGCCGATTCGCGTGTATGGCTCCAACGAGACCATTGATATTATCCGGCGAACGTTTCACTATATCTTCGACACGCGCCCGACGGAATCCTCCATTCCGAAGATTGAAACCTGTGTTTTCGGGGATGCGCCCATTCGCGTTGGCGATCTCGATTTTGAGCCGATCCGGCTGGCTCACGGCCACGGCACCGTTCATGGGTTTCGCTTCGGCGCCGCCGCTTATCTTACGGACCATAGCGGCATCCCGCCCGAGAGCATGGAGAAGTTGCGCAATCTGGATGTGCTGTTCCTCGATGCGCTGCGCCATCGGCCGCATCCGACGCACTCCACAGTAGAGGATTCCCTCGCGACGGTGGCCGCTTTGAAGCCGCGCCGCGCCTTCTTCACGCACATCTGCCACGATCTCGCACACGAAGCCACGGAAGCGAAGCTACCGGCGAGTGTGCGCCTCGCGTACGACGGGCTGGTGATCGAGGTCGATACTCCGCCGACACACGAGTTCCGCGTGTTCCACTCACTCGAAGAGGTTCCGGCGGATTTTGGTCCCTGTGCACTTACCATTGGCAATTTCGACGGCGTTCACGCTGCGCACCGGTCGATCATGCGACGCGTGGCGTCGCTTGCGCGTGAGCAGGGCTGGCACGCCGCCGCGCTGACGTTCGATCCTCATCCGGCGATGGTGGTGGCTCAGGAAAAAGCCCCACCACTGCTCACCGGCATGGAGCAGCGCTGCGAGCTCATGCGCCGGGCGGGTTTGGATGAGGTGCTGGTGTTGCCCTTCACGAAGGAGCTTGCCGCTCTTGCGCCGGAGCAATTCATTCGCGATATCGCGGTGGAGCGTCTGGGTGCCCGCGCGGTGCTGGTGGGGCACAATTTCCGCTTTGGCCGGGGCGCCGCCGGTGACACGGCGACGCTGCTGGAGCTTGGCCAGCGCTGCGGTTTTAAAGTGGAGAGCTGCCCGGCGGTGCATTGCCGAGGAACCGTCATCAGCAGTACGCAGATTCGGAGACTCATTTCCGCCGGCGAGGTAACGGACGCCTGGAGAATGCTGCAGCGGCCATTCGCGCTGGAGGGAGAAGTCGTGCCGGGCGAGGGCATCGGATCGCGACA
>JBEKFB010000129.1:0-14517 GCA_050013535.1 Bryobacteraceae bacterium | reverse complement strand
GCCCAAAGGCGAAACCCCACAAAAGACATGACGTTACCCGCGGGTCCGGCGTGTATAAACAATCCGCCCGAACGAGCCGATCTAAGTTGCAGGCATGCCTGTCACACTTGCGCCGTCCCGCCCGGCGTTCTCGCCCCCTGTCCCGCAAACCGTGGAAGAATTGGGTATTCCGCATTCGCTGCTGGTGGATTTGGTGATGCGGCGCTCGCTGCTCGAAGGCGGAAGCACGCTCCAGTCGCTGAGCAATGCCTTGCGTGTACCGGTGCCGGTGATCAACAGCATTTTTCAGCACCTGCGCTCGCAACATCTGGTGGAAGTGAAGGGCATGCAGGGCAACGATTATCACTTCACTCTGTCCGCCAATGGAAAGAGCCTGGCGGCCGAACGCTTTCAGTTGAGCCAGTATGCGGGCGCCGCGCCGGTTTCGCTCCGCGATTACAGCATCGCCACCAAAGCGCAAACTGCGCGCGTTCAGATCGATCGCAAATCCCTGCGCCAGGCCTTCTCGGATCTGGTTATTGCGGACACGCTGCTGGACCAGCTCGGCCCCGCGCTGATTTCGCAGAATTCGATTTTCGTTTACGGGCCTACCGGGAACGGCAAGACGAGCCTCGCCGAGCGCATGTTGCGCGTGTATTCGGACACCGTGTACTTGCCGTACGCAGTGGAAGTGGACGGCCAGGTAATCAGCTTGTATGACCCGGTGGTCCACCAGCAGGTGGAAGGCGATAACTCCCAAATGGATGCGCGCTGGACGCTGTGCCGCCGTCCCTGCATTGTGGTGGGCGGCGAGCTCATTCCGAGCATGCTGGAACTGCGCCTGGATGAGAGCTCGGGTATATATGCCGCGCCTCTGCAGATGAAGGCCAACAATGGCATCTTCATAATCGACGATTTCGGCCGCCAGCTCATGTCGCCTCGCGACTTGCTGAACCGATGGATCGTGCCGCTCGACCGCCGGGTCGATTACCTTATGCTACGCTACGGCGTCAAGTTTCAGATTCCATTCGAGCTAATGGTGGTGTTCTCAACGAATCTCGACCCCAGCGATCTGGCCGATGAAGCATTCCTGCGCCGCATTCACAACAAGATTTTCGTGGACGCCGTGGACGCGCGCTCGTTCGACCTGATCTTCCAGCGCGTGGTTGGTGGCAAGGGGATTGTGGTGGAACCGGACAGCTCTGAATACCTGCGCGAGCTTTGCCTCCGTGACGGCCGCACTGAACTGCGCGCCTGCTATCCGGCGGATATTTGCGCCATTCTGACGTCGATAGGAAGATACGAAGGCCGTCCCCCGATTATGACCAAAGGCGAGTTGGAACGGGCTGCCGCGCTGTATTTCGCACGAAGCTGATGGGTTGGCCAGCGGCTCAGTGGCCGTGGCTGGGCGGAACATAACCGGGAGGGAAAGCCGACCCTTCACCGAAGAAGTACTCTTCCATCTGTTTGATCAGGAACTCCTGCGCTTCCTGCGTGCCCAGGTTGAGGCGGTACTCGTTCATGATCATCTTCATGTGCTCAACCCACAACCGCCAGGCTTCCTTGGACACGTTGTCGTAGATGCGCTGGCCGAGGGGATGGCCTTCGAAGGGAATCTCGTCGAGCCCCGGCATTTCCCGCTGGAACTTCGCGCAAAAGACCATGTGCTGAGCCGGTTCGCTTTTTGTGCCCGAACCTGATGCGCTGCTTCCCATTGGGTTAGTTCTCTCCTGTGTTCAGAATAGCGCAGGAGAATGGAGGGACCTGCGGCGAGAGCCGCGGTTGAGCTAACGCGACTGGCGTCGCGTGTCCCGCTCGTTCAGGCGGCTGGTTCGCTCTCCCTGCGCCTGGCGCGCAGGGATTCCAAATACTCCGACAGCATCATCGGCTTGTTCGCACCCTTTTCCATCTGCCTTTGCACGGCGCGCTGGTAGCGGCGCAGCGTCTCCCGGCGGGTGACATCGCGGATTTCGCAGGTCTCGATATCCAGCAGGATGTCTATCTCCCACTGACGGAAGGTGTTGCGGTGCACATCGCCGCGAAGCAGCTCCTGGATAAAACGGTTAAACTGCGCCAGAATGGTGTCGGCGTCGACCTCTTCCTGATGGCGCAGATAAGGCATGGTATCTAACATATCGGCAGAACGCCGTCGGGAAATTAGGCGGGAGCGTTCTCGGAAACCGTTGGTTTCGTTAGACCGTGAAACGGCGGCGGATGGGAATCAGGAAACGGACCAGCACATCCTCGACGTCCTTTTCGCTCAGCCGGGATGCGTCGTATTCCACCTTGACCTGATCGAGGCGCGGCCCCAGCCTGACGTGCATGATCCCGTAGTAGCTATGAACGTTGGCGATGGCCTGCGTGTCGGCCTCCGCGAGCGGGCGCACAAGCGGGTACTCAAGCAGGATCTTGGTCATCAGTTCATTTATACAGCATCGTGGCGGAAGCGCCGCTCGGGGCCGCTCATTCGTGTCCGAGTTTCCACACAATCTGGCGGAGCATGCCCATCCACGCTTCCGCTTCCTGTTCGGGGATGTTCAGGCGGCGGATCATACGGCGGATCTTTGCGGGCGTGGATTGAGTGCGAGCGTAGCCGGATTCGCGCAGCGCCTTCAGCAGGTATTCGGTGATGCGGTCCACTTCGGCTGAGCCAGCGGCCTTTCGCGATTCGGGTTTGCCGGCAACGGGTCGGCGGATCAGTTCATAGAGGCACACGGCCACCGCCTGGCCAAGATTCATCGACCCGTGCTCTTCGCGAGCGGGAATGCGAATCAGCCAGTGGCACCAGCTCAGGTCGTCATTGGAAAGGCCGAATTTCTCAGAGCCGAACAACAGCGCCACGCGCTCGGTTGCCAACGCGCCGCGAATGAGGCGACCCCCATATTCGAGCCGCCGCAGCGGGTGCTGCAAGTGCCGATGCCCTATCGACGTGGTGCCAACCACGAGCGAACAATCGGCCACTGCTTCGGCGATGCTCGCATACTCGACGGCGTTCCCGATAACCGCGCTGGCCCCGACGGCCGAACGCGCCTCCCGGAAAGCGACCTCGTAGGCGTTCACCACGCCGAGCCGCGCGAAACCGAAATTGCTCATGGCTCGCGCGGCCGCGCCGATGTTGAGCGGATTGCGCGGCGACACCAGCACCACGCGCAGGTTATCGGCCTGCAATGGAGAGCTATTGTTCGAGGTACGTGTAGCCGTTCAGGCCCTCTTCGTAAAAACGGAGCAACCGCCCGGCCTCTTCATACCCGATGCGGCCTTCGCGCAGCGCCGATTCGACGTCGGCCCGGAATTGCTCAATCAGCGCGCGCGCGCTGTACTGGACGTAATCGAGCACCTCGCGCACCGTGTCGCCCTTCACCACCGTGTCCAGAACCGCCTCGCTGCCCTCGCCGAGGCTGACGTGGACCGCGTTGGTATCGCCGAACAGATTGTGCAGGTCGCCCAAAATCTCCTGGTACGCGCCCACAAGGAACGCGCCGAGGATATACGGTTGTCCGTTCAACGGGTGCAGCGGAAGGGTCCGTTTGATATCGCGCCGGTCGATGAATTGATCAACCTTGCCGTCGGAATCGCAAGAGATGTCGCCGAGGACGCCTTGCCGCGACGGCGATTCTTCGAGCCGGTGAATGGGCATGATGGGGAAGAGCTGTTTTACCGCCCAACTGTCGGGCATGCTTTGGAACAGCGAAAAATTGCAGAAATAGGTCTCCGCCAGCAGGCTGTCCAGAATTTCCAGCTCCTCGGGCATGTATTCGAGCCCCTTGGCCATTTTCTGGATCTTGCGGCAGATGGCCCAGTAGAGATTCTCCGCAAGACTGCGCTGCGCCAGCGGAAGATACCCGAGGCTGAACAGATTGAGCGCCGAATCGAGCGCCTGCTGCGCGTCGTGAAAGCTCTCAAGCAGATTGCGCTGGCTGAGCGAGCGGTAGGTCTCCTGCAGATCGATGAGCGGCTGTTCGGATTCCTCCGGGATGCGCTCGACATCTTCCTCGCCAAAGCCCGTGACGCCGAGAACATTGAACACCAGCGCGCTGTGATACGCGGCAATGGCGCGGCCGCTTTCGCTGATGATTGTGGGGTGCGGCACTTCGGCCTCGTCGCATACGTTCTGCACGTGATAGACAATGTCGTTGGCGTATTCCTGCAGCGTGTAATTCACGCTCGATTCAAAGTCGGTCTGCGAGCCATCGTAGTCAATGCCCAATCCGCCGCCGACGTCGAGATATTGCAGTCCCGCTCCCGCACGCTTCAACTCCGTGTAGATTCGAGCCGCTTCAATCACCGCCGCTTTGATATGGCGAATGTTAGTGATCTGGCTGCCGAGATGGAAATGCAGCAACTCGAGGCAATCGGCCATGCCCAGCAGCCGGAGTTGCTCGAGCGCGCGCAGAGCCTCAGTAACGGTGAGGCCGAACTTCGAACGGTACCCCGCGGACGATTTCCATCGGCCCGCTCCACGGCTGGCCAGCTTCACGCGGATGCCAATGGACGGACGAACACCCACTTCTTCGGCATGCTTGATCACGA
This sequence comes from Bryobacteraceae bacterium, assembly GCA_050013535.1. GTDB lineage: Bacteria > Acidobacteriota > Terriglobia > Bryobacterales > Bryobacteraceae > CAWACP01. The sequence continues at coordinate 10,008 of JBEKFB010000129.1, read as the reverse complement.
GATCGAGTTCGGTGTACTTCTCCACCACCGGGATGATGCGGCGCCCGATCTTGCGCGCCAGCGTGACCATCTCAATGTACTCGTCATCCTTGAAACCGTTGCAGATGATCGGGGTCTCGTTATCGGCGATGGCCAGAACGGCAAGCAATTCGGGTTTCGAGCCAGCTTCCAGGCCGAATTTGAATGGTCGGCCATACTTCAACACTTCTTCCACCACGTGGCGCTGCTGGTTCACCTTGATCGGATACACGCAACAATAACTGCCTTTGTAACCGTGCTCGGCAATGGAGCGCTCGAACGCTTCATGCAACTCGGCGAGGCGATGCTGCAGGATTTCACCGAAGCGGAGGAGGATAGGCAAGGAGATGCCGCGGAGTCCCAGTTTCTCCACCAGCTCCATCATGTCGATGGCGCGGTTAGGTTCGCGGGTGGGATGAACCCACAGGTGGCCGTTTTCGCCAACGGAGAAAAATCCCTTGCCCCAACTGGCGACATCGTACATCTCGGCGGCGTGCGTGGTGGTCCAGCGCTCGGTTGGCTCCCACACTGCGGGCTCGGAGAGTTTCAATTCGCTTACATCCTCCAGAACAAGAAAGACGGTTCTGCTTTTAGTGTCGTTCCAAAATCGGCTGGGAGCAAGGGGAAATGCGAAATAGCGATCCGGCCGCTCACTTGGGTTTTCGATCCGCCCCCCCGGCACCCCGACACCATCGCTCCGCTCTGATAGCCGAATCGGCGCGTGCGATTTGATTGTATTCTTGTGGTCGAGTGTTCAGCCGCCATTACAGAAGGGTGAAGGCCCTCTTTGGGCTCTCCGACATCCTGATCACCGGCGTGGCCTTCGAAGCCGCCTACCAGACGCGCTCCTTCCTTCCCTTCGAGCACGAATTCTATTTCGACCGGCCAGCGAAAGCGCTGCTGGTGGGGTCGGCAGTCCTCATCTGGCTGGCGATCGGATATTGGTTCAACATCTACGACAAACTGGAAACGGCGCATCCGCGTGTGGTTCTGCGAAACACGTTCCGGCAATGCGCTCTCGGCATCGCCGCGCTCATTCTGTTCGAGTACGCCGTGCGCCCCACCCATTACGAACTCAGCCGGCCGTTCCTCCTGCTGTTCGCCACCTATAGCTGGATTCTGCTGTGTCTCTTCCGGCTCAATGCCGGGCGCGTGATCGGGGCGATTCGCAAGGAATTTGCCGCGCCCTACTACGTAATGGTGGTAGGCGAAGGCGAGCGCGCGCGGCGGATTGGCGAACTGCTGGAGGAATCCGAAGAATACGGCCTGCGGCTCAGCGGGTTCTTCACGCCAGGCGAATCGAATGCTTCCGCGCCGGTGGTCCTGAAAGGAACGTATCCAACTTTCGCGCTGAGTGAGCTTCCGTCCGTTCTGCGCAGTCGCGTGATCGACGAAGTCATTTTCGCGGTGGACAGCGAACGCCTCGCGCAAATGGAAGAAATGATGCTGCTGTGCGACGAAGAGGGCGTGCGCACACGCGTTTCCGTCGATTTCTTTCCGCACGTCAACAGCCGCGTCTATCTGGACCGGCTGGGCCCTTCTCCGCTGCTCACCTTTACAGCCGCGCCGCATGACGAGATCCGCCTGCTGGTGAAGCGGTTCATGGACGTCGCGCTGGCCGCCGCCGCGCTGGTTCTGCTGGCGCCGTTCATGCTGCTGATCGCGATTCTGATTCGCCTGACATCGCCGGGTCCGGCGATTTTCCGGCAACAGCGCTGTGGGCTGAATGGCCGGCGGTTTACGTTCTACAAATTCCGCTCCATGGTTCGCGACGCCGAAACCATGCGGCCGGCGCTGGAGCATCTCAATCAGAAATCCACCGCGTTTAAGATTCGCGACGATCCCCGTCTCACTCCGGTGGGCCGCCGGTTGCGCAAGTTTTCCATCGATGAATGGCCGCAGCTCTGGAACGTCCTGAAGGGCGACATGTCTCTGGTGGGCCCGCGCCCCGCGGTTCCTGATGAGGTGGAACACTATCAGCGCTGGCAAAGGCGGCGATTGCGCATGCGGCCTGGGCTGACGTGTATCTGGGCAACGCGGGGGCGGGACGCGCTCGATTTCGACACCTGGATGAAAATGGATATGCAGTATATCGACAACTGGTCCCTTGCACTGGACTGGAAAATCATCCTTCGCACGATTCCCCGCGTCGTGACGGGCAAAGGAGCAAACTGATCATGCACCTGGTACCTACCCAGGAAGAAGTTGTGGCGCTGCTGCGGCAAACCGGCGCGCTGCGCAACGGTCATTTCGAATACCCGAACGGGCTTCATGCCAACGAATACCTGCAAGTCCCATTGGCCATGCGCCATTACCAGGACGCGCGCGTGTTGAGCGTGGGGTTGAGCCGTCTCCTGCGGGCCAACTCCGAAATCCGCGCTATCATTCCCGAATTGTCCATCGTTGCTCCGGGCACGGGCGGGCTCCCGGTCGCTTACGGCATGTGCGAGGCCCTGCGCGCGCACCAGGTTTATTGGGCCGAGCGCGATGACGATCATCTTCCCATGCACTTTCGCCAGTACATGGAGGTGAAGCCCGGCGAGAAGGTATTGTTGGTGGACGACATCCTTCGTTCCGGCCGGAATCTTTCGGAGATGAAGACGCTGGTGGAATCGGGTGGCGGCGTGCTGGTGGGCATGGCCGTAATTGTTTACCAACCCACTCCGCGCACCATCAGCTTCGATCCACTGCCGTTATACTATCTGGCAAAACTCGACGGCGTCTATTCCACCGATGCGGCTTCGTGCGCTCTCTGCGCAAAGAAAGAGCCGATCGAGAAGGTGTGGATCTGAACGCTCATCCGCTCCTCACCTGGGCGGAAGCACACCTTGAGGAGACCATCGCGCTGGTGCGAGAACTGGTGGAGTGCGAGTCGCCCAGTGACGATCCCCCGGCGATCGCACGGTTCAACGCGCGGTTCATCGCACGGGTTGGCGAAGCGGGCAAGGTGGCCGAGTTCGCGGGCGGGCATCTGCGGTGCCGGTTTCACTTGCCGGGGGCAAAGAAGACCGGACAGATCCTGACGCTGGGCCATTCCGATACGGTCTGGCCATTGGGAACGTTGTCGCACATGCCCTTCCGGCGCGCTCAGGGACGATTGTGGGGACCAGGCGTGCTGGATATGAAAGGCGGCCTCGCGTTCCTGCTGATGGCCGTGCGCGCGATACGCGAACTCCACATTCCCGTGCGGCGTCATGTGGTTTTGCAGCTCAACGCGGATGAGGAAGTGGGCAGCGTGGGGTCGCGGCCGCTGACGGAAGCGGCGGCCAGGAAGAGTGTCGCCGTCCTGGTGCTGGAACCGGGAACCGGGCTGGAGGGGAAGCTCAAGACCGAGCGCAAGGGCGTCGGCGACTATACGATCACGGTACGCGGACGCGGCGCGCACGCGGGCATCGACTTCGAAAAGGGCGCCAGCGCGATTCTGGAGTTCGCGCGGCAGATCGAGCGCATCGCGGAATTCACCGATCTTTCCCGCGGCATCACAGTTAATCCAGGTGTAATCAGCGGCGGCACGCGCACCAATGTGGTGGCAGAGGAAGCGCGAGTGGAGGTGGACGTTCGCATTTCGAAGCTTCGCGACGGCGGCCCGCTCGACCGCAAATTCCGCAGGCTTCGGCCGGTCGACAAGCGCTGCTCGATCAAGGTCGAAGGAGGCTTGAATCGTCCGCCCATGGAACGCACGCGGGCGAATCGGGACTTATTCGAACAGGCTCGCGCGCTAGCCGCGGCGGAGCTTGGTATCAAGCTGGAGGAGTCTGCGACCGGCGGTGGTTCCGACGGCAACTTCACCTCAGCGCTCGGCGTACCCACGCTCGATGGTCTGGGAACGGTGGGGGAAGGCGCGCACGCGTCCCACGAAAACATCCTGATCGACCGAATTCCGGATCGCGTCGCCCTGCTCGCGCTGCTGTTGACGCGGGTGTGACTCGAAGGCGAAAACCCGGCCGATCTCGGTTTCTCCGACGACCCAGCAATCCTCGCTACGATGGAACTCGAAGCCGTGGCCTGATGCCGAAGCTGCGGGTCCTGTCCGGGCGCGAGGTGTTGAGAATCCTCGAGCATTTGGATTGCGCCCGATCGGACAGCGCGGAAGTCACATCAAAGTCCGCCGTTTAATGCCAGACGGAACGACGTAGGGCCTTACGATTCCCAACCACCACGAGATCGACCGGGGAACACTTCATGCCATCTACACACAGGCTTCCCGTTACATACCACCGTCCGAGCGCCCGTGGCTTTATGCGGAGTGACAGCCTCAACGCTGCGCGACTCGATCAAGTGTGAGGGCGGCGAGTGTGACGATCAGCCGATGGCCGTGGGATGTCTCGGCTCGTAGAGTCCCATCTCGCCGCCACCGGGAATGCGCAGGCGCGTTAGCTTACCCCAGCCCTGATCCGTCACCGGCGCGGTAAATTCGACGCCCTTGAGCTTTAGTTCGGCCACGGTGGCTTCTATGTTGTCGCACATCAGATACAACTCGTGGCGTTCGGCGCCAGCATCGTCCGGGTGAACGGCAAGCTCGGTTGGTGGCAATGCGAAAATCAGCCAGCCGTGTCCGGCATCCACCGCCCGGAACCCCAGAACGTCGCGAAGAAAGGCGCGCGCACGATCCGCGTCCTTGCCGAACAGAATCGCGTGAACTCCATTGATCATAACCATTCATCCTTTCGAGAGCTCGGTGTCCCAGAATAACGAAAATCGGGATCACAGGCGACTCGTCACACGCGCGTGAGAAAATGAAACACGAAGAGATGGTCAGGGACGGAATCTATTACGCTGCGGCGCTTATAGTGGCCGGCTTGGGGCTGACGTATGTCGCCTCATGGTTCGTGGCGCTTCCCATGTTCCTGCTGGCCGCGTTCTGCCTGTACTTCTTTCGCGACCCCAATCGGACGGTGCCCGATGGCGCCGTAGCGGTTTCGCCGGCGGACGGCCGAGTGGTCTCGTTGAAGGCCACCGATGCCGGGGGCACGCGCGTGAGCATCTTCCTGAACATTTTCGACGTGCACGTGAATCGCACGCCGATCGCCGGGAGGATCACGGATGTCGAGTATCAGCCTGGACGATTTCTGGTGGCGAGCCGCGAAGGCGCGAGCGCGGAAAACGAACAGAATGTCATCACGGTTGAGGGCGACGGAACGCGGGTGGTGTTCAAACAGATCGCCGGTCTGATTGCGCGGCGTATCGTGTGCTGGAAGAAGACGGGCGACGTGGTCCGCGCCGGCGAGCGCATCGGCCTCATCAAATTCGGCTCGCGCGTCGATGTATTCTTCGGGCCGGAATGGGACGTCACCGTGAATGTGCGGGAGCGCGTCTCGGGCGGCAGCAGCGTGATTGCGCGCAGAAAGCGGGAACAGTAATGGCGTCCTTCGGGTTGCGCCGGAAGAAAGTCGACGGTGGACCGCCGCGGCGCCGCCGAACCGCTTATGTCCTGCCGAGTCTGTTCACCTCGGGTAATATTTTTCTGGGATTCCTCGCCGTTATGCACTCATTTCAGGGCGCGCTCGCGGCGCACGCGGGCAACTACGGCGCCAACGCCGATTTCGAAACGGCTGCAAAAGCCATCGGCGTTGCCTTCGTGCTGGATGGTCTGGATGGCCGGATCGCGCGCATGACCAATACCGTCAGCGATTTCGGCCGCGAACTGGATTCCCTTGCCGACGTGATCACTTTCGGCATTGCGCCCGCCGTGCTGGCCTTCGCCTGGGGAGTGGACGTTGCTCTGCCCGGCGGTTTCCTGATGGACCACCGGGTCGGGTACTTCATCTGCTTTCTGTTTCTGGTTTGCGGCGCCGCGCGACTGGCGCGTTTCAACGTCACCACCAATCCGATACCGCGCAATCCTGGCCGGCCCGACCGGAAATATTTCGTTGGACTGCCCATCCCCGCCGGCGCCGCGCTCATCTGCGCCGTAGTTTACGCCGCTGACGGAGCGCCTATCCGCTGGTGGCTGCTTTCGTTGTTCTGGCTGGTATTGCTCGCTCTGCTCTCATTTCTGATGGTGAGCACGTGGCGTTATCCGAGCTTCAAGGAGATCAACCTGCTGCGGCCACGGTCTCCGCTCACCGTGGTGCTCATTTGCTGCGTTTTCTATCTCACCTGGAATTTCGGCCAGCCGTTCCTGCTCGCGCTGGCCACCAGCTACGTCGCCAGCGGGATTATTATTCGCATCGCGGGGATTATCCGGCGCAGGTTCCGGCGCAATCCGCCGCAACATCCGATGACCGTTACCTCTGAGCAACACATCGGATAATTGCTTCCGCCGCCGTTTTCCCGGTACGCACGCAGTCCGGCAAACCGATGCCGTGGTAGGCGCTGCCAGCGAGATGCAGACCTGGCAACGCCTCTGCCAACGCTTCGATTCGCTTCACCCGCACGGGCTCTCGCCGTCGCCACGATATCGCTATCGTGGAGATCCAGACTGTCGCCTGCCATGAAGCATCGCAGCATAGCTTTGGCGTCCGGCACACGGTGCGAAAACTTGGTGCCCACCCACGTGCATCCCAGCAGAAGACCACGCTCCGCGCGGGGAACAAGGAATCCGAATCCATTGAGAGGGTGGTTTACATCCGCGCGGCGGTAGCCGAGGGCCAGCGTCATCGACGAAGTATACGGAATGGCCGCGAGGAGTTCCGCGAGTTCCGGCACGAACGGCTGCAACAGGCCCGCTGATTCATAGGCGCGGCAGGCCAGCACGATATCGCATGCTTCACACCACTCGTCGTTGACGCGCACACGCCAGCAGTCGTCGTTCTGTTCTAACGCGTCCGCTGTGCCCTGAATCACCGTCAGCAGTTGGCCTGCTGTTTGAACAATGGCATCGGTGATAGCCGCGAGGCCGCCCTTCAACGCTTGAAACAACGGTCCGCTCGCCGACCCCTTCCCACGAGCCGCCAGCACTCCGCGGGTGAGGCTTCCGTACTTCGCCTCGATTTCCGCAAACCGAGGCAGCACACTCACCACGCTCAACTCAGCCGGATCGCCCCCGTAAACCCCGGAAAGCAGCGGCTCGCCAAGATAATCCACCGATTCCTGGCCATAGTGATCCCGCAGGAAATCGGCGACGGAGCGGTCGGCCTGCGGCGGGCCCGGCCGGCGAAACCATTCCAGACCCATCCGGATCTTAGTGCGCCAACTCAGCAGTGGGCTCGCCAGCAGCGGCAGCACTTTCGTGGGCACCACCATCATGAGCCCATCCGGCAGCGGAACAAGGCGGCCATGCCGAAGGATGTAGCTTTTCCGCAGATGATCGTTGGAGCCGATGAGGTCATCAGCGAGGCCGAGGTCGCGAATCAGATCCAGCAGCCACGGCTTCGCCGCAAGAAAGCTGTCCGGGCCAAGTTCGAGGGTGCAGCCGTCGATGAACTCGGTCTGCATCACGCCGCCGAGCCGCGGCTCTTTTTCGATGAGGGTGGCGGCGACGCCCGCGCGTGTCAGGTAATGGGCGGCAGCGAGACCGGAGATTCCGCCGCCAACGACGATGGCGCTACGGCCGGAACTCACGGACAATCTGCACCACAGCCTTCACGGTGTCGACAGGCGTTTCCGGCAGAATGCCATGGCCGAGGTTGAAGATGTGGCCGGGCCTCGTGCCCGTGCGCTTCAACAGCTCAAAGACGCGCATGCGCACCTCGGGCAGCGGGGCGAAGAGCACTGCGGGGTCCATGTTGCCCTGCACAGCGGACCGGTAACTGATGTCCATCCATGCCATGTCGATGTTCACGCGCCAGTCCACGCCCATCACGTCGCCGCCGGCCGCGTGGAGTTCGCGGAAAAAGCCCGCGGCGCCAGTGCCGAAGTGGATCACCGGGACACCGCCCGAACGAATACGTTCAATCAGCGCGCGCGAGTACGGCGCGACGTAACGAACGTAATCGTCCGGCCCCAAAGCGCCCACCCATGAATCGAACACCTGAATGGCGCGCGCCCCGTTGGCAATCTGCATCAGCGCGAACGGACCCAGCACGTCCACGATCTTCCCCATCAGCCTGCGCCACAGCGTCTCATCGCGATACATGAGCTGCTTGGTTCGCACAAACGTCCGCGACGCGCCGCCCTCAATCATGTAACTCGCCAGCGTGAACGGCGCACCCACAAAACCGATCACCGGAACGCGTCCCGCCAGCTCACGCACCACCATCTGAATGGTCTGCCCGACATAGCCGAGATCGTCCGTGTTGGAAATGGAGAGCGAATCGATGTCCGAAGAATTGCGGATCGGATTGTCGATGAGAGGCCCTTCGCCGGCCACGAACTGCAGCTTGAGCCCCATCGGCTCCACGGGGAGCAGGAGATCCGCGAAAATAATGGCCGCATCCACGTCCAGAATCTCCACCGGCTGCAGGGTGACCGTAGCGGCCAGATCGGGGCGCTTGCAAATGTCCAGAATGGAGTGATGGGCGCGGATTTCGCGATAAGGTTGCAGATAGCGGCCAGCCTGCCGCATGAACCAGACCGGCCGCACATCGGTGGGCCGGCGCCGGCAGGCATCGAGGAAACGGCTGCTCATTGAAGCCATGCGCATGGCGATTCCGCCTTGTCTTCGCAGAAAAACACGCGAAAATCCTTGTGTTTATTCCGGGCCGTCCACTCGCGGCCCTGAATGAAGTAGGGTTTGGCCCAGGCTTCCGAGTCGATTGTTTCGGGCGTGATCACCGAAACCGACAGAGTGCCCATGGCTGGATAACCGGTGCGCGGATCCATGATATGGCTCCACGTTTTCCCCTCGGCTACGAAGAATTTCTCGTAATTACCCGACGTAGAGATGGATTCGTCCTTCAGGGTAACTGTTGCGGCAGACCTCGTGGTATCGCGCGGATCTTTGATGGCAATCTTCCAGCCGGGTTCGTTCGGCGGCGTACCCAAGGCATAAATACTGCTGGATCCCGCCGAAACCAGCGCCGATTTTATTCCACTTTCCTTCAGAACCGCGATCATTCTGTCGACTGCGTATCCTTTTCCAATTCCACCCGGATCGAGCTCCACGCCGTCTTCGGTGAACCGCACCGTCCGCGCCTTCGAATCGAGCACCACTTTCCGGTACCCAACATGTCCGAGCGCTCCGTGAATCTCCGCGCGATGGGGAAAGTGCCCGGTCCCACGGTAGAACCCCCACACCGTCATCAACGGACCAACGGTGATATCGAACGTGCCCTCACTGGCCCGGCTGTACTCGGAACAAGCCGCAAGTAGTTGAAACAACTCGTCTGAAACCCGCACCGGCTCGCTGGCCGCCAAGCGATTCACCTGGCTCCACTCGCTGGTGTCCCGGTAGTTCGAGAGCATCGAGTCCAGCCGCCTGGCTTCGTCCAGCGCCGCGGCCACAGCCGACTGCAAACGCCCTCCATCCTCGCCCCAGGCCACCACCGAAAACAACGACCCCATGGTGTCCGCAGTGCCTTCCGCGCGAACAAGATTGCCCGCGCCAGCCGGCAACAGCAGGCCGACAAACAACAAAGGTAGCACAAGGTGTTTCAGTGAAACGACTTTTTTTGAGGGGATGACGCGCAGATCAGCCAAAGATGTCGTTGACGGGAATGGAGGCATCGACGAGACCAAGGGGAATCCGTTGACCACGAGTAAAGACTAGCGTGCCGGCGGCGGTTGTGACGGTGACGACGGACAACCGTTCGTCCACAACCCAGAATTGGAAGGTGCCGGTCCCGAGGCACAGCGCGGCCTTCTCACCCATCTCCGCTGCCGTATTGGATTTCGGCGAGAAGACTTCGACAACGATCTCCGGCGAGCCGGGTAAGTAATTCTGCCTGATCGCGGAGTGATAGCGCTGTGCAGCGACTACCCCCACATCCGCGCTCCGCGATTCGTATTGGGGCAGCGCCCGATACGGCATTTCGGTAAGCACTTCCCAGTTTGGACCGAGGGCGGCCCTCAGCAGTTCCATGATGCGATGCTGAATCGCCACGTGCCGCGAATTTGGCCTGCCCATCTCGACCACCTGCCCGAAGTGCAGTTCGAGATCGACAGCGGATT
>JBEKFB010000128.1:0-11165 GCA_050013535.1 Bryobacteraceae bacterium | reverse complement strand
CGACATAGTCGGCGTCCTTGTAGCGGCCTTCGATTTTCAATGCGGAGATGCCGATCTCCACGATTTCGGGGATCTGCTCGATGGTGCACAGGTCGCCGGGAGAGAGCAGATATCGCGCGTCGCCGAGGGGCATGGCTTCGCCGTCGACGATGAGTTCATACGGCAGACGGCAGGCCTGCGCGCACTGGCCGCGATTGGCGCTCCGCCCGCCCCAGGCTTCCGATGAGAAGCACTGGCCGGAGTAGGCCACGCACAACGCGCCGTGCACGAAGATCTCGATCTCGGTATCCGATGCAGCCCGAATGGAGCGAACGTCGGAGAGAGAGAGCTCGCGAGCCAGCGTCACCCGGCTCGCACCGGATTGCCGGGCCATCTCGACACCCTCCGCGCTGGTTATGCTCATTTGCGTGCTGGCGTGCAACTCGAGGCCCGGCGCGATGCGATGGGCCAGCCGGGCGATGCCGAGGTCCTGTACGATCAGCGCGTCCGAGCCCGCTTCAGCGATGCCGGCGATGGTGTGCGCCGCGCCATCCAGCTCGTGCTCAAAGACGAGGGTGTTGAAAGTGATGTAACCCTTCGCGCCACGCCGGTGGAGTGTGCGCATCGCCTCCGGCAGTTCAGCCAGCGAAAACCCCGTCTTGGCGCGCGCGGAAAAGTGATGCAATCCAAAATACACTGCGTCCGCTCCGGCTTCGATGGCTGCGTGGAGTTGCGGCCAATATCCGGCCGGGCTCATTATCTCGGGTTTTTTCGAATGGAAGGGTGGTGCGATCCTTTCAGCGTAGCGCGTTGGCCGCGCCTGCTAAGTTCGCCGCCACCGGTGGTACCAGGGTAAGTTAATCCTCTTTGTGAATCGAAGGGCGCCGATGAGTCCAGCGAGGCCGGTCAGGGTGTACCCGCTCCGCCGGACCCGGAGACACCCAGGAATGAACCTTTCTTCCGTTCGTTACTATGTTTCCTGCGCGATCTTTCTTATTACTCCCCTGGTCGCGCAGGAGATCGAAATCATAGCGGGTCATCCAGCCGTAGCCCGTGAAGTGCTGGTCAAATTCCGGTCCACCGCCCCACCGGCACTGAAATCCGATCTTGGCTCCGCGCACGATATCCGCCAGATGGGAAGTCTGGGCCTTGTTGGCGTCGTCCACATGCGATCAGGAAGCGAATCGGCAGCGCAGCTGGTTGAGGAATTCTCCGCCGATCCCGGCGTTCTCTACGCCGAGCCGAACTATATCGTGAAAGCGTTGGATTCCCCCTCGGCTGCGCCGCCCGACGATCCGCTGTTCCCGCAGCAGTGGAACATGAAAAACACCGGTCAGAGTGGCGGCGTACCGGGCGCCGACATCGACGCCGAACCCGCATGGGACATCACCACCGGCTCGCGCGCAATCGTCGTCGGCGTGGTGGACACGGGCATCGATTACACGCATCCCGATCTAAAGGCGAACGTCTGGTCGGCTCCAGTGCCGTTCACCATCACGTTCGCTCCCGGCGATTCGATTACTTGCCCGGCGGGCAGTCACGGGTACGACGCCATTCTGAACACCTGCAATCCGATGGACCAGAACGACCATGGCACGCACGTTTCCGGCACCATCGGCGCGTCGGGCAACAATGACGTTGGTATCGCCGGGGTGAACTGGACGGCAAGCATCCTCGGGTTGCGTTTCCTCGACTCCACCGGCTCAGGCACAACCGCCGACGCTGTGCGCGCTATCGATTTCGCGCTACTGCTTAAGGCGGCGATGCCCGAAGCGGCGAACCTCCGCGTGCTGTCGAACAGTTGGGGCGGCTCGGGATTCTCGCAAACGCTGCTGGATGCCATCGACGCGGCCAACAGCGCCGGTGTTCTGTTCGTTGCCGCGGCCGGGAACAACGGAGCTGATCTCGACACGGCGCCGATGTATCCGGCATCGTTCAACGCGGCCAACGAAATCGCCGTGGCGGCGACGGACAACACCGACGCACTGGCGCCGTGGTCCGATTACAGCGTCGATTCGGTGCAGATCGCCGCGCCCGGCGTGAACATCACGTCCACGGTCATCGGAGGGGGTTATCAGACCTGGAGCGGCACCTCCATGGCCACCCCGCACGTTTCGGGCGCCGCGGCCCTGGTTTTGACTGTCTGCACGCTCTCAACGAGTGCGCTGAAACAAACTCTGCTGAACAACGCCGATCCAATCCCCGGTCTCGCCGGGAAAGTCAGCACGGGCGGGCGATTGGACTTGTACCGCGCGGTCCATTCCTGCGCCGGAGAGCCTTCAACACCCGGATTCGCCCTCGCCGCAGCGCCGTCTGCCTTGACCCTGCAGCGGGGTTCGTTGGTGAAGACCCTTGTCAGCGTGATCGCTTCGGGCGACTTCGCCGGCAATGTCACGCTGTCGCTGACCGGCCTGCCGCCGGGCGTGACTGCCACGTTTACTCCGTCGGTTGTCGCCGCGGGCGGCACGTCAACACTGCAACTAACGGCATCGGCCTCGGCTGCGGTCAGCGCGGTTGCGCTCACACTCAAGGGTGTCAGCGGCAGCCTGAACAGCCGCACAGCCATTGGCCTCAGCATCACCGCGGCTCCCGGGTTTACCGTTTCAGTAGCGCCGTCGACTCAGAGCGTGACCAGAGGCGGCACCGCGGCGTTCACTATCTCGGTGGCTGGCGTTGGCGGGTTCACGGGTCTGATCATGATCCAGCCATTTGGACTGCCGTCCAATGCGTCGACGATCTTCACGGCCGGCGGCCTCGACGCGCTGAAAATGACCGTCTACACTACCAGCAAGACGACGCCGGGCGCCTACCCAATCACCATCAACGCGACATCGGGCAGCCTGAAACAGACCGCCGTTGCCACGCTGAAAGTGAATTGATGTCCCTCGGCATCATTGCCTGACGTCCAGATCCATCGACCGCACCGCGGAACTGCGCCCCGCCGAATCCTGCGCTTGTACGACTACGCGGTAGTCCCCCGGAGCAAGCTTGTCGACGGGCACCTGAAGGCCTACCGGAACAACCGGATTTCCCGGCACCACCGACGTGTCCACGCCGAGCATTCCCATGTCGGTGGCGACGGCCCCGGTCTTCCGGTCCTCCACCCTGAGATGGAGCGCCACCTGAGGCGGATGCGTGCTGGTGACGATCAGCGGTTCGTATACCTCCACATACAGAATCGCGGTCTGCCCTTTCGTGATCTGGTTCACTCCCGTGGGAACTATTTCCATCCCTTTAGCAATCATGGGTGTGCGACCCTCCAGCAGTTGCGCGTCCAGCCCCGTATTCGCGGATGAGACCTTGTGGTATTCCTTGCTGAACGCCAACCCGCTCATGGCGAAGTGATGGCCATCCCACGGGTCCACCACCAGCGGAGCCTCCAATGTTCCGAAGCTGCCGCCGGAACTGAAAACCACCTTGACAGTGTATTTTCCGGGCGCGACATCGAACTGGTTCTCGTAGTGCATCGGTTTCTGCTGGAAGCGTTGGAGCTCGTCCTTGTCGGCGAAATCCCGCTTCAGGGTGTCGCTGAACTGCGCCGCGGCGGTGCCGTCGGCCTTATACGCGATTCCGAGAATGTTTACGTCCGTGTGGAATCGCCCGCCTTTTTCCTTTTCAGCGTTTATCTGGCTGGAGGGAAAATCCAACACAACATTGACCCGGGCCGCATTGGCCGCGGTGTAGAAGAACGGATCGGAGAGCGAGCCGCTAAGACTGCCCGGGGCGTTCGCGGCGGCCTCGGTTTCCATCTGCTTCTCGATGGGATCTCCGGCCAGCTTATCCTTCGGCGGAACATTGCAGTATCCGCTGCGCGCACGAACCACGGCCCCGCTCCGCTCAACTTTCACCCTGATGCTGTGGCAGCTTCCCTCCGCGGACTCCACCGGCGTGTAGCCCAGCAGATAATACTGATTCTGTTCTTTAGTAATCTTCTCCAGGCCGCTCAACAGATCGTTCGTGTTGTCTATCACGAATCCGCCTGTTCCGCTGGCCAGCATGTACATCACCTGCTGGCTGGAAGCGGTGGTGGCCGGCAATTGCGGTATGATCGCTGAGCGCGGCTGATTCACGGAACTGTAGGCGTTCAAATTGTTCATGTTGTTGTTGTAGGTGCCGTAAATCACTCCGGTGCCTGACGTCCCCCCACTCACCGTGCCCCCGCCACCGCCGAGCCCACCGCCGCCGCCGCGACCGCCGCCACCCCCGCCCTTCTGTGCTGGTGAGGGCGACCCGGCGAAACCGACTAACGAAACCGTCGATACGTAGGGCCACACGGTGACACCGCCGGGTGTGAAGGCGGCAGGAATAATTTCCGCCGGACGTGAATCGAGAGGCGATCCAAAGATGGCCCGCTGCGGCCCAAACCCTGCCGTTGCTCTGCCCGCGATCAGACCGTGAACGTCAATCGGATAGACCGCTACGTTCGCCTTGTTGCATTCGTTGATCGCGGCGGTTACTTCGGACATGTATTCTTCACGCGCCTTCGAGCTGGATGTCAGCAGGATCAGCGTCTTCCGGCCCTGCACCGGCGCCAGGCTTTTGGCGAGGCTGCGCAGCGCCAGCAGACTGGTTCGGACGACGAAATCGCCGGCTCCGGGCAATTGAGGCATGCCGAAGCTGGCGACTTCCACGGTGTTGCCAGGCGGCTTAGGCCCGCTGACCGCCTGCTTGAGCTTTCCCGCGTCCGTCGTGAAATTCTGCGCGATCTGCAGCATTCCGCCAAAACTCGCCACCGCCATCGCCAGATTTCCGCCCGCATTGGCGTCTATGAACTTCCCCACGGCATCGCGCGCGCGGATCTGTTCGTCCGGCGACAGCGCCGAGTTGTCGAAGAATAGGATCAAATAGCGTTTCTGCGAACCCGCCGTCGACGCTGTTTCCTGTTCCAGCGAAAAGCTCTTGACGGCCTGCTCCTTGTTGTCTTCCAGGACGCGAAAATCCTTCTGCGTCAGGTCGGTGACGTAAGCGCCATCTTTTCCGGTGACCACCGCATCCACCAAAACCACTCGAGTCTCCGCTTTGATAACAGGAACCGAACCGGCCAGCGCCGGCTCGTTTCCACCCGGTTGCGGCGCCTGCGCACACCATCCGGCCACCGCCAATGCGCCGGCCAGAATCGTAATATGGCCACACTGCACTATGCACCTCCTCAGGTACGCGCGTAGCTATTCCACAACGTCCAGATCCATCCAGCGCACTGTTGAACTTCGCCCGGCCGAGTCCACCGCCTGCAGGAACAGGCGGTAACCGCCGGGCGCGAGCTTCGCGACCGGCAACTGAAGGCCCACGGGAATCACTGGATTACCGGGTTCAATCAAAGTGGCTGCGCTCATCAGCCCGGTGTCGTCCGCCAGGGCGCCGCTCTTGCGGTCCTGCACTTTGAGCCGGAGCATCACCTGCGGCGGCTGAGTGCTGCCTACCAGCAGGGGTTCATAAACCTCGACGTAAATCACGCCGGATTCACTCTTCTTGATCTGCTTCCTGCCCGAGGGAATGATTTCCACTCCTTTGGCGATCAAAGGCGTGCGGCCTTCCAGCACCTGCGCATCGAGCCCGGTATTCTCAGAAG
Source organism: Bryobacteraceae bacterium (assembly GCA_050013535.1). Classification (GTDB taxonomy): domain Bacteria; phylum Acidobacteriota; class Terriglobia; order Bryobacterales; family Bryobacteraceae; genus CAWACP01. Next base: position 5,617 of record JBEKFB010000128.1, on the reverse strand, counting down.
CGACCTTGTGATACTCGGTGCTGAATGCCATGGCGCTCACGGTGAAGTGCTTTCCATCCCAGGGATCCACGAGCAGCGGCGTCTGCACAGTCCCGAAGCTTCGCCCGGACTTGAAGACCACTTTCAGGTTGTATTTTCCAGGCGCGACGTCGAACTGGTTCTCGTAGTGCAGGGGCTTGGTCTGGAAATTCTGGAACTCCTGTTTGTCGCCGAATTCCAGCTTCAACGTATCGCTGAACCGAGCCGCCGCAGTACCGTCGGCTCTATAGGCGATCCCGAGAATGTTCACTTCCGCGTGCAGTTTTCCTTTCTGTTTTTCGGGCTTGATCTCGGACGACGGAAGATCCACGGCGACGTTGACTCGCGCCGTGTTCGCGGACGTGTAGAAGAACGGGTCGGCAAGCGAGGCGGTGAACCCGCCGGGCGCCTGTGCGGCGGCTTGCGCTTCCATTTCCTTTTCGATGGGATCGCCGGCTAACTGATCCTGAGGCGGTATGTTGCAATAGCCGCTGCGCGCGCGAACAATTGTGCCGCTGCGCTCAACCTTCACCTTGATGGTGTGACAACTTCCCTCTTTCGCTTCTGCTGGCGTGTACCCAAGCAGATAGTATTGGTTCTGCTCTTTCGCGATTTTCTCCAGGCCACTCAGGAGATCGTTCGTGTTTATTATCACGAATCCGCCGGTGCCGCTGGCGAGCATGTACATGACCTGCTGATTGTCGGCGGCGCTGGGCAGAAGCGGCGGAACAATGGCGGTTCGGGGACTGGTCAGGGGGTTGCTCATGCCGTTATAGTTGTTGTAATTCCCGCCGTTCGGTGAACCTGTTCCTCCCGAGCCTCCTGTGGACCCGCCGCCCGTGCCGCCGCGCCCTCCTCCTCCGGTTCCGCCACCCGGCGATCCTCCGCCACCGCCGCTACCGCCCCGGCCACCACCTCCCCCGCCGCCTCCCCCGCCGCCTCCCCGCTGTGCCGGTGAAGGCGAGGCCGAGGAAGATCCTGCCATGGCGCTAAGCCACGCGATTTGCACATAGGGCCACGTAACCGAGCCACCTGGAGCCCAGACAGCCGGAATCAGTGCCGCGGAAGGCGACTCCGCGGGAGATCCAAAGATCGCACTCTGTGGTCCCGGGCCCGCCGCTCCGCCACCCGCAACCAGCCCACGAACGTCAATCGGGTAGACCGCGACGTTCGCCTTGTTGCATTCGTTGATTGCCGCAGTTACCTCCGGCATGTATTCCTCATTGAGTTTGTACCCGGACGTCAGCAGGATGAGCGTCTTTCGCCCCGGCACCGTAGCCAGGCTCCTGGCCAGACTGCGCAGCGCCAGCAGGCTGGTGCGCACGCCGAATTCTCCGGCGCCCGGAAGGGACGGCATGCCAAGGCTTGCCACTTCGACGGTATTATCCTCTGGCGAAACAATCGATTGCTTTAGGCCGTTCACCGCGCGCTTCAGCCTTTCCCCGTCCGTGGTGAAATTCTGAGCGATTTGCAGCATCCCGCCGAAATTCGCCACCGCCATAGCCAGGTTCCGGCCCGCGTTGGCTTGAATAAACCTGGTGGCCGCATCGCGAGCGTGAATCTGGTCCTCGAGCGCCATGGTTGAATTGTCGAAGAAGAGGATTAAATAGTGCTTTTGCGAATTGGCTGCAGGAGCTGTTTCCTGCTCCAGCGAAAAGCTGGTGATCGTCTCTTCCTTGTTGTCTTCCCAGACGTGGAAATCTTTCTGGGTGAGATCGGTGAGATAGGCCCCTTTCTTGTCGGTAACTACCGTATCTACCAGGACCACTCGAGTCTCCGCCTTGATAACGGGAACCGAACCGGACGGCGCGGGTCCATTTCCACCAGTCTGCGGCGCTTGCGCAAACAACCCGGCCACTGCCAGTGCGCCAGCCGGAAACATAATACGGCCACAATGCACTTAGCACCCCCTCATACCCAGCCGCCGTGCTTGTGCGGTTCACTTGCGCAGTTCAGGGGTTTGGCCAACCGGCCGCCCATTTGCCCCAAACCGCAGCCACCATCACTATATCCGTTTTGAGATCACTGTACCGGACGCGCACGGCGCAAATACATGTACAGGAATGTAGATGGTCCTTCGCCTAATGATCGCCCCTTTTGTGCTGTCTCACGATGCCGCGGACTTCGTCGATGGTGACCATCTGATCGGCGGACAGGCTGTTGAATTGTTGCCGCACACCGCTCGGCCAACGCACTTCAAGCTCGACTTTTTCAGCCTTGCCGAGACCGAAGTGCAGACGCTTTTCACTGGCCGACAGGAAACCCGACTGGGCCAGCACTTCCTGCGCCTGCCGATGGCCGTTATAAGTGGCGATCACGCGCGCCCCGATCGCGCTGCGGTTGGATTTGACGCCGATCAGCTTGAACTTGATCCAGCGATTGCCGCCCGAGACATCGTTGCGCAACAGGGACGGCGGTTCGTTCTTATTGACGATCACGATGTCGATGTCGCCATCGTTATCGAAGTCGCCGAACGCGCATCCCCGGCTGCAATGCTCCGCGGTCACGCCCGTTCCGGCGCCGTCAAGTAATTCCTCGAACCGCCCATTACCGAGGTTTCGGAACAACACGCGCGGCGTCCGATCCGGGTAATCTTTCAGTTTTTTTCCAACCTCCGGGTACACGCTTCCGGTGACCCAGAACAGATCGGGATAGCCGTCATTGTCCAGATCCACGATGCCGGCTCCCCAGCTTACATAACGCGTCTCCACGCCGAGGCCAGACTGGATGGTGACGTCAGTGAAGCCCATCTTCCCTTCGTTCGCATATAACGCCGGGGTGTCCTCGGTGAAGTGCGTTTTGAGAATGTCGAGGCGTCCGTTGAGGTTGAAATCGCCAATGCCGAGTCCCATACCCGCCTGCTCCTGGCCGTCCTCATTGAGCGCCACGCCACGGGCCAGGCCGTCTTCGGTAAAAGTGCCGTCGTGATTGTTGACATAGAGGAGACTCGGCGTGGAATCGCAGGCCACATAAATATCGGGCCATCCATCGTCGTCGAAGTCCGCGCAAACGACGGTCAAACCGTATCCCTGGGCTTTCAGGATTCCCGCCTGGGCGCTGACCTCGGTGAAAGTTCCGTCGCCGTTGTTGTGGTAGAGCGAGTTCGTATCCATGGGCAGCCCGCGGGGGCCGCAGTTCACCGGGATGCCCTTGAAGTTGCAGTTTGGGTCGCGCCCGGCGGGCGGTATCTCTTTCGGATCGAACTTCAGATAGCGCGAAACGAACAGGTCCAGATGCCCGTCGCGATCGTAATCGATGAAGCTGCACCCCGTTCCCCAGCGGACTTCGTCGCTCCACAGCCCGCACTCGTGAGTGACATCGCTGAAGGTGCCATTGCCGTTGTTCCGATAGAGAACGTTATGGCCCCAATAAGTGATGAAGATGTCCTCGAAGCCATCGTTGTTGTAGTCGCCGACAGTGACTCCCGAAGCCCAGCCGGAGCGTGTGAGGCCGGCCTTTTCGGTGACGTCCGTGAAAGTGCCGTTGCGATTATTGCGATACAGACGGTTGGTAGCGCCGGGTGGTGCGCCATCCCAGCGCGATCCGGAGAGCACAAAGATATCCAGCCAGCCGTCGTTGTCGTAATCGAGGAAAGCGATGCCGCAACTCATCGCCTCAACGATGTACGCGTTCGCGTCAACCGCCCCATAAATAACCGGAGCGGTCAGACCGGCCTGCTGCGCGATATCGGTGAGACGGCAATTGAAGGGCAAACCCGAGGGCTTCCCGCGCGCCATGGCGTGGACACCGCGCGACGCCATCTGCGCGCGCGAGAGAAACGGAAGCCCCAATGCGGCAAGCATCGCTCGCCGGCTTGGACGAAAACGGTTCATGTCAGTACAGGCATGATATCGCGGCCTCCGCGGCGGCTACCGCAGGACCCTCCAGAGGCTGGAGAAGTCGTCAGTCCAGATCATCGGCCTCGCATTCGGCTGCTCCCACTCAGTGTCTTCATCCGCGAGCGCCGGAGTATTGAGCAGCGCCTGGTTTTGCGTGATAATGACCCAGTCCGAGCCGTACTCTCCCAGTGCGTTGGGCTCGTATTTTAACGTGAAGGCTATAAACATCGCCTGCCAGCCGAGATGCTCGGCAATGCCGCGCGCTACCGGCTGAAGATCAAGCGACTTATTCGAAGTGTGCAACAGGAGCACGCCGTCCGGCTTGAGATGACGACGATACACGTCCGCGCATTCGCTGGTGAGCAGGTGAATTGGGATGGCGTCGCTCGAAAACGCGTCCACCGCCAGGACATCGAAATTCTGCGAATCGCCCGCGGCGAGTTCGCGCTCCAGTTGGACGCGGGCATCGCCCAGTACGATCTGTGTCTCCGCCTTTGAGTCCTTGAGAAATGAAAACCAGCCGCTGGCGATGATCTTCACGTCCGGGTTGACGTCGTAAAAGCGGAATATTTCGCCCGGTTGGCCGTAGGCGGCGATGGTCCCGGTGCCCAGCCCGATCACCCCAACGCGGCGGTGCGCGGGATGGTAATGGTTGAGCACGAGGCCCAGGCCGCTGTGCGGTCCATAGTATGAGGTGGGCCAGGTTCGCTGGCCGACAACCAGGTATTGAAAACCGTGCGTGATGCGGCCGTGCGTGAGCCGCCGGTATGGTCCGTTGATGTCACTTTTCTGGGACACTCGCAGGATGCCGTAGAAATTGCGCCATGCCGCCATCGCGGGCTGGGTCTCGGTCATCACGGTGGTGACGATGGCCGTGATGCCGCCTAGCAACAGCGCCATCAAGGGCACGCGGACGCGGAAGTTGGCGCGGGTCCACTGACGAAGCGCGCCGTCTCGGAGCCACGCTATGAATCCCAGAAGGCAGGCTGCGGCAAGGCCGATGGGATATTCGAGATAGGTATCGAAAAGATGCGGAGCAGCCAGAGCGACGAACACACCGCCCAGGGCGCCGCCGGCCGCCAGCATCAGATAGAACAACGTGAGATGTGCCGCAGCGGGACGCGACCGCGCCAGTTCGCCATGGCAGAGCATGCACAGCACAAACAGGGCCATGGGGTAAACAGCAAGATGAATCCACAACGCAACGCCAAGGCCCGCCGCGATCAGGCCGCATGCGGCAGGGGCCAATATCCCCGCCAGCACCGCAAACACAATGCGCCGGTACCAACGGTCGCTCTCGAAACAGAGGACGAATGTCAGCAGATAAATGGACAGCGGCACGATCCAGAGAAACGGGATCACCGCAATCTCCTGGCACATCTGATTGGTGGTGGCCATCAACAGTGTGGATCCGCACGCTGCCAGCAACAGCCAGAAGAGAATCGTCCATATCGATTCACGCGCCGCCTCGGCCACGAGGGACGAATCGGCCGGTGCGGTTGCTCCCGACTTTCCGAATCGCCACGCGCACAACCAGCACAGAGCCACGAACATCAGATAGACGATGCTCCAGATCAACACCTGCGTGTGCAGTCGCTGCAACGGCTCGACGACGAATGGATAACTCAGCAGCGCCAGAAACGATCCGGCATTCGAGAGCGCGTACAGACGATACGGCGATTCTCCCGGCCGATTGAGACTGAACCATCGCTGCAGCAGAGGCCCCGTGGCCGCGAGCATGACATAGGGACCGCCCACCG
>JBEKFB010000127.1:0-12137 GCA_050013535.1 Bryobacteraceae bacterium | reverse complement strand
TGCGCGATAAGATCGGGAGCTTTATGTCGCGCAAGGATTGTGAAGTGTTTCTCAATCGCTGGATTATGAATTACGTCACGCCGGACGACAACGCGACGCCGGCAACCAAAGCGCAGTTCCCGCTGCGCGAGGCCAAAGTGGACGTATCGGAGGTGCCTGGAAAGCCCGGCGTCTACCGGGCCATCGCGTTCCTGCGGCCGCACTTCCAACTTGATGAGCTTTCGGTGTCGTTGCGCCTGGTAGCGGAGCTTCCAAAATCGGCGCGTGCGTAGTAATCGGAGGATGGGTCAGCCCGGTGAGCGGCGCCGGTATCCGGCGTCCAACAAGCGGGTGGTCCCGCATAAACAACGGAGGAGAATGAATGGCTGTTGACTATTTCTTGAAAATCAATGGGATCAATGGCGAGAGCCTGCAAGTGAACCACAAGCAGGAAATGGAGATGCTGAGCTGGAGTTTTGGCGAAACGATGAAGGCCACTCCAGCCGCGGGGACCCAGGGCGGCGTCGAAAAAGTGAAACTGGGCGAGTTCAATTTCACCAAGCGCCTGGATATATCCAGTCCGCAACTGCATTCTCAGAACTCCGCCGGCGCACTCATCCAGTGGGCCAGGTTCACCGCGCGGCGCGCGGGCGAAACGGGCGGACAACCCGTGGATTACCTGTTTGTCGATTTCGGTCAAGTGGTCATAACGCAATACGAGATCACCGGCTTGGGAGACGACGGCTGGCCTACCGAGAACATCGCGTTCAGCTACAAAACTATCGTGATGAACTACCGGCAAATGGTTAATGGTGTAGCGCAGGGGACCATCCCAGGCGGCTACAACTCGATGACTAATGTTCTCGCGTCAACGGTGCCTGGCGCGCCCGCTCTCCCTTCACTGTAAGGGGGGAAATACGAAGAGAGAGGAAGAGGAGAATAGCATATGCCAGTTAGTTTTACGGGAGCCGCCAGCGGTAAGATTACGGCACACGACTTCACCTTCACCAAGCACGTGGACCGCTCCAGCCCCACTATCATCCAGACTTGCGCCTTAGGCAATACGTTCGCGAATCCGGTGACCCTCATCTGCCGTCGCACGGGTACCACCGGCGGCGGACTTACGCCGTATCTGCTGGTCGTGTTCACCAATGTGATGTTCTCTTCCTACCAGACTTCCGGAAGCAACAACGATTCGGGTCTGCCGGCCGAGTCCATTTCGCTCGCGTTCGCCAAGATACAATACCAATACACGCCGCAAAATCAGGGAGTGTCACAAGGTACGGTGCAATCGGCCTACGACTACAGCCAGAGCCTGACCACTTAACAGCCGCGCGCAAGGGAAACCGCTCTCACGGCCGCGGCTCGGCACTCATGTTGCAGGGCCGCGTAAGATGGCGGTCGTTCGAGATGTTTGGACCAGTTTTGCCGCCAACCGGGCCGGGTAGATGCGAGTCTCTTGCATCGATCCCGGCCTGGCGCGCCCTCGGAGGCCTCCATGAACGCCAAGGAATTGTTCCACGCCGGGAGACTCGACGACGCCATCCAGTCGCTGGTGGCCGAATTGAAGAGCGATCCCGGCAACGATCGTCAACGCACTTTTCTCTTCGAGCTGCTTTGCTTCGCGGGAGCTTACGACCGGGCTGAGAAGCAACTCGACGTTCTGGCTCAATCGGGCAACAAGAACGCCGAGCTTGGAACACTGCTCTATCGTGGCGCCATGGCGGCTGAGCGCACGCGCCAGGCGATGTTCGAGAGTGGGACGTTTCCCGATTCCGGTGAGGCGGAGACGGTTTCCGGGAGCATCGACGATCGTCACTTTGAATGGATCTCCGACGCCGACCCGCGCATTGGTCCCAAGCTGGAGGTGTTTGCCGCCGGCGCATACATGTGGATCCCCTTCCACCACATCGAAAGCATTGAGATCCCCCAACCTCGCCGTCTCCGCGATCTACTCTGGACGCCCGCCGTGGTGCGCACCGGGCCGTCCTTCGAGGACAAGGATCTCGGGGAAGTGCTTCTTCCAGGGATGTGCCCGCTCTCGGCAAAGAGCTCGGACGACGCGGTGCGGCTGGGGCGCAGCACCATATGGGAGGAGTCGCCGGACGGCGCCATCCCGTTTGGCCAGAAGGTGCTGATCGTCGACGATGAAGAGATTCCGCTGCTGCAGATTCGCCGCCTGACTTTCGACACCGCCGCCACTCCGGAAAGCGACGCGGCGGCCGCGACCTGATCCGATGCCGCTTCGCGAAGACCTTCTGAATCCGATTCCGGGTGATAACCCCAGTGGCGCGAACCTTCGCTACGCGCCTGCCTACGACCAGATCAAAGAGGCTCGCCGCGAGGATGACGATTCCAATCAGGGCGTCTGGCAGCGTCAGGTCAAGAGCGCCGACTGGCCTTTAGTGGTGAAGCTTGCCTCCGAGGCGCTGGCGAAGAAGTCCAAGGACCTGCAGATTGCCGCCTGGCTCACCGAAGCCATGATTCATCGCGAGGGCTTCAGTGGGTTGAGCCAGGGACTGGATCTGATGAAAGGTCTGATTACCGAGTTCTGGGACACCGTCTATCCCGAAGTCGAAGACGGCGATTTGGAACTTCGCGCCACGCCGCTCAACTGGGTGGCTAGTCAGCTCCTGCTGCCCCTGCGTAAAGTGGAACTCACGCGCGAGGGGTACGATTCGTTCCGCTACAAAGAGTCCCTGTCGGTCCCCAGCGAGCAGGACGCCTCCATGGACGGCAACAAACAGCAGATCCGCCAGACGGCGATCGCGGAAGGCAAGCTGACTCCCGAAGCATGGAACATCGCCTTTGACGCGATGTCCCGAGAGAATTTCAACGACTTGGCTAACGAGATTCAGCAGGCACGGGAATCGCTGTCCGCGCTGGATGAGCTCTGCAACGAGCGGTTCGCCGACGATGCGCCAAGCTTTCTTCCGCTCCGGGACACGCTGGAGGAAATCGGCAACACCGTGCGCATCCTTCTGCTCAAGAAGGGCGGCCCCATTCAGGCTGCGGGTTCCGAGGATCAGCCGGAGGAAGAGGAGGCGGTAGCCGAGCCGGCGGCGTACGCTGCTCCGGAAGCTGCCACCGCTGGCGCGCCGGCTCGTCTTCCCCGCGTAAAGGCCACGCTTACCGCGGAGCCTGAAAACGCCGAGGATGCGGCCGCGCGCGTGGCCGCCGTGGCGCGCTGGCTGCGGGCACAGAACCAACAAAGCCCCGTGCCTTTTCTGCTGCTGCGCGCGTTGCGCTGGGGTGAACTGCGCGCCAATCCATACGAGCTCGACTGGCGGCTCTTGGAGGCTCCGCCCACCGAGGTGCGCCAGAACATCAAGCGGCTGTCGCAGGAGGGCCAGTATCAACCGCTCCTCGAGGCCGCTGAAGAGGTGATGGCGATGCCCAGCGGACGGGCCTGGCTCGATCTGCAGCGTTTCGTGCTCGGGGCCTGCGATTCGCTGGGCTATGACGCCGTTTCCCGCGCCCTTCGTTCCGAGATCAAAGCGCTGCTGGCCGACTATCCGCAGTTGCTGGAAGCCTCCCTGAACGACGACACGCAGGCCGCCAACGCGCAAACGCGTGAGATGTTCCAGCCGCCGCCCCCTCCCCCTCCTCCGCCGCCCGTGGAGGAACCGGCGCAGGAGCCCGCTCACTTCGGGGTTCCATCCGCCGAACAGGCCAACGTCAACGGCGATGCCGCGGTCCCGGATGACGAGGAGATGATTCGCGAGGCCATTCGCTCTGGACGCACCAACGACGCTGTGGACCTGGTGTCGCAGCGGCTAACCCAGGAAACTACGGGCCGTGCGCGATTCCAGCGAAAAACGCAGTTGGCCATGGTGTGCATGGCTTCCGGGCACGAGGCCGTGGCGTTCCCTATTCTTCGGGAACTCGCCGGAGAGATTGGCGAGCGCCGCCTGGAGGCATGGGAATCGCCGGCCATGATCGCGCATACGCTATCGTTGTTTTACCGTTGCCTCGCTCGCGTGAATGCGCCCGCCGAAGAGCGGCAACGCGTGTATGCGGAAATCTGCCGGCTGGATCCGAAGCGGGCGCTGGAGCTGGAGCGGTAGCGGCAAACGATGGCCAAAAGCAAGGGCAAGGGCGGTCTTCTGGAATCGGTGCTGGATCGGCTTACCGATAACGAGCCCGACAACCGCAACGAAGTAGGTCCGGGGCGCGCGCAATCGTTCCGGCAGCTCAAGGCTTCGCTGCGGCGCGATCTGGAGTGGCTGTTGAATACGCGCCGGATCATCGTGCCGGTTCCCGATTACGCAAAGGAACTGCAATATTCGCTGTTTGTGTACGGTTTGCCGGATCTGACCTCGTTCTCGTCCTCGTCGCCGCGGGACCAGCTTGAGCTGTTGCGTATCATGGAGTCGGCCATTGGCATATTCGAGCCGCGCCTGCTGAGCGTGGTGGTTACCATGATACCCGTCAGCGAGGCCTCGCGGTCTTTACGGTTTCAGATTGAAGGGATGGTGCGGGGCGACCCCGCGCCGGAGCGTGTCGTATTCGACACGGTTTTCGATCCGGTGAACGGCGAATACCAGGTGGGAAAAGAAGCCAGTGCGCGATGAACTGCTGTATTACTATGAGCGCGAACTGGGATTCCTGCGCCAGATGGGTGCGGATTTCGCTGAACGCTACCCCAAGGTAGCGTCCCGTCTCGCGCTGGAGGCCACCCGATGCGACGATCCGCACGTGGAGCGCATCATCGAGGCATTCTCGTTCCTCGCCGCGCGCCTCCATTTGAAGATTGACGACGAGTTCCCGGAGATCACCCAGGCTCTCCTCAGTCTCGTTTATCCGCACTATCTGCGGCCCATCCCAGCCATGTCAGTCGCCGAGTTTCGCGGGGACCCGAAGGCCGGGAAAATCGGCTCTTCCATCCGCGTGCCGCGTGGCTCCACGATATTCACGCGGCCCACGGGCGGCGTCACCTGCAAGTTTCGAAGCTGTTATGAAACCATCATCTGGCCGCTGAAGATCACCGAGGCGCAATGGCGCACCGCAGACCGTTTGGACCCGCCCCTGAAAGGCACCGACGCGGTGGGGGTTATCCGACTGCTCCTTCGCTGTAATCCGGGTATCACCTTCAATGAGTTCCGCGTGCCGACGCTGCGCTTCTACCTATACAGCGATCCGAACCTGGTATATCCGCTCTACGAGCTGCTCTGTAACAACTGCTCCGGCGTGCTGCTGCGAGATCCGTCCGTCAAAGGTCGGCAGAAGACCATCACGCTGCCGGGCAGCTCTCTGCGCCCGGTGGGATTCGCCGAGGACGAGAGCATGCTGCCTTATCCGCGGCGCTCCTTCTCCGGCTATCGGTTGCTGCAGGAGTATTTTGCGTTTCCCGAAAAATTCCTGTTCGTTGATTTCAATGGACTGGATATGCTGACGGGGCGCGGCTTCGGTGACACAGTGGAGTTGCTCTTCCTGATTTCGTCCATTCCCCGGCAGGACCAGGAACAGGTGTTCCAGACCGGGATCGCGCCGGGCATCTTCAAACTCAATTGCTCGCCGATCGTGAATCTGTTTCCGCAGACGGCCGAGCCCATTCTGCACGATCAAACCAGCTACGAATATCCGGTGATCGCCGATGTTCGCCGGCGCGAGTCGGTGGATGTTTTCTCCGTCGATTCCGTATCGGCCGTCAGTCCGAGGTCTCACGATCCGGTCCCCTACGAAGCGTTCTATTCCTTCCGGCACGGGCACGCGCGAACCCGCGATCAGGTATTCTGGCACGTATCAAGACGTGAGTTGGAGGGCAAGCTGGCGGGGACCTCTCCGGTATGGCTGTCGCTGGTGGATCTCGCTGGAAACCCGGTGCGCGCCGAATTCGAGACACTCACCCTGCATTGCACCTGCACCAACGGCGATTTACCCTCGCGCCTGCCCCTCGGAAACGAGCGCGGCGATTTCGATCTCGACGGCGACGCGACCGTGAAGCAGATTGTGGCCCTGCGCAAGCCAACGCAGTCGACGCCTCCCCCACTGGGCCGCAACGCGCTATGGCGCCTGATTTCCCATCTTTCGCTGAACTACCTGTCGCTGGTTGATGAGGGCAAGGACGCGTTGCAGGAGATTCTGCGTTTGTATGAGTTTTCCGGCTCGCCGTGGCTGGAGCGGCAAATTGCCGGTATCTCTAAAGTGAACGCCAGGCGCCACCTGGCGCGCGTGGTGTCGGACACGGGAATCAGCTTCGTCAAAGGCACGCGTGTGGAAATGGAACTCGACGAGGAGCAATATGTCGGCGGTGGGGCCTATCTGTTTGCCAGCGTGATGGAATGCTTCCTCGGCCAGTACGTCTCCATGAACAGCTTCAGCCAGCTGGTCGCGAAGAGCACCCAGCGCGAGGAGATCATCCGCCAGTGGCAGCCGCGGGCCGGACAGAGTATCCTGCTATGAATACCGTGGTTCAGGACGAGACAACCCCTGTCAGTTCGCCGCCCGCGCGAGATCCTCTGTGGGATGCGCTTGAACGGCGCATGTTGGACGAGCCGTGGTCTTTCTCCTTCTTCCAGGCCGTGCGCATGATGAAACTTCTGGCGCCGGAGCGTCAGACTCCGGGGAACTTCGGCGATCCGGCGGCGGAGGCGGTTCGCTTTGCGGCGGATCCCACGATATCCTTCCCGGCGAGCGAGATTCAGTCGCTCGAAAAGCGCCTGGACGCCCCCCCGCTCATGCATGTGAACTTCATGGGTCTGTTCGGGCCGCTTGGCGTGCTGCCGGTGCACTACACCGCGTTTATCCGGGAGCGGGTTCGCGCCGGCGACCGCACCCTGCGCGACTTCCTGGACATCTTCAACCACCGCATGGTGTCGCTGTTCTATCGCGCCTGGGAAAAATACCGCTTCGGCGTTCCCTATGAGCGCGGCGAGCGCGACCGACTGACCCAATACCTGCTTGATTTCATCGGGCTGGGTACGCCCGGGCTGGAGCGCCGCCAGGCGATTTCGGACCAGTCCCTGGTGTTTTACACCGGCCTGCTGGCGCAACAGCCCCGGTCGGCCGAAGCCCTGCGGAACATTCTGGTGGACTACTTCGACGTGCCCGTGGAAGTGCGGCAATTCAGGGGGGTGTGGCGTCAGCTCGATCTGGAAACGCAGTGCTCGCTGGACGATTCGCCGCGCATCTCGTCGTTTCTCGGCGTTGGGGTGGTGGCGGGTGATGAGGTGTGGGACCAGCAATCGGTGGTGCGGGTTCGCATTGGTCCGCTGGATGTCCAGCGATATCTCGATTTCCTGCCGACAGGAACGGCGTTTCAGCCGCTGCGAGCGCTTACTCGGTTTTTTTCCCGCGATGACCTCGATTTTGAAGTGCAACTCGTGCTCCGTCGTGAAGACGCGCCGCCCTGTGAACTCGGGGCTGGCGGCGACACCGCTCCCCGTCTGGGTTGGTTGTCGTGGGGGCGAACGCGGATGCTGGACCGCGATCCGGACGAAACGGTTCTCGAATTATGGAAGGTTGCCTGACCTATGAGTCTCAGTCTGAAATCTCTCATCGGCAAGTTGAATGAAACCACCCGCAAGGCGCTCGAAGCGGCCGCGGGATTGTGCGTCACAAGGACGCACTACGACGTGGAAATCGAGCACTTCCTTCTCAAGCTGCTTGATGACACCGGCTCCGACGGCTCGCGCATTTACGAGCGCTTTGGTGTGGATACATCGCGGCTCTCGGCCGATCTGACCCGCAGCCTGGACCGGCTGCGCACCGGTAATGCCCGCACTCCCAGCCTGAGCCCGTCGCTGGTGCGGATGTTCACCGACGCGTGGACCACCGGCAGTATCGAACTGGGTGCGACCGACATCCGCAGCGGTCTTACGATTCTGGCGCTGGCCACGCAGCCGGAATTGGCCCGCATGGTCACCGAGGTAAGTCCGGAGTTCGCGAAGATCCAGGGGTCGGTGCTGCATGCGGAGTTTGCCAGCATCGTCGCTGCGTCGAACGAGGGCGAGATGGCGGGCGGAGCCGCCGAAGGTGGTGCACCGCAGGGTGGTATTAAAGCCGGTGGCAAGACGCCGAATCTCAACCAGTTCACCATCGATCTCACCGCCAACGCGAAGGCCGGCAAGATCGACCCAGTGCTCGGACGCGATTCAGAAGTGCGGCAGATTATCGACATCCTGATGCGCCGCCGTCAGAATAACCCCATCCTTACCGGCGAGGCGGGCGTGGGCAAAACGGCGGTGGTGGAAGGCTTCGCATTGCGGGTGGTCAGTGGCGACGTGCCGCCACCGTTGCGCAATGTCGTGCTGCGCACGCTCGACCTGGCGCTGCTGCAGGCCGGCGCGGGAGTGAAAGGCGAGTTCGAGAACCGGCTTAAGGGCCTGATTGAAGAAGTGAAGTCGTCGCCGGTTCCCATCATTCTATTCATTGACGAGGCCCACACCATGATCGGCGCGGGCGGACAGGCGGGACAGGGCGATGCCGCGAATCTGCTAAAACCTGCATTGGCGCGCGGGGAGTTGCGAACCATTGCCGCGACCACCTGGTCCGAGTACAAGCGCTATTTCGAAAAGGACGCCGCACTGGCGCGCCGCTTCCAGGTGGTGAAGGTCGAAGAGCCAGGCGAGATTCAGTGCATGGTGATGCTGCGCGGCATCGTACCGTCGTTGGAGAAGCATCACGGCGTGCGCATTCTGGATGAGGGCCTGGGCGCGGCGGTGCGTCTCTCCCACCGTTATCTCGCTGGGCGGCAGCTTCCCGACAAGGCGGTTAGCGTTCTCGATACCGCGTGCGCGCGTCTCGCTTTGGGACAGAGCGCAACACCGCCCGCTCTCGAAGACGCCACGCGGCAAATGGACGATCTCAACGTCCAGGAGCGGATTCTCACTCGCGAGGCCGCCGTCGGCGCGAATCACGCCGAGCGTCTGGAGCAGATTGCGGCTGAGAAGGCGAGTGTCGAAAAAACGCTGGCCAGCCTCGGCGAACGCTGGGAAAAGGAAAAACAGATCGTCACACGGCTGCGCGAATTGCGCACAGCACTCGAGACAGCAGCGGGAACGAAACCACTTACACCTGACGCGTCCCCCGCATCGCAGCCCATCGCGGCGCCGGCCGGGAGCTCAACGGATGAGACAGCCGCCGCGGCGCCGGTAACCACTCCGGCAGCAAGTCCAACCGGAGATCCCGCGGCGCTGCGCGCAGAGATGGAAAAGCTCAATGCCGAACTTTCCGCGTTGCAGGGCGAAACGCCGCTAATGCGCGTGTGCGTGGATGAGCAGATCGTGGCGGAAGTGGTGGCGGCGTGGACCGGCATCCCCGTCGGCAAAATGGTGAAGGACGAGATCGCGGCGGTTTTGGAGCTGGCAACATTCCTTGGAAAACGTGTTGTAGGACAGACGCATTCGCTCGAAACCATCGCCCGCCGCATTGTCACTTCTAAAGCGCGGCTGGACGACCCGAACCGGCCCATTGGCGTCTTCATGCTGGTGGGACCCAGCGGCGTAGGCAAGACAGAAACGGCCCTGGCGCTCTCCGACCTCTTTTACGGCGGTGAGAAGAACATGATCACCATTAACATGTCCGAGTTCCAGGAAGCGCACACGGTATCGACGCTGAAGGGCTCACCCCCCGGCTATGTCGGCTATGGTGAGGGCGGCGTTCTCACCGAAGCGGTGCGCCGCAGGCCTTATTCGGTGGTACTTCTGGATGAGGTGGAAAAGGCCCATCCGGACGTACTCGAACTTTTCTATCAGGTATTCGACAAAGGCATGATGGAGGACGGCGAGGGCCGCGAGATCGATTTCAAGAATACGATTCTGATTCTCACTTCGAACGCCGGCACCGAGACCCTGATGAAGTTGACCGCCGATCCCGAGACCATGCCCGGCCCCGAAGGCCTTGTGAAGGCGCTCAAGCCGGAGCTGGATAAGGTTTTCAAACCCGCGTTTCTCGGGCGCATGGTGATTGTTCCGTACTTCCCGGTACGGGATGAGATCCTGAAGCAGATCATCGTGCTGAAGCTGGACCGCATTCGCAAGCGCATCCTGGAAAATCACAAGGTGCACCTTACCTGGGACGACGCGGTGCTCTCCGAGATCGCCAAACGCTGCACGGAAATCGAAAGCGGCGCGCGCAACATCGATAGTATCCTTACTAACACGGTGCTCCCGGAAATCTCCCGGCAAATGCTTGGCCGCATGGCCGCTGGGGAGCCGAACCAGGACGTGCGCGTCAGCGTGATGCCCGAAGGCGGATTCGTTTACTCCTGATATTGCGGATATGTCGACATCGATACTCGCTCAAACCAACCGCCTCTTTCACCTGGACACACCGTTGGGCGAAGATGTGCTCCTGGTGAAACGCTTCAGAGGCACTGAGCACATCTCCGAGCTGTTCCACTATGAGTTGGATCTGGTCTCCGATAACTTCGACATCGATTTTGACCAGTTGGTGGGGAAGCCGGTCACCGTGGGCATCCGTCAATCGGATGGCAGCACCTTTCACTATATAAACGGCATAGTCAGCAAGTTCGCGCTCTGTTCGGACGAGGGGCGTCTGGCCTGCTATCAGGCGGAAGTGGTGCCCTGGCTCTGGCTGCTTACTCAGACCACGAACTGCACAATCTATCAGAACCTGGAAGCCCTCGCGGCAATCAAAAAAGTCTTCCAGCAATACGGTTTTCAGAGTGGTCAGGATTGGGAAGATCAAACCACGCTGAAGCGCACACCCTGGGTTTATTGCACGCAATATCGTGAAAGTGCTTGCAATTTTGTCAAACGCTTGATGGAGCTCGAGGGAATATTCTTTTTCTTTCGGCATGAGCAGGATCGCCACGTACTGGTTATGGGGGATACTCCCTCCGCGCACAAACCCTGCCCGTACCAATCGCGCATGAAAATGGAACGCTCGTTTGGTGCAGGGTACAAGAGCCCCGTGGACAGTGTCCTCGAGTGGAAGTTTCACAACCATTTCAAGCCCGGTAAATACAAGCAACGCGCTTACAACTTCATGCAGCCGACACGGACTCTGGAGGCAGTGGCTCCATCGCGGATCCAGCAGGGCGGCAACAGTAATTATGAGGTGTACGACTATCCGGGCTTGTACGAGATTCAGGCCGACGGCGATGAATGGACCAAGATGCGCATTGAGGAGGAGGAGGCCGCTCATTCCATCGCAACCGGGAGAAGCAACTGCCGCTCCCTGTATGCCGGTTTCAGATTCGACCTTTATAACCATGACCGGCGCGACCAGAATGTCACCTGGCTGATCACTTCGGTAAGCCATAGTGGCGAAGAAGGCACCTTTATCGGCGGCACGGATAAGGCAGAGGGCACTTACTACAACACCTTCACGGCCATACCTTACTCGATTCCCTTTCGCCCGCAACGAAAATTCAGGAACTCGCAATCGTCGGGCTCCTCACCGTCCACCTGGGCGTCGGCATCCCCGTTCGCACCTCCGCCCGCCGGGATTGTTTCGCCATTTGCGCTATTGGGCTCGGGGGCAGCCTCACCATTCGGACCTCAGCCCGCCGGGACGGTTTCGCCATTTGCGGCATTGGGCACGGGAGCAGGCTCAGTATTCGGACCTCAGCCCCCGGGGACGGTTTCGCCATTTGCAGGATTGGGCACGGGAGCAGCCTCAGCATTCTCGTCGGGCGGGTCATCGTCTACTGGATCGTCGATGTCGGCCGGGTCTGGTCACGGCACAGAGCGTACGGAAATACGCGGCGTTACCACCGCAATGGTGGTGGGGACCGGAGGTGACGAGATCTACACGGAGGAGTTTGCGCGCGTTCAAGTGCATTTCCACTGGGATTGTAACGACGAAGGCCGGTCCTGTTGGGCGCGTGTCATGCAACCTTGGGCCGGACCGCACTGGGGCTACATATGGATTCCGCGCGTTGGGCAGGAGGTGGTCGTCGCCTTCCAGGAAGGCGATCCCGATTACCCGATTGTCATCGGCATGGTTTATAACGGCGACAGCATGCCGCCCTACAAGCTCCCGGACAAGAAGAACCACAGCGGTATTCGCACGCACAGCACCATAGGGGGTGGGCCCGACAACTACAACGAAATCCACTTCGATGACACCAAGGGAAGCGAGCTTTTCTCCACGCAGGCCGAGAAAAACAAGGCCAAGCTGGTGAAGAACGACGAACTCGAAGAGATTCGTCACGACCGCTATCTGCGCGTCCTCAACGATCAGGTGGA
>JBEKFB010000126.1:0-11259 GCA_050013535.1 Bryobacteraceae bacterium | reverse complement strand
TTCACGATAATTGTCGATTCGAGCACCCTCGCTCCGCAAAGCACGGTTTATAACGGCAAGATAACCATTGTCACCTCCGGCACGGGTTTAGCGGCAAAAACGCAGGTTCTGACCGTGAGCGTCTCGGTACAGGCGTCGGTTCCGACCATTACGAGCATTTGGCCTCCATCGATACCGGTTGGCTCCGGCAACACCGAGCTGACTATCACCGGAACGAATTACTACAAGGCGACCACCGTCGGCGTTACCGGATTGTCGGCTGCTCTCAAGCCGGCCATCCTCGATTCCGAGCATCTCGACGTCATTATCCCTTCCAATCTGTTGCAGGCTCCGTCGACGTTGACGCTCACGGTGACCAATCCTGCGCCAGGAGGCAGTGCCAGCACCACGGAGAGCGTCAGCAACTCGCCAACCGTCGGGGCCGTTCTCAATGCGGCTGATTACAACGGCACGCAAATCAGTCCGGGCGAGCTGGTGGCGATCTTCGGCGTCAACATGGGTCCCCTGCCCCCGCTGACAATGACCGAACAGACGAATCCCGGTTTTGTGGACACTACACTGGGCGGCGTTTCCGTCACCATCGACGGTCAGGCGGCTCCGTTGATTTACGTGAGCTCCACACAGGTGAATCTGCAGGTGCCCTATGAGGTGACACTCGGGGCAAACAAGGTCGTGGTTCTGACTTACGGTTCCGGGAGTTCCACTTTCCCGGTGACCATAGCCACCAACGATCCGGGATTGTTCACATCGAACGGTTCGGGCGTTGGCACAGTGGCGGCCATTAACGAACACCCGGTTGGGGCGAGCGTTCTTTACAGTCTGAATGCGGCCGCTACGCCTGCATATGCGGGCGACGTGGTAGAAGTCTATCTGACCGGAGAAGGCTCCTGGGTCAGTCCACTCGTCATCCCCGAGGCCACGGGATACATCGTGCCACTCACGCTGGTTCCACTGCCTCAGGACATGCCTTATCCGGCGGTAACGATTGCCGGACTTCCCGCGACAGTGCTCTCCGCGTCGCCCGTGTACGGCTGCATCATGGGCATCCTGCAAATGAACATCACGGTTCCCGCCGTCGTCACCAACGGCGCCGTGCCGTTCGTCGTCACCTTCGGCACTCTACCCAATACATCTCAAACCCAGGCGAACGCGACGCTGTATGTACACCCGTAGCCAGAGCCGCACTACGCCGGTTCGAGCCAGCGCCGAGTGGTTGATATGATGACCTTGCAACGAGCGGCCGTTCGGGGCATGCGCCCATGCTTCCCTTCAAACTTGTCTGGCATCCCGGCTACGACCTGCATATCGGCGATCACGTTTTCCCCGCGAAGAAGTTCCGGCTGATTCACGACCGCCTCCTCGTCGAGCGCTTCGCCGAAGAAGCCGATTTCCTGCACCCCGAACCAGCCAGCGATGAGGATATCCTCCGCGTCCATGAGCCCGGCTGGGTAAACCGCCTCAAGACCGGCACGCTCGGATATGACGAGCTTATAAAGCTGGAGCTTCCATACTCGCGTCAGATGGTAGAAGCTTTCTGGCTGGCGGCGGGAGGGTCCATTCTGGCGGCGCGCTGCGCCCTTGTCGATGGCATCGGCTTCAACGTGGGCGGGGGGTTTCATCACGCCTTTCCCGATCATGGCGAAGGATTCTGCGCAGTCAACGACGTGGCCATCGCCATTCGAACACTCCAATCGGAATCCGCTATTCGGACCGCGATGGTGGTGGATTGCGATGTGCATCAGGGGAACGGCACGGCCGCCATTTTCGGCTGCGACGAAAGCGTTTTCACAATATCGCTTCATCAGTTGCATAATTATCCGTTCGAGAAGCCGCCGTCGAATATCGATGTCGATTTGCCCGACCAGACCTCGGACCGCGAATACCTGGCAGCCCTCGAAGAAGCCCTCGACTGCGGATTCGCCGCGTTCCGGCCCGATTTGCTCATGTACATTGCCGGCGCCGACCCATACCGCGAAGATCAGCTCGGCGGACTATCGCTCACCGCGGGAGGTCTGAAGGAACGCGACCTCATGGTGATGCGACGCGCACGCAGCTCGGGAGTGCCCGTCGCAATCGGTCTGGCCGGTGGATACGCCTGGGACACCAGCGATACGGTGACCATCCATTGCAACACGGCGAAAGCCGCCGGCGAAGTGCTGGCGCCCGAGCGCGGCGGGGCGTAAGTCCGCGTCGCTTACTGCAGACTCTCCGCCAGATCCTTTGCCAGCAGATCCGCGCGTTCGGCGAGGCTCCGCGCCGACACCAGATCGGTCTTGCTCCGGTCTTCTGCCTGCGCCACGAACGTCTCCACCTGTGATGCCATGCGCTGTTGTGCTTCGGTCAGCTTCGTGTTGCCGCGAGCCTTGCGCAGATTCGCACGGGCCCGCTCCAGGGCCTCGTGAATGTGCGTCTCGTACTCGCGCCGCTGGTCGTCGGTGAGCATCTGGCCCAGCGACGGGACGGCGGCGGGTTGAGCTTCCTGTGATGACGCCGGGGACGGTTGGGCAACCGCGGGCGCGGATTGTGCGTCTGCGCTTTGCGTCGCGGACGTGTCGGGCTTGGACGTCCTCTTCGCCGCTTTGCGCTTCTTCTTGGGCGGCCCGGGAACGGTTGTCTGGGACACTGCCGGAGGAGGCGTCACAACCGTGCCGCTTTGCGATGGCGGAAGCTCGGGAGGCGGTGGCGGCGGTGGTGGAGGTTTAGCTGTCGTCTGTGCCGCGGCCGGAGGCGGGATCATCACCGGTGTTGGCGCCTTCTTATGCCGGCATGAACAACAGGCAATGGCGGCGAACAGAGCAATGGTGGCCGCGCGGTTTGTGTGCGCTGTCATGGGCAAAGTCCGCCCTCAGGAGCGCGCCTGGGACATCGCAAGCCGGCCGCGCCTGGCAGGAGCTGCTTCCGGAAAACGTAAACGGAACGATGTGCCCTTCCCGGGCTGGCTTTCGAAGTCGATTGTACCACCGTGCAATTGCACCATCCGGAAGGTCAGGGCTAAACCGATGCCCGAACCTTCGGGTTTGGTGCTGAAGTACAGGTCGAAGATGCGATCTCGGATGCCTTCGGGAATTCCGGGGCCGCTGTCGTCGACGCTGAGGATGCACTCACCATCCTGGTTGTCTACCCCGAGCTTCAGGTGCCCATGCTCACCCATGGCGTCAATCGCGTTTACTACCACGTTCATTACCGCCTGGCGCAGCAGCCGCGGGTCGCCGCGGATCCACGCTTCCTCGCACAGTTCGGCCTCGATGCTAATCTGATGCGCTTCGGCATCGGGATGGATAAAGGCGGCGAGTTCGCGCACGACATCGGGCAGGTTCACTTCGGTGAGTTCAAGTTCCAGAGGCTTATTGAAATTGAGGAATGTGCGCACAACGTGATCCAGCCGGCGCACTTCCTGAGTGATCAGTTCCAGCTCCGGTTCGGGCGCGTCCAGCCGGCCTCGCAGGACTTCGATGTGCAGCGCGATGGCGTTCAGCGGATTCTTGATCTCATGCGCGACGCCGCTGGTCAGGCGGCTGATGGCGGCCAGCCGGGATGAAAGATCGAGATGCGATTCCAGTTGCTTGCGAGTATCGGGGTCGCGTAAACGAACCAGCGTCCCAATGGGCTGCGCGCCTGAGGCGCGGGAGAGCAGCTCCACGCTGAGCAGCAAACGCCTGCGGCCGTGCTCCGGTACCTCGACGTAGACAATCTTGTCGCGGACGGGCTCGTTTTGCTCGATGGCTTCACGAATCGCGCCGCCGGAGGGCTCGTCCGATGGGAAAAGCTCCACCATCGTGCTTCGCAGGATCTCTTCGCGCGACAAGCCGAGCAATTGTTCGGCCGGCCGGCCGGCCATCACCGTGCGCCCCTGAGCGTCAAACAGCAGCACGACTTCTTCCAGGCGCTCCAGCAATTCGTCGATATTATTGCGCAATTCCAGCGCATCGCGGCGCACTCCGTGGAATTGTTGACCCAGCACGCTCAGCTTCGACTGTACGTCGGCATATTCGCGCGATTCGCGCGCCGCCGCAGCCGCTTCCGGTCCGTCAGGCGGGAGTTCGCCTTTGATGATCAGGTCAATGGTTCGGCCCACGCGCGCCAGGGGCCGCAGGGCCAAAGCCGGCACCAGCCATGCCAGCGCCAGGGAAACGGCAAGGGCAATCAGAAATCCGTATCCCAGGTTCTCGAATGCCGGCGCCAGCGTGTGACGAATCAGGGACGAACGCACCACCACCATTACAGTGAACTGCGGTGTTTTGTCTCCCTGCGCCGCTACCGGAATCTGGATCGCGTAATTCTCTTTTTCGTTGAAAAGCTGCCAGAGATTGCGCAAAGGCGGGCCATTTTTCCAGGCATCGAACGAGGCGTAGCGGAACGCACCCGGTACGAACGTGCGTGTGAACGACGCCAGCACGTGGTTATTCGGACCCAGCACAATGATGTCCAGAACGGCCGCGTTGGTGCTCACGCTGCGGGTGATCATCGCGGGAATCAGCGGATCGGTACGGATGATGTTGGCCACCCGCTCGCGCACCTGCTGACGGTCGGGGGGACGGTCCGGGAGCGAGGCCAGGCTCTGGTCCACGCGCTCGACCACGTAACCGGCTACTTCACCGGCTATCTGGCGCGCGCTGTCAGCGGCGCTGTCGATGGCGCTGCCGGTGAAATCGTATACATAAACGAGCGAAACCAGCACCACCACCGTGGCGACCAGGGCCGCGACTGACAGGCGAATCCTGGTCTTCAGCGACATTACGAAGATGCAGCGGCCTCGGCTTCCGCCGACGCACCGTACTCCTTCAGCTTATTAAACAGCGTCTTCAGGCTGATGCCCAGGATCTCGGCGGCTCGCGTCTTATTGTTCTTCGTGTGCTGCAGAGTGAGCAGCACCAGCGCCTTCTCGGCTTCGCCCACCGTAGTCCCCACCGGGAGCCGCACGCTGTTCATATCCGCTGCCTGGTGGGGAGCGCGGGTTCCCGCCGCAACGCCGAAATCGCGCGGCAAGTGCTGCGGCAGAATGGTCCCTTCGCCCGCCAGAATCACGCCCCGCTCCAGCACGTTGCGGAGTTCCCTCACGTTGCCGGGCCAGTTATGGCGGCGGAGCATCTCCAGCACCTCGCTCGATATATCCGCCACGCGGCAACCGTGCTTGCGGTTCAGCATGCCGATCAACGCTTCCGCGAGCAGAGGCAAATCCCCGTCCCGTTCTCGCAGGGCCGGAAGCATGATCTGAAACACGTTCAGTCGATAATACAAATCCTCGCGCAATTCTCCCTTACGCAGCACCTCTTCCAGATGCCGGTTAGTAGAGGCGACGATCCTCACGTCAACGGCAATCTCCGCCTTGCCGCCCAGGCGGCGCACATGCGAATCCTCGAGAACGCGCAGCAGCTTCGCCTGTGTTCCCACCGGCATTTCCGCCAGTTCGTCCAGCAACAGCGTTCCATGCTGCGCCAGTTCGAAACAACCGGCCCGCCGCTCCACCGCTCCGGTGAAGGCGCCCTTCTCGTGTCCGAAGAGTTCACTCTCCATCAGGGTCTCAGGCATGGCCGCGCAGTTGATTGCGACGAAGGGCCCGTTCCGGCGGGGGCTCAGATGATGGATGGCCCGGGCGATCAGTTCCTTGCCCGTTCCGCTTTCGCCCGTGACCAGCACTGCCGCCTTCGATGGCGCCACCTGGCGAATCATCGAAAAAACCTGTTGCATCGGCGCACAGGAGCCAACCATGTCCACCAGCACGCCCTTGTACTGCAACTCCCGCTGCAGCCGTTCCGTTTCCTCGGCCAGATGGCTTTGCGACGCCGCCCGTTCCAGCAGAATCCTGAGCGCGCTGGGCTGAATCGGTTTTTCGAGGAACCAGAAAGCGCCCAGATCGTGAATTGTCTGGATCGCCGTTTCGATGTTGCCGAACGCCGTGAGTACGATCGCCGGCGGTGCGCCACCCTGGGAATTCAGCCGCTTAAGCAGCTCAAACCCGTCCATGCGCGGCATCATGAGATCGGTTACCAGTACGTGTACGGGCAGGGCGTTCAGCTTCTCCAGCGCCTCCTGGCCGTCCGCCGCGGATTCCACCGCGTATCCCCAGGACTGGATCATGCTGACCAGCCCAATTCGCTGGCTTTCTTCATCGTCCGCGATCAAAATGCGTGTCGACGAAGCGGAGGCGATATTTCCCATTAGCCCAATTGTACCCGACGGTTACAACTGCGAGTACGCGCAGCGAAAGCCTCCCGATGGCCCGTACCGGCGGGCCGGTTTTGCAACTGCTTCAAACGACGGATGTTGTTTGAAGGCCGGTGGCAGATTAGTGCAGGTCCCGCCCGGCTGGTGAATTCGGCGGCGTGAGAAAAGTGACACTGGCGGACTGCCCGAGCGGTCCGTTCGCGTAACGCTGTGCCACATTCGCCAGCACAAGCTACAATAACCAACACAGATGAAGCGCGGACTTTCCTGTGTCCTCGCGGCCTTCCTGATCATCCAGGCCGCCCCCGCGTTTGCGCAGCGTGAGTTATCCGGCGCCGCGCGCGCGTATGAATCGTTGCACGGCCTTTGCAACACCGGCAGCGTGCTCATGATCGCCGCCCACCCCGACGACGAAAACACCGCATTGTTGGCTTATTTCGCCCGAGGATTGTGCGTCCGCACCGGCTATCTTTCGCTGACTCGCGGGGAAGGCGGCCAGAACCTGCTGGGACCCGAACAGGGCGACGCGCTGGGCGTCATCCGTACCCAGGAATTGCTGGCGGCCCGGCGCATCGATGGCGCCGAGCAGTTCTTCACGCGCGCCATCGATTTCGGCTTTTCCAAGACCGCCGACGAAACGATGCGGAAATGGGGCCGTGAGCGGACGTTGAGCGACATCGTGCGGGTGATCCGCCGGTTCCGTCCGGATGTCATCGTGCTGCGTTTCTCCGGCACCCCCAACGACGGACATGGTCATCATCAGGTGTCGGCAATCCTCGGGAGGGAAGCCTTTTTCGCCGCAGCCGATCCGAAACAGTTTCCCGAATGCGGCCCGCCCTGGCAGGCGAAGCGAGTGTTCTGGAACATGTTCGGCTTCACGCGCGAACAGCAGCAGGAGAACGCCACAAAAGCCGGCCGGAACGACATTGACGATGGCGCATGGAACCCCGTGCTGGGCTATTCATATCTTGAGATCGCCGGCATGAGCCGCAGCATGCACCGCAGCCAGGGCATGGGCTCGCCCGAGCGCCAGGGATCGAACATCGATTCGCTCATAGTCGTGGCGGGCGATTCAGCGAAAGACAGCATTTTCGATGGCGTCGACACCACCTGGAACCGGTTCCCCGGGGGCAAGCCCGTCGGCGACCTGCTTGAAAAAGCCTGGCAGACGCTCGATCCCGATCACCCGGAGAAGGCTGTCCCGTTGCTCGCTGAAGCGAAGGGACAGATGCCCGCCGGTGACGATCCGTTGCTGAGGCGAAAAGAGCACGACCTCAACGAGGCCATCGCCCTGTGCGCCGGGTTATCGTTGGATGCGACCGCGGACGAGTACGCAATTGTGCCCGGCGGAAAAGTGAAAGTCACGCTGACGGCCGTAAACCGTGGCACGCTGGCCATCCAGAGTCCTGCGTTCAGGATGGCGCCGAACCAGCCGGCGCAGTTGTCATCGGAAGACGCAATTCCGCCGAAGGCTGGCTACTCAGGCCCTTACTGGCTGCAGCAACCGCCTAAGGGCGATTCTTACGAAGTGGGCGATCCGAACCTGATTGGCACGCCGGAGAACGCTCCGCTTATTTCAAAACGCGTGGAGTTTGACGTTGCCGGAACGCGTATCGAGCTGGAGCGGCCGGTCGTATACCGCTGGGTGGACCGGTTGCTCGGCGAACGCTGGCGTCCGCTGGCCGTGGTGCCCTCAGTGCAGGTATCGATACCGGAATCGTCGGTGATCTTTGCGGATAACGCGGCGAAGCGCGTATCTATCGAATTGAAATCGGTGCAGACCGAAAGGGGCCAGGCGCGCCTCGACGGGCCATGGAAGACCACGCCGAATTCCGCGCCATTCGTGCTGCCCAAAGGTGTAGAAACCAGCATCAGCTTCGATGTTTCGCCGCCTTCACAGCAGGAACGGACACACGCGCTGATGGAGATCCATGCCGGAAATTCCGGCATCTTCGTCGCAACCGAACTGATCGATTACCCCCACATTCCGCCGCAGTATCTGTTTCCGCCTGCTTCGGTGAAACTGGTTCGCGTGGATGTGCGCAACCTCGCGAAGAACATTGGGTACGTGATGGGCGCGGGTGACGAAGTTCCGGACGCCCTTCGGCAAATGGGCAGCACTGTCACGCTGCTCGACGCCGGCGATCTCGCCCGCGGCGATCTTAACCGCTTCGATGCCATTGTCACCGGTGTACGCGCGTATAACACGCGGCCGGATCTTGTCGCCAATGCTCAGCACCTGGTCGAGTATGTGCAAAACGGCGGAACACTGGTGGTTCAGTACAACACCATGAACACATATACCGGCGAAGGCGGCGCAGTGCTGGGTCATGCCGGCCCCTGGCCTTTTCAAATCGGCCGCGACAGAGTGACCGTGGAGGAAGCGCCGGTAGCCTTCCCGCATCCGGACAATCCTCTGCTCCACAGTCCCAACGAAATCACCGCGCGCGATTTCGACGGCTGGATACAGGAGCGCGGCCTGTACTTCGCCTCCCAATGGGACCCGCACTACACGCCTCTGTTTGAAATGCACGACCCCGGCGAACAGCCACTACTTGGCGCGACGCTGGCCGCTCGCTATGGCAAAGGCGCGTTCGTGTTCACGGCCTTTTCCTGGTTTCGCGAGCTGCCCGCGGGAGTGCCGGGCGCGTTCCGCGTTTTCGCCAACCTGCTGAGCGCGGGGAAAACGCTGCAGTGATCGGCGACGAAGCTCCGCGCGAGATACCGGATGACCCTCCGCCCATTCTCGGCGCCTGGCCGCGTGTCTACGCCGCGGTGGCGGCTTACGTCGCCGTCGTGATCTTCCTCTTCTGGCTGTTCACCCGGGCCTTCGCCGAATGAGGGCGCTCGACTGGATTGTCATGTTCGGCTGGCTCGCGTTCATCGTGAGCTTCGGCTTGTGGCGAGGGCGCGGCAGCAGCACCACGCGAAGCTATCTGCTCGCCGGCAAGAGCATGCCGTGGTACGCCATGGGCCTCTCCATCATGGCCACCCAGGCCAGCGCCATCACCTTCATATCAACCACCGGCCAATCGTATATCGACGGCATGCGCTTCGTCCAATTCTATTTCGGCCTGCCGGTGGCGATGATCATCCTGTCGGCTACGGCCGTCCCGATTTTTCATCGCGCCAATGTCTATACGGCGTACGAGTATTTAGAGCGGCGATTCGATGCCAAGACGCGATCGCTGGTGAGCGCGATTTTCCTCATCCAGCGCGGCCTCGGAGCGGGGCTTTCGCTGTACGCGCCGGCGGTGGTGCTGTCGGTGATCCTCGGCTGGCCCGATCGCGTAACCACGATCATCATGGGCGTGCTGGTGATGATTTACACCTCGTGGGGTGGAATCAAAGCAGTCACCTGGGCGGACGTGTACCAGATGGGGCTCATCTTCGCGGCGCTGGTGCTGGCGCTGGGCATGGCCGTGTACCTGCTGCCGCACAACGTTTCTTTTGGCGACGCGCTGTCGCTGGCAGGCGCGATGGGCCGCCTGAATCCGGTGACCACGAAGTTTAGCTGGGACGATCGTTACAACATCTGGAGCGGACTGATCGGCGGGGCTTTTCTTGCGCTGGCCTACTTCGGGTGCGATCAGAGTCAGGTGCAACGGTATCTCACGGGCCGTTCCATCGAGCAGAGCCGTCTCAGCCTGTTATTCAACGCCGTGGCCAAGATCCCGATGCAGTTTTTCATTCTCTTCATCGGCGCGATGGTGTTCGTGTTCTTCGTGTTCGAGCGGCCACCGGTGCTGTTTCATCCGGTGGAGCAGGCGCATGTGGAAAAGAATCCCGGCTACGGCTCGGTGCAGCAGAGTTTCGAAGCGGCCTTTGCAAAGCGGCGCGACGCTGCCGAACAGTACCTCGTGGCGCGTCATGCCGGAGATGAAGCGAGTCGTGACGCGGCGGCCGGGCGGTATCGACAGGCTCAGCAGGATCTCGATGCCGCGCATACCGCGGGTGAGCATCTGGTCTCGCGCGAATTCAACGATACAAACTTCATCTTTCTGTCCTTTGTCACGCGCTATTTGCCCGCGGGCATAGTCGGGCTTATCGTAGCTGTGATTTTTTCGGCGGCCATGTCATCGACGTCGGGCGAAATCAACTCACTCGCCACGGTCAGCGTGATCGATATTTATCGCCGTCACTTTGTTCCCGAAGCTTCCGACCGGCACTACGTGGTCGCCTCCCGCCTGGCGACGATAATGTGGGGCTGCTTCGCGGTGTGTTTCGCTAATTTCGGGCGCAATTTCGGCGCGCTGATCGAGGCCGTGAACATGGTTGGCTCGTTGTTCTACGGTGGATTGCTCGGCGTCTTCGTGCTCGCCTTCTTCTTCAAGCGCGTCGGCGCCAACGGGGCGTTCTACGGCGTGCTGGCTGGTGAGGCGGCAATCTTCGCGGCCAATCGCTTCACCCACATCGGCTTTCTCTGGTACAACGTAATCGGCTGCGTGGTGGTGGTGGCGGTGGGGCTGGCCATCTCGGCGATGACCCCGGCGAAGACGCTCCCAGCCTAAGATTACGTCCCGTTACTGCCGCGCGGCCAGTTCCTTCACGCTGGCGACCAGGCTGGCCATGGCTTCGTCGAAGTTGCCATCGCCTGTTGATTGCCGGAGGGCTGGCTTCACGTGCGAGGTGAACGCCCACAGCACTGCGTGCGTTGAGGGGTCGAGGATGGTCAGGTGAAGCCGCGAAAACGGCTCGGTTGGAAGGGTGGTGAAGATTAGTTCGAAGACCAGATCCGAACCGGCGGGAGCGGGCTTGAGTTCATAGCGCCCCCAGCTCTTCATGGCCGCGTAAAACTGGTTGTAAGGACGGTCAATCCCGCCGCTGTAGATCTCAGCCCCGTCCGCGCCGGCATTCGAGATAAACACCGTTTTCGCATGGGCGATTTGTTCGGGCACGGGTGCGGGAGCGGGCGCCGCGTTCTTCGCCGATTGGGCATTGGAGGCGGCGGCAAATAGCATCGCGAAAAGAATTCCCGCGCTAAGGCGTTTGGACCGACGTGTCTTTTTCATAACGATCAAGACGCATGCGGGAACTCTGCGGTCACTCGCTGCGCCGATCAATCGATTGTGGCAAGCTGAATCGTTATGGACG
>JBEKFB010000125.1:0-11837 GCA_050013535.1 Bryobacteraceae bacterium | reverse complement strand
AGGTGTTCCCTGGCGATGTGAGCGATGGCGCGTTTCTCGAAGTTGCGCGCTTTCATCCCGATTCCTGCGTCTGCCTCAACACGCTGGAGCACGTCGAAGATGACGCCCAGGCCTTGCGCAATATGGCCTCGGTGCTGACGCCCCGCGGCGTGGTAGTTTTGCTGGTGCCGGCATTTCCGGCGCTCTACGGTCCTATCGACCGCAATCTCGGCCATTGGCGGCGCTATCGGCGCTGTGATCTGGCCCGCCTCGCCAATGAAGCCGGTCTTCGCCTGCGCCGAGTGCGTTACATAAACGTGGCCGGGTTCTTCGGCTGGTGGATGAATGCCCGCATTCTGCAGCGGGACACGCAGTCCGCGGGGCAGATCGCATTGTTTGACCGGCTCATCGTACCGATTTTGTCCCGCGTCGAAAGCGCTATTCCACCGCCCTTCGGCCAGTCGTTGCTTGCAGTGATGGAAGAAGCGGAGAAGCCCGCGTGAAGGTCTCCATCATCATTCCCGTGTATAACGAATTCCGCACGTTCGCCCAGGTGCTGGAGCGGGTCTGCACCAAGGAAATCGTTGTCATCGACGATGGGTCCACGGATGGCACCGCGCAGCTGCTGGGCGAGCACGCGCGAGCAGGCATTGTCGTCGCGCATCACGCCAGCGTCAACGCGGGGAAAGGCGCGGCCATTCGCATCGGCATCGCGCACGCTTCCGGCGATATCGTGCTTACGCAGGATGGCGATCTCGAATACGATCCCGCCGATTACCAGCGCATTCTGGAACCCATCGTGAATGGCCGTGCGGACGTCGTCTACGGCTCGCGATTTCTCGGCGATCCGGTGGGTATGGCGTGGAAGAATCGAATCGCCAATCGCGTACTGACGTTCATCGCAAACCTGCTTTACGGCGCGCGCCTCACCGACCTCGAAACCGCGTATAAAGCGTTCCGCATGCCGCTGTTGCGCGCGGTTCCGCTGGAGTGCCGGCGTTTTGAGTTCTGCCCGGAGGTCACCGCCAAATTGCGCCTGCAAGGCTACAAGATCATGGAAGTTCCCATTCGCTATAACGCCCGCGGCATCGCCGAGGGAAAGAAGATTCGCGCGCGCGACGGCTTCGAAGCGCTGTGGACGCTGCTGCGCCTCCGTTTCATCCGCCAGCCGAAAACACAAAAGGCGACGGTGACGCGCGCTGTGATCGCACTCGCCCTGGCGGCGATCGCACTAGTCCGCGCCGATGTGATATCCGATACGCGCCGTGCCCTCATGAATGGCGATTTCGCACACGCCGATGCGGCGGTGCAGGCCGACATCACCCGCCACGGTTCGACGCCGGAAGCTCTCGAAGCAATGTCCTGGATCGCGCGCGCGTACCTTGCCGCGAACAAGCTGGACGAGGCCGAGCACTTCGCGTCCCGGACCTATCAGCTTTGCATGACCGCGAAGGCGCGGCACGGCATCGAGTCGGATAAACATTATCAGACCGCCCTCGGCGCGGCCATCGAGGTGCGCGCTCAGGTGATGAACGCGCGGGGCGATAAGCACGAAGCCATCGCGTTCCTGCGCGACGAACTGGTTCACTACCGCGACACCGACCTGGGCGCGCGCATTCAGAAGAACATCAACATGCTCGATCTGGTGGGTAAGCCGGCTCCGCCGCTCGATGTTTCCAACTCGCTGGGAGCGAAAGCCCCGGCCCTCGCCTCGCTGCGCGGTCATCCGGTGCTGATCTTTTTTTGGGCGCACTGGTGTGGCGATTGCAAAGCCGACGTGCCCGTGATTGCGCGCATTCGCCAGGAATTCGCCGGTCGTGGCTTGATGGTGTTGGGCCCCACGCAGCTATACGGATACGTGGCAGGCGGAGAGGATGCCGCGCCAGCCGACGAGCGCGCCTACATCGAGCAGGTCCGCGACCGCTACTACAGCGATCTTGACGGCATGCCCGTCCCGCTGGCCAGCGGCAACTTCCGCCTGTACGGCGCCAGCACCACGCCCACTCTGGTCCTCATCGATCGCGCCGGAATCGTGCGCATGTATCATCCCGGCAGTATGACCTACGACGAGCTGGCGAAGGCCGTGCGGAAGGTGGCGGGTGGGTGATACTAGACCTATGAATGCCGTGGACGTGGCTCGCCTTGACCGTTCGGCCTTTCACACCGCCTCGCTCGACGACGATGCAGATGAGCGGGAGTATTGGAGGGCCAAGTCTCCAGCCGAGCGCATGGAAGCGCTCGAACTGATGCGGCAGATCGTCTATGGCTACGATCCAGCTACCACCCGACTTCAAAGAGTTCTTGAGGTTGCTGAACTCGAGTAGTATTGATTATTGCTGCCTGAGTTCCCGCGCACCAGTTCAGCACGTGTAGCATAAGGGAGTGCGGGTAAGAAACCCTTGGTTCATTGCCCTCATTGCCTGCCTGATCCTGGTAGCGACGGTCGCAACGGCGTTGCTCCTGCTCGGATGGTATGTATCGCGACAGCAGCGCATTCGTATCGTGCGCGGGGGTTCCGGAGGCGGGGTGCTGATGGCAGTCGATGGCGACGGGCTTCGGTATTTGAACGAGCTTTATTCGTTGCCGAAGACTTGTACGAAAGCAAACGTCCGGGCTGTTCGCGATCCTCTGGTCTATGTCCAGCTCTGCAACCCGGCCTCGAATTTGGTGCCAGTTACCTCACAGATGGTAAAGAAGGGTGTCATACTGATCCCGCAGAGAACCACGGCGATCTCGGTGGGGCAAAGCTTCATCCTCCCCGGGGGTCGGCTTGTTCAGCCCTACGCGGCGAACACTTTTGAGATGGCCCGGGATGGTGCCGTAGAAGTCGAACGGATCAGGATTATGCAGCCGCCCAACGAGAACCTTGAGGGATGGGTCGTGGAAGATTTCCTCGGACGAGTGTGTTGCGCAATGCCATAAGCGGCCCGCGCCGGCTAATCTGACCACGGCGCCGCCCCTGGCCAGGCAATGCGCCGGAGCCAAACCACCAGATCCGGTCAGGCCGCATTCGTCCCCATCCGCTGCTCCAGTACGCACCCGACCGTTAGTACAATTGACCCCCCTCCCCCGGCAGGATACACTGAGGATTAAGTTTTTGACCGAATTTCGGTCGAGGTTTGTCGATTAGCATTCGTAACCCGATCGTAATCCGGACCCGCCAGGAGGCTAAATCGTTGTCCAGCTTACGCCACATCTTCACGTCCGAGTCCGTCACCGAAGGCCATCCCGATAAGATGGCGGACCAGATCTCCGACGCGGTACTCGATGCTGTCCTAACCGACGACCCAACCGGGCGTGTGGCCTGCGAGGTTCTGGTAACCACCGGCATCTGTGTCGTTTCCGGCGAAATCACAACAACTACTTATGTGGACGTTCCGAAGCTGGCGCGCCAGGTGATTCAGGATATCGGCTACAACGATGCCACGTTTGGCTATGACTCGAAGACCTGCGGCATTCTGAACATGATTCAGAGCCAGTCGCCGGACATCGCCATGGGCGTGGACACGGGCGGCGCGGGCGATCAAGGTCTGATGTTCGGCTATGCCTGCAACGAAACACCCGAGCTGATGCCGCTGCCCATCATGCTGGCCCACAAGCTGGTCCGTCAGCTCAGTGAAGTGCGGCGCGCGGGCAAGGTCGATTTCCTGCGGCCCGACGGCAAGAGCCAGGTGAGCGTCGAATACGTGAACGGCAAGCCGAAGCGCCTCGACGCCATTGTCGTATCCACGCAGCATCACGATTCTGTTTCCACCGAAGAGCTGCGCAAAGCGGTGAAGAAGCACATCATCGACCCGGTGGTCCCCTCGAACATGGTGGATTCCGGAACGCACGTCCACATCAATCCCACGGGTCGGTTTGTGGTCGGCGGGCCGCACGGCGACACCGGCCTCACCGGCCGTAAGATCATCGTGGACACCTACGGCGGAATGGGCCGGCACGGCGGCGGCGCGTTCTCCGGCAAGGACCCGACGAAGGTGGATCGCTCGGCCTGCTATATGGCCCGCTATATCGCTAGGAACCTTGTGGCTGCCGGTTTGGCCGACCGCTGCGAAGTGCAGCTCGCCTACGCGATCGGCGTCGCCGAACCCGTCTCCGTGATGGTGAACACGTTCGGCACCGGAACGGTTGAGGACGAGCGCCTGGTCGGTCTGATTCGCGAGCTTTTCCCGCTGACGCCGCGCGGGATCATCGATCATTTGCGGCTGCGCCGTCCCATCTATCGCGCCACTGCCGCGTTCGGCCACTTTGGCCGCACCGAAGATACTTTCTCGTGGGAAGCCGGCGACAAGGCCGAGGCTCTGCGCGAGGGTTCGCGGGTTGCCGCCGCCGTTTAACAACCGCGCAAAACAGGATTAAGGAATCGAACGGGGAATCAAGCCATGTCAACTAACGCCATTGCAACCGTAGCCTGCGACGTGAAGGATCTCGCGCTGGCCGATCTCGGAAAGCGCCGCACGGAATGGGCATTTCAGTCCATGCCGGTGTTGCAGACCATTCGCAAACAGTTCATCAAGACGCAGCCGCTGGCGGGAATCCGTGTCGCCGCGTGCCTGCACGTCACCACCGAGACCGCGAACCTGATGATCACGTTGCGCGATGGCGGCGCCAACATCGTGCTGTGTGCATCGAACCCGCTGTCCACGCAGGATGACGTTGCATCCACGCTGGTGCGCGATTACGGCATCCCCGTGTACGCCATCAAGGGCGAAGACAACGATGTGTACTATTCGCACATCATGGCCGCGCTCGATCACAAGCCGCAGATCACCATGGACGACGGCGCGGATCTGGTGTCCATCCTGCACACCAAGCGGAAAGATCTGCTGGAACATGTAATCGGCGGTACCGAAGAGACCACTACCGGTGTCATCCGGCTGCGCGCCATGGCTCGCGAGAAAGTTCTGACCTATCCCATCGTGGCCGTGAACGACGCCCTCACCAAGCATCTGTTCGATAACCGCTACGGCACTGGGCAGAGCACTCTGGACGGCGTGATTCGCGCAACCAACGTTCTCCTCGCGGGCACCACCCTGGTGGTGGCCGGATACGGCTGGTGCGGACGCGGCGTAGCTATGCGCGCGCGCGGTATGGGCGCCAACGTCATTGTCACCGAGATCGACCCGACCAAGGCCATCGAAGCCGTGATGGACGGTTTCCGCGTCATGTCTATGCATGAAGCGGCCGTTCTTGGCGATATCTTCATCACCGTTACCGGCAACAAGAGCGTGATCGTGCGCGAGCATTTCGAGAAGATGAAGAACGGGGCGATTCTTTGCAACTCCGGCCACTTCAATGTCGAGATCGATCTGGAGTCTCTCGCGAAGATCTCCTCCAGCCGCCGCGAAACGCGCGAGTTCGTGGAAGAGTTCGCCATGCGCGATGGCCGCCGCATCTACGTGCTCGGCGAAGGCCGTCTCATCAATCTCGCCGCCGCCGAAGGGCACCCGGCTTCGGTGATGGACATGAGCTTCGCCAACCAGGCGCTGTGCGCCGAGTTCATGATCAAGAACCACGCCACGCTCGAAAAGCGCGTCTACGCTGTGCCCGAGGAGCTGGACAAGCAAGTGGCGAAGATGAAGCTTGAAGCGATGGGCGTGCGCATCGACCGCCTGACCCCCGAGCAGGAAGCTTATCTCGCCGGCTGGTCCGAAGGGACATAAGTAGGGACACGCGGCGACGAGCCGCGTTCCGCAGGCATCGGTGAGAACGCGGCTCGCTCCGCGTGTCCAGGCGACAGCACGTCCGTGTAAAATAAAGGACGGATCGGTTTCCCGCCCTCCTCGTTTCAAAATTATTGAATGCTCATTGAAGGCTGCAAGCACGAACTGGAAATCACGGTCCCGCTCGAAGACGTCGATCGTGAAACCGAGCGGGTGGTAGCGAACCTGCAGAAAAAAGTCCGCATACCAGGGTTCCGCCCGGGCAAAGCTCCCGCCGGAATCATCCGCACGCGATTTGCGGGGGAGCTGCGCCAGGACGTTCTCGAAAACCTGGTTCCCAAAGCGCTGAACAAGCGGCTGGAAGAAGAGCATCTCGCGTTCGTCGGCACGCCGAACATCCTCGAAGTTCATTTCGAAAAAGGCGAGCCGCTGCGCTTCAAGGCGCAGTTCGAGGTGCCGCCCGAATTCGATCTCGGCGAGTACCGCGGCATCACCGTGAATTACCGCGAACCGGAAGTGACCGATCAGGATGTGGAGGACAGGCTGAATCACATCCGCGACAGCCGCGCCGAGTACATCAACATTGACCCGCGGCCCGTGGAAGAGGGCGATCATGCGGTGATTTCCCTCGAGAGCCTTGGGGGCGCCACCGAACCGGTCCATCAGGACGAAATGACCGTAAACGTTGGCGGACCAGACACTCTTCCCGCGTTTACGGAAGCGTTGCGCGGCATGAACCCGGGCGAAGAGAAGGAAGTGCAGGTCACCTACCCGGACGATTACGGGCAGGAGAAGCTTGCTGGACGCACCGTGACGTTTCGGCTCCATCTCAAGGTGATCCGCCGCAAGGAACTGCCTGAAATCAACGACGACTTCGCGAAGGATCTGGGCGACTACCAGAACATGAACGAAGTGCGCGGCGCGATTCGAAAGTCGATCTACAGCGAGCGCGAGCACGAAGCGCAGCAGGAAGCGAAGAATCAGATCGTGGAGAAGCTGGCGGGCGCGCACGATTTTCCGGTGCCCGAAACGTACGTGGATCGCCAGGTGGAAATGCAGCTTGAACAGCAACTGCGCGACGTTGCCGGCGCCGGTGTGGACCCACGCAAGCTCAATATCGACTGGGCCAAGCTGAAAGAGTCGCGGCGCGAAAAGGCGATGCTCGAAGTTCGTGGCTCGCTGCTGCTTGGCAAGATCGCGGATCGCGAAGCCATCCAGGCAACTCAGGATGAAGTAGACCGCGAGGTGCAACGCATCGCCCGCCAGCGGCGCGAACCCGTCGCCGCCACCCGCAAGCGTCTTGAAGAGAAGGGCATCATCGGCCGCATCGCCTCCGGTATTCGCACCGACAAAACGCTGAACTTCCTGTTCGAACACGCCCGCAAGGAAGCTCCACTGGAACCAGTAGCCGAACCGACAGCCCCGCCTGCCGAATAGTCATTCTTCATCCGCTGACGCGCTTGGTTGCCGATCGTTCCGGCCACACCGCCGCGATCAACAGCCCAACCGCGATTCCCAGCGACACCTCGAAAAACCGATGCAGGGCAATCACCCAACCGCTGTTCGACCTCGGCACCAGCATGACAATGGCGAGCGTAATGCCGGCATACCGGTACGCAGTTCGCTCCACACGGAACACCGCACAGAGCATCCCGATCATCAGCACCGCGACTCCGAATACCCAGATGTTTATGTGAAACCACGTATTAAGCACCGCACCCACGGCCGCCCCGACTGCCGTTCCAGCGAAACGCTGCACCGATACCGGCACCGTCGCGCCCAGGGTCGACTGCATCACAACCATCGTCGAGATGGGTGCCCAATAAGCCTCCGGTAAACGGCACAAACGCGCCAGAAGATAGCAAACAACCACGGCCACTGAAGTTCGAACCGCATGGACCATCGTCGACGGGTTCTTCTCGCTGACCAGCAATTTGCCGACTTGTGGCATTTTCATCGGGCCGCTTCGGTGGCAGCGCCTACACCCGCCGCAGCACCGCCCGCGCAGGCGCGCCATCGGAGCCAACCATCCGTAGGGGCAGGCAGATCATCTCGTAATCGCCCGGTTCGACGTTCGTGAGGTTTATCCCCTCGATGATCCAGATTCCTGCGCCCAGCAGGATGCGATGCGTCTCGCGTCCGCTCTCTTCGTGAAAAGCGCCCACCGAGAGATAATCCACTCCAACGGTGCGCACTTGCCGATTCGCCAGATAGCGCGCGGCATCGGGCGAGATGTGAACAAACTCTTTCGTGAAATCCCGCTCGGTGAGCCTGAGTTCCGAATTGCGCGTGCGAAACAGAACTCGCTCACCCGGTTGAAGCGAATGCGACCGCAACTCTTCCGGGCGCACCGCGTCGGTGTCGTTAATCTGAATAACCCGCGCGCGGCCAACCACCGCTTCAATCGGAAGCGTCTCGATGCCCGGAGCGTTTTGGATAAAGTGCAGGGGCGCGTCCATGTGAGTGCCAATGTGCGCCGAGGTGGAAAACTGCGACAGATTGTTGGCGGCACCCGTGGCCATGGAATGTGTGAGCGTCCGCTCGAAGGGCTTGTCGCCGGGCCAGCCGGACATGCCGTCGCGCAGGGGAATGCTGACGTCGATCCAGTTATCCGCCATGTCTCTACTGGGCCGACGCGGTAACGGTCGTTTTCGGTTTCAGTTCGTTGTCGAGGATGGGCTTCAGTATCGAGAGCATCACCGGACCGTGATATGGCTTGCCATTAATGAAAAGCGAAGGCGTGCCGAAGATGCCAAGCTTATCCCCCTCGGCCACGTCCGATTCCACCGCTTTGTGAAAGCGTCCGCTTTCAATGTCGCGAGTGAAACGCATCATGTCCAAACCGATGCTCTGGGCGCTTGCGAAAATCGTCTCACGCGAGAGACGTCCTGCGTGCGCGTACAGCTCATCGTGCATCTGCCAGAATTTCCCCTGATCGTTCGCCGAAAGCGACGCCTCGGCGGCCATCATCGCGTGGGGGTGCATGTCATCTAGTGGAAACTGCTTGAAGATCAGCTTCACGTCCCGCGGATATGCGGCCATAATCGAAGCGATCTCGCTTACCGCTTTCACGCAGTAGGGGCATTCGAAGTCGGAGAACTCAACGATGGTGATCTTCGCCGATTCCGGTCCGCGCTCCGGAGCGCCGGTGGTGTCGATGTCCATCGGGTCGCCAAGAATACGATTCTGGTTGGCGCGCATCTTCGCGATGGCCGACGTCACCAGCGCCTCATGAATCTGATCTGCGGTGCGATGATTCCGCACGCCCTCAATGACGATGGACGCGAGCGCGCGGCTGTCGCCGCAGGACGGGTCAACCATGCGGCACTGGGCCAGCTTCATGTTGCACCCGCACGTGCAGCTCTCACCGCGCAGAATTCGGAGCGCCTCGTCCTTTTGGGCCGCGGTCAGACCGGTGAAGTCGACATTGGGGAGGTCGGTGGCGGCCTTCCAGTCGGTTTGCGCCGGCAAAGCGAGACAAACCAAGGCGAGCACCGCCGCAAAGCGGAAAAAACAACGCATGCCCTATTATCGGGCAAACGGGTTATCGGGCGAACAGCTGATGCTCCTTCTCCAGCGCCAATAACAGCTCTTTGTTCTCGAGACCGCCGCCGTAACCGGTGAGCTTTCCGTTGCTGCCAATCACGCGATGGCACGGCACCACAATGGATATGGGATTCGCGCCGTTGGCCAGTCCCACCGCGCGCGAGCCGTTCGGTGAACCGATGCGCCGCGCCAGCTCGCCATAGGAAATTGTCTGGCCGTAAGGAATGTTGCGCAGTTCGCGCCAGACGCGCAACTGGAACGGAGTGCCCTCGGGGGCGAGCGGAACGTCGAAATCGTGCAATTCGCCCGCAAAGTATGCGCGCAATTGGCGCACCGGTTCGGCGAGCGCCTCGGGATCTTCGCGCCATCCCTTTTCCGGTTTGCCTCTGAACAGCAATTGACGCAGGCCCTTCTCATCCGCCGCCAGCAGCAGCCTTCCGACGGGACTTTCCATCCATGTGTAGACCATCGATTGTTCCATCCTTCACTCCTTGCCAGATATGCATCGCCGCATAGGCGCGCCATGGCCGCCACGATGCGGTTTCGTTCCTGCCGCAGGCTCGTCGCAGCACCAGGTCGCTCGCCGGAAAAGCGTCGGGATCGGACAACGCTCGCATGGCGACGTACTGCGCTGTCCACGGGCCAATGCCGGGAAGTTCACACAACTTCGTTTGAAACGCTTCCGAATCGACAGCGGCGTCAAAGGTGACTTTGCCCGAGGCCACCGCACGCGCAAATTGACGGATCGCTTCTGCTCTCGCCGCAGGCATGCCGGTGATGTCAGCTTTGGCGAGCGTCGCGGGCGAGGGAAACGTGTGGGTCAGGCCTTCCACGTCGAACGCCACTGGCTGCCCGTATTTCTGTACCAGCCGCCCGGCTAATGTGCTCGCGCCGGCAACACTGACCTGCTGGCCGAGAATGGCGCGAACGCCAATTTCGAATCCGTCCCATGCGCCGGGGACGCGCAGACCCGGGCGAGCTTTCACCAGCGGCGCCAGCAGCGGATCCTGGCGCAGGTGCCTGTTGATCGTCTGCGGATCGGCATCGAGATCGAACAGACGGCGTACTTTCGTGGCAATCGTCAGCAAGTCGCTGGCATCGGGGCAGTGGACGGTTAGTTTCAGCGCGTTTTTGTCGGCTTGACGCACTTCGAACCAACCTGGCCCGCGCGATGTGATGATGGTTCGGCGATAAATATCGCTCGCGACATGTTCCACGCCACTAATGGCGCGTCCCGCGAGAAAACCGATCAGGGCCGACCAATCGAACGGAGGGCGGTAGCGCAGCTCCAGAGTGCACGGTCCTCCCTCGGCAGCGGTCGCACCGCGTGCGCGACGAAGCTCTCGCGGGCTGCGATCCCAGGTCGCGCGAAATGAAGCGTTAAATCGGCGAATGCTTCCGAAGCCCGAGGCAATGGCGATTTCAGTTAGCGGCAATGCGGTCTCGTCGATGAGCTTCTTCGCGGCCAGCAGCCGGCGAGTTTGCGCCACCGCGACGGGCGTTGCGCCGAGATGTTCCAGAAAGAGCCGCCGCAGATGACGGGACCCGATACCCAGCCGCTCAGCCAGCGCGTCAACTCCCGCGTCCTCCATGGCGCCTTCGGAAATTAGCCGAAGCGCGCGAGACACCGTCACCGGCGATCCAAGCCACGCCGGCGTCCCTGGCGAACACTCCGGCCGGCAACGCAGACACGGTCGCAGACCGGCTTCCGCCGCCGCCGCCGAGGACGGATAGTAACTGACGTTTTGTTCTTTTGGCGAAGGCGCGGGGCAGATGGGCCGGCAGTAAATCCCGGTGGTGCGCACGCCGATGAAGAACTTCCCGTCAAAGCGGGGGTCCCGCGCCAGGCGGGCGCTGCGGCAGATGGTGTGGCTGAGTTCCACGGTCGTCTGTTTTGACTATAGCGGGGGAGGAGCAGGCACACTCGCCATTTTCGGACATCAATGCGCCTTTGATGAACAAGCTCCGCGCAGCCACGTTTTGTGTCTCCGGGAATCTCGGACGAATGTGAGCTACGGCACGATGTTCAAGTTCACGGTGTTGGACCGAACTGTGGTCTTGCTGTAATCGTCATACCGGCTCAGCACCAGAGTGTACACTCCGGGCGCTGTGATTTCATAAAGCCGGGTCAGGTCGATCGTCATCACGAACATCTTCCCCGGAGGGTGGGGGAGCGAAATCGAACTGCCGGGCTGCACCTCCCGGGGGTCACTGGTACGATGTCTGCCCGTGATTTTCCGGTCGAAGACAGTCGTTTCGACCTCGCTGCCGTTCTTCGTAAGCATGACCGTAAAGGCCCTGTACACCGTGTCCGAGCTCCTGTCGGATCGCCAGTCGATTTCCTCGCTGCTGACGTTTGTGACCGTCACTGTGATATTGATGGGCAATCCCAAGTGAATAGGACCCGCAG
Organism: Bryobacteraceae bacterium; assembly: GCA_050013535.1. GTDB lineage: Bacteria > Acidobacteriota > Terriglobia > Bryobacterales > Bryobacteraceae > CAWACP01. The sequence continues at coordinate 239 of JBEKFB010000125.1, read as the reverse complement.
GGGGCGCAACGCTAATCGAAAAAACTGGTTGGGGGGCTGGCGAAGTCTGTCCGAAACAGCGCAGACCAATGAGCAGAACGCTCCCCACGGATAGCCCGGCTAATCTCATTTTCAGTTGCACACTCAGGATAATAACAGCCGATGCTGCGCACGTTAGAATGCGATTTGCCCTCCACGGATTCTGTCCTTGAGCGAGAGCGCGCGTACCACGAGAAACTGTATTCGGGTTTCGCGCAGAA
>JBEKFB010000124.1:0-11291 GCA_050013535.1 Bryobacteraceae bacterium | reverse complement strand
GCCCCTGTTATCCTGAAGCTTCCCCATGGCACGAATCTTTCCGTTTCAGCCCTACTGCTACGCCCCGAGCGCGGGCCCGCTTGACCGGCTGGTCACGCAGCCCTATGACAAGATCTCGCCGGCGATGCGCGAACGATATTTGTCGCTGAGCCCGTACAACCTGGTTCGGATCATTCTTGGCGAGAAGCACCCAACCGACGGCCCCACGGACAATGTCTACACGCGGGCGGCGGCTTACCTGAACAACTGGATCGCGAGCGGCATTCTGGCGCAGGATGCCGAACCCGCGTTCTACGCCTATTTCCAGGAGTTTTCGGTTCCCGACGGCGACAAGAAGCTGGTGCGGAAGGGATTCATTGGGCTGGGGGCGGTGGAAGAATATTCAGCGGGCATCGTGCACCGGCATGAGCAGACGCTGAAGGGCCCGAAACAGGACCGTCTCGAATTGCTTCGCCACACGCATGCGCACTTCGGCCAGATTTTCATGCTGTATCCCGATTCCGCGCTCACCATCGACAGGATTCTCGACGAAGCCGCCGCGCAGCCGCCCACTGCCGAGGTGACCGACGAATACGATGTCCGGCATCGCGTCTGGCGTATCGCCGAACCGGCCACCGTTCAGCGGATCGGCCAGTTGATGGCGGACCGCAAGTTGCTCATCGCCGACGGCCATCACCGTTATGAAACCGCCCTCGCTTTCAGCCGCGAGAACACCGGTCTCGCGGGCGCCGATCGGGTGATGATGACATTCGTCAACATGCACTCGCCTGGCCTGCGGATTCTGGCAACGCACCGGCTGGTAAATGGCCTGGTAGGCTTCGATCCAGCGGCGCTCATCGCCCATCTCGGAGCATCCGCTATAACGCTTGACGCCCTGCGCAGCGCCTTTGCGACACCGGCCCCGGATCGCCTGCGCCTCGGAATCGTCGTGGCCGGAGATGACCGCGCCTATCTGGTGGAACGCCCCCGCCGTGCGGATGATCTCGATGTCCGCTTCCTGCACAATGAGGTTCTCAGCGGCGCGCTCGGTATCAGCGAGCAGGATGTACGCGAGGAAAAGTACCTCACTTACGTGAGGGGCATCGAGCCCGCCATCGAGCGCGTGCAGTCCGGTCAGGCACAGGCGGCGTTTCTGGTTGAACCCACCACCGTGGAGCAAACGGCAAGCGTCGCGTTTTCGGGCGGCGTGATGCCCCAGAAATCCACCGATTTCTATCCGAAGCTTCTCAGCGGCCTCACCATCTATCGTCTGGGCTAACGCCGCGGGCGCCCCTCCGGTGAAGATCGTGTAATGTTTTTGTGCGGTCTTGCCCGCCCGCGCCGGCCCTAACAAAGGCGTGGTATGTTAGATAACCCAGGGGGACGGGCGCGATGAAATCCATTGTCAGTGTCCTTTCTTTGTGCCTTGCGTGCATGCCGGCTGGATACGCCTCCGAGCTTTCCGAGCGCGTCTGGAAGCTTGAGAAGAAGGGCGACCTGATCGCGGCGCGCGAGCTGCTGGAACACGCCGCGCGAGCGCCCGGCGCCACCGCCTCCGATCTGGCCGATTCCGCCGAATACCTGGATGAACATCGCGACCCGCAGGCGCGTGCCGCATGGGAGCAGGCCCTGGCTGCCGCGCAGGGCGAACAGCGAATGGCCATCGCCCGGCGACTGGTAATTGCCGATCTGCTGGCCGGTGACGGAGACGCCGCTCGCAAGCACCTGGCGGCGTATCGCGATGCCGGGGGACGCGATCTCAGCCTCCCCGACGGGCCCGCTGCTCCTTCAGGCCGCATGACCATGGTCACCATTCCTGGCCCTCTTCCGTCGTTCGCGCGCATGGCCGCGTTGTCGCCGGATCTCGAACCCGATTCTCTGCTGCCGGCGCTCGCCCGTAACGTGGTCACCAACGGGTATCAGGCATCCTCCAACAGCGAAGCACTGGATCAGACTGAATATCTGAAGCTGGTGATCCGCTATGTTTCCCAGGCCAGCGAACTCGCCAAACTCGCGGGCAAGGATTCCACCATTCGCGTCGCCACCTGCGATTCCACGGAGACCGGCGATCTCCTTCGGGTGCTCGGTTACCGCATGCGCGGAGGTTGCGGCGGCGATCTGGTGCTGGAAACGGTCAATCCGTCGCGCGCGTTCTTGACCATCGACTCGGGCTTCCCGCTCTCCAATCTTGAACAGGCGCTGCGGACCAATCGTCCCTTCGCCTACGATTACAAATCCGCCCAAATCCCCGTCGTGTACGGCGCGGATTACTGGCTCGGCTCGCATGGCATCCAGGGCGGCGATCTGATCAACGCTTTCCTGAACGATCCGTCTCTGTGCCGTCTCTATCTGGCCATGACCAAGCTGGACCCGGCCACCGCCGACGAGATTCGCAAGAACGTCGCCGCCACGCGCCTGCGCATCTTTGCGCACGTCCTCGATTTCTTTGGCGGAATGTTTGAAATCCGCGATGGCCGCGCATTGGTGCCCGGTGGCCAGCGGTCGGAGAAGATGTGGGGCGAGCTGGCTGGCGCTTCGCCGGACAAAGGCGCTGAGTTCTTCGACAAGCTCATATCGAAGGACGACGGCTGGCTGGCCAGTTACTACGATTCGCTGGCGCGAGTTTCGGGCCCGGTGCAGGATTACCTTACTGAGCCGGAGCGCCTGAAACGATTCTATAGCGCCATCCGCGGAAAGGTGACCAGCCCTGGACCGGCACGTCCCGTGTTCCGCTCCAATACCGACATGGTGCTGCTCACCACGCGGCTTCGCATCGATGCGGCCGGGCAGCCGGTGATACCGGGCGGTCTGGTGGTTTGGCGCGACCTGTTCCTGCACCATCCCGCCGGCAAGTACGACGCAAAGTTGTCCAAAGCCGCGGCCGATTGGAAGGCTCCCGACGATGTTCTGGAGGCGCTGTTCGGTCTGTGCCGCAAGGTGGTGGACAACGAACCGCTGCGGATTTTCATGGCGCTCAGCGATCTGGAGCGCGGCCGTGCCGTTCCGCTGGATGAGCCATCGGCCGAGCGGCTCGCGCGCGACTGGCATGATTACGGCGCCCAGTACTCGATCTTCGCCGAGGTCGGCGGCCTGAGCCCGGCCACCATGGTTCGCTTCCTGGATACCGCCGAATCCATCAACGGCATCAGGGACGGGATGCTTCGGGCGGACGCCCTTGGCACGTTCCAGGCGCTGACAGGACTTTGGCAGGTCTTCTGCCGCGAGGGGGCGCTGCCCGGCACGGAAGCCGACACGGCTCTTACGGCGATTCTCAACGGCTTCGCCAGACCCGGGAACGGCCGCGACGTGTTCGCGGCGGGAAGAGCGGGCGTGAATGTCCTGCTGGCGGCGACACACTCACCAGCGAACTCCACGGCGCAGGAACGTCTGGTCGAGTTGCTGGCCGGCCCCGATGGCAACGCCGATGCGGATACGCGAAGCCACATGATCCGCGATATCGACCGGATTTTCGAAGACCAGCGGCTCATTTCCGTGACCGATCTGTTCGCCATCGCCGACGGCCTCGACGCCGTGGCCCGTGGCGAGAAGGGCAACCCCGCCGTCGTGGCAAAGGCCGCGGCGCGAATCGCGGAAGTGCAGCTCCCGCACTCCTCGCTGAGTACGGTGGAAAAGAACTCTTTCACCTACGGATATTGGTCCGAAAAACACATTGAAGCCGAGCGCAAGATGAATCTCAAGGCGGAGCTGGACCACGCCGCGGGTGACGCGAGAAAGCTCGCCGATATTCGTGGCAATCTCGCGCCGCTGTTGCGCGACAGTCTGGTTGGGCTGAACTACGCGTACTACGCCCCCCCGGGCGCTCAGATCCTCCAGGTCAACCCCCTGTTCGTGCGCAGTCACGATTTCATCGGGCTGAGCGGGCAGAGCGTGTCGTGGAAAGCAACCGATGTGGAAGGCGGCGGCTGGCCCAGCAACAGCGGTGGCAAGCTGTCCGGCTCGCTGGCGCAACTGCCTTACGCGCTCGCGCAGGCCGAGCAGAACTTCCTGGTGCCTACAAGAGAACAGGCGCTGATCTGGTCAGATCTGGTGCCGCAGATGCTGGCGAGCTCCACCATTCCGCGCTGGTGGAAAGTTAGTCCCGCGCATACGCACTGGGTGCTGCTGCACATGGATTACGGGGAGACGCTGCTGGCCGAAGCGGCGCTGAACGGCGACCAGCGTCAACGCGTGGTCGCGATACTGCACGGCTACGCGGCTCCGGCGCGAACCGCGGAGATCGATGAATTGTTGCGCGAAGGCGATGTACGAGGCGCGGTGGCCAGGACCACTCCCGCCGAACTGTTCGAACTCGCCCGCATTTCCGCCGGCAACAAGAATAACGAACCGCTGGCCACCGAGATTCGCCGCATTGCCGGTGAGTCGCCGGACCAGATCAACTACGCGGCAATTTCGCGGCTGTTCGGCACACCCAAACCGACCCTCGCCAACAGCCTGGCGCCGCAGTTGCTCAACTTGCGCACCTTTCCCGCGCTGATGGGATACTCCAGCCGGATTCTGGCGGAAAGCTGGGAATCGAACCTGCTTTATTACGCAGCGATCTCGGACCAGCTCAGCCTTCCACCCTCGCAGTTGAACCTGATGATCCCGCAATGGACGCAGCAGACCATCGAGGGAATCTTCGCCACCCATCTGGAGGACTGGCCGGCGCTGCTTCGATCGTTGAGATCGGTGGGGGATGAGGCTCTGGCGAAGAGCCACGCCCAGGGGGCGTCGAGTGGCGGAGAATAAAATCGTTGCGGGAGGACAAGCTGGCAATGCGTAAGGCATTCTTCGGGGCGGCGGCCATGCTACTTTCGGGCAGCCTGCTCTGGCTGGCCGCGCAGGAAAAGCCCACCTTCCAGGTGAAGGTGGACATGGTGGTGCTCAGCTTCACGGTGACCGACAATAAAGGCCACTATGTGACCGGCCTCAAGCCGGGCGAGTTCAAAGTCACCGAGGATACCATACCCGAAAAGATCGCCACGTTCAGCGAAGGAAACAAGCCGCCCGTTGAAGTGCGGCCCGACGGAACCACTGTACCGGTATCCTCTCCCGACGAAAAGTCTGCCGATTCCGCCGACTTGAAAACGGACGCGTTCGTCGGTACCAACGTCTTCGTTCTGTTCGACACCAGCAACTACATGTACCGCGGCTTCGTCTACGCTTCCGATGCGATCGCCGATTTCGTGCGTGGGCTGGACCGCGCCGATTCCATCGCGGTATACACCTTCAGCCGCAATCTGAATCGCGCCGCGAACCTCACGCACGACCGCAATCAGGCCATCTTCGGCCTCCGCAACGCAGTTGCCGGAGACGACTCAGCTCTATACAACGGGCTGCTCCTGACGCTGCGCGATGCCGCGAAAGTCCCCGGGCGCAAGGTGGTGATCGTGTTCTCGAACGGCCCGGATAACGCCAGCATGGTGGCGCCCGACGATGTCCGAGCGGTGGCCGAGGATGAAGGCATTCCAATCTACGTCATCTCCACCGCGGAAGTGAATAACGATCCGGTTTCCAGCGCCATCTTCCGCCGCATCACCACGCGCACCGGCGGCAAGGCGTACTTCGCGCGCACCTGGCAAAAGCAGGTGGAGGCGTTCGAATCGATCCGCGAGGACCTCGGCAACAGCTACACGATTACGTACTATCCGGCGCCGAATCAGAACGAGGGCTTTCGGAAGATCAACGTCGAGATCGTGTCCGACGCGGCGAAGAAATACCGCATCAGAGCCCGGCCCGGCTATCGCCCGAGGGCGTCTTTCGAATAAAGACTGTGTGGGCCATTCAGTGGCTCACACTCGCCTTCACTCCCATGCTGCATTCCGCGTGCACCGCGCGCACGGCGCTCTCCAGCCCGTCCTTGTGCACCACGATGCTGATAGTGATTTCGCTCGATCCCTGAGCGATAGCGATGATATTCACGTTCTGCTGTGAGATCGCGCTGAATATGCGACCGGCCAGTCCCGGCGTTCCGCGCATGCCCTCGCCAACAACCGCCAGCAACCCGACCTCTTCGTCCACTTCGATTGGCTTCAGATAGCCGTGCGCCAGCTCCAGCGCGAAGCTGCTCTCCAGCGTTTCCATCACCGAATCCAGCTCCTCGCGCCGAATCAGGAAGCAGAAATTTTGGCGGTAACTGGAGCTGGAAAACGTCAGCACTTCGGCATTCGCGGCAGCAAGAGAATCGAGCGCGCGCGCCATCATACGCGTCCCGCTGACGGCGGCACTGGCGGGCTCAAGAGAGATGAGCGCGACACCGCGCATCGAAGTGACTGCCCGCGGTCCCGGATACGGCACGTCCAGTGTGGGCACAATGCGTGTACCCGCGTGGCTCACGTTGAAGCTGTTCTTGCTCCACACTGGAATTCGCCGTTCCACCAGCGGCGCCAGCGTGCGCGGATGCAGCACTTTCGCGCCGTTATAAGCGAGCTCCGCGGCCTCCGCATACGTCACCTGATCGAGCACCTGTGCATCGGGAACAAGACGCGGGTCGGCGCTCATGATCCCATCCACGTCCGTCCAGATCCACAACTCCGAGGCGCCCAGGGCCGCCGCGAGAATGGAAGCCGAGAAATCGGAACCGCCTCGCCCCAGCGTGGTCGGACGCCCATCCACCGTCGCTCCATTAAACCCGGTCACCACTGGTACCTCGCCAGCCGCGATCATCGGCCCGAGCTTAGCCTGTGCGCGTTTGCGCGTCTCTTCCATGATCGGACTGGCGCCACCAAACACCGCATCGGTGACGATCACCTCCGACCCGCTCACCGCCCGCGCGGTTACACCAACGGATTCGAAATACTCAGCCATCAGCAGTGAGGACAGTCTTTCGCCAATGGCGATGGCCTCGTCAACGGATTTCGGCGGACGCTCACCAAGGATCCGCACTCCATGGCAGATGCGGCGAAAATCGGCCAGCAGCGCGTCAACGCCCGCCAGCGCCATCGAGCGCCGCCCGGGATCGAGCAGGTCTCCGCAGGCCGCGTGGTGCCGCTCACGCAGGGTGTGCAGATTGAAGTCGAGGCCCGATTCGTCGCCCGCCTCGGCCTTCCGCAGCGAATCGAGCAGCAGATCGGTGATCTTCGACATCGCCGAAACCACCGCCACCACGGGCCGCGCGCGCTTCTGTCCGATGCAGATTTCCGCGGCAACCTTGATGCGTTCGGCCGAGCCCATGCTCGTGCCGCCAAACTTCATTACCAGCAGTTCGTTCAACGCGCCAACTCCTTGCCTCGTGCCAGCTCTTTGCCGTTCGACGTGCGCTCGCGAATGGTTTTCAGCATAGCCGCCTCAACCTCGTCGACGGGAAGCGCGCTGCTGTCCAGGTACACCGCGTCCGGCGCCTGCATCAGCGGCGAATGTGCACGAGTCCGGTCCCTTTCATCGCGGGCGCGCAATCCTTCCGCTACCGTTTCCTCCGACACTGATTCGCCAGCGGCGGTGAGTTCTTCCAGGCGGCGGCCGGCGCGGACCTCCGGATGCGCATCCAGGAAAAACTTGACCGTGGCGTCCGGAAACACCACGGTGCCGATATCGCGTCCTTCCATCACCACCGAAGAGCCCTCGGCCATCTCTCGCTGCTTGGCCACCATCGCGCGCCGCACCGCCGCAATGGCCGACACTCTGGATGCCGCCTCGCCCACCTCGGGCGTTCGAATCGCGTCACTCACATCCTCGCCATTCAGCAGCACCGTCCGCGCGCCAGCGGTGAATTCGATGTGTGCCCCGCAAGCGAGCTGCTCCAGCCGATGCATGTCGGAGAGCGCGGTGCCGTTTCGCAGCGCCCACAGCGCCACGCTACGATACATAGCTCCCGTATCGACGTAAACGAAGCCCAGTTTATCGGCTATTCGGCGCGCCAGAGTGCTTTTCCCAGCGCCCGCGGGCCCGTCGATCGCCACAACAATACGTTTTGCCAATCTTCATGTTATCTCGCGAGCAGTACAATCTCCTTATTGAAGGCAGTTGAAGCAGCAATCCGGGGCGCCACGGTTCTCACGCCCACCGATCGGTTGTCCCGGGAACTCACGCGGCAATTCGGCGAGGCGCAGCGGAGACGGGATGCGGCCGCCTGGCCGACGCCGGATATTCTTCCGTTCAACGCGTTTCTCCGCCGCCTCTGGCGCGATTGGTTGTTTACCGACGATGGCTCTGCCGCCCCCGTGCTTCTCAATTCTCTCCAGGAGCGTAGGGTATTCGAAAAGGCCATCGCCGAGTGCGAGCGCGACAAACCGTTGCAGATCGCCGCTACCGCGCGTGCCGCACTCAAGGCCTGGCAGCTCGCGCACGAATGGCAGGTGCCGCTGTCCGATTCGCGATTTGCCGCGAGCGACGACAGCGAGGCTTTCTCGCGCTGGGCTGGCGCCTACGATGAGCGCTGCCACCGCGAGAGCTGGCTCGATTCCGCGCGGCTGCCGCGTTTCCTCATGGCCCGGCTGAGCGACGGGTCGCTGAATGTGCCGGCCCGTGTCGCTCTCGCCGGTTTCGACGATCTCACGCCGCAACAGAAGGACTTCCTGGCCGCGCTTCCTCGCGTGGATCAAACCGAGGCCCCCTCACACCGCTCCACGCCGGAGCAAACCAAATTGCGGGATTCCGCCGATGAGTTTGAGCAAACTGCTGTATGGGCGCGTAGTCTGCTGGTTCAAGACCCGCAAGTGCGTATCGGCGTGATCGTGCCGAATCTGACCGATTGCCGCGCGCAGGTGGATCGCATCTTCCGTCAGACTCTGCATCCGGGCGCTTTTCCCAGGGGCCCGCGTGCCTATCACATATCGCTGGGTCCGGCTCTGGCGAGTTATCCGGTTATCGCGGCGGCGTTCACCGCGCTGGAAACTGGTCTGCCGCACATGCGTGCGGACCGCATCGGCATGCTTCTTCGCTCGCCGTTCATCGGCGCCGCTTCAAGAGATCTGAAGTCGCGCGCCGACGCCGATATCAGGCTCCGGAAGTTCCGATGCTACGAATTGACCCCGGAACAGGTGCGGGCCACGCATTCCGCTCTCAATCCGCAACTCGAAAAGACGCCGGAACTTCAGCCGCCCAGCGGATGGTCTCGAACATTTTCGCGAATCCTGGCCGCGTACGGTTGGCCCGGCGATCGCGCGCTGTCCAGTGAGGAACACCAGACCATCGAGGCGTGGAACCAAGCGCTCTCATCCTTCGCCACGCTTGATCTCGTTGAGCGTGAACTTCCCTACGAAGGCGCGTTCCTGGAGTTGCGGCGGCTCGCCGGAGCTACCACCTTCCAACCGGAAGACGCGGGCGCTCCCATACAGATTATGGGTGTGGAGGAAGCGGCCGGGCTGGAGTTCGACCATCTCTGGATCACCGGCTTACATGACGAGCAGTTTCCCCAGGAGCCGCGGCCGAATCCGTTTCTTCCGCTGGCTATCCAGCGTGAGCGGAAAATGCCACACGCGACGCCGGAGCGCGAAGCCGAATACGCCGATACCGTTCTTCGGCGCCTGATTGCCAGCGCGAACGAGGTCAGGATGAGCTGGCCCGACACCGACGGTGAGAAAAGCTTCCAACCGTCGCCCTTGATCGAGAAGCTTCACGCGGAACCCGTTCCCGCGATCCTGCTCGATCCCACTCTCCGCCGCTGGCACCCGCGTGCCGCACTCGAATCCCTGCAGGATGAAACCGCGCCGCCGCTCGTCGCAGTGGGAGTTCAGAGCGGTGGAGCAAGACTCCTCAAGGCTGCTGCCGAGTGCCCCTTCAAGGCATTCGCGTTGTACCGGCTCAAAGCGTCGCCGCTGGAAGATGCGGAATTCGGCGTCTCGAGAGCGGAAAAAGGAACCACAGTGCATCGGGCGCTCGATGCCATCTGGAAGGAACTCGGCTCGCAAGACACATTGTTGGCATTATCCGAAGAGGAAACCCTCGATCTCATCCACGGTCACGTCGCCGCCGCCCTCGATGGGCCATCGCTGTTCCGCAATCTCGAGCAAACGCGCCTTGAGAACCTGATCGGCGAGTTCATTGCACTCGAACGAAACCGGCCCCGGTTCACCGTGAAATGCCGTGAGGACAAACGAACGGTCTCGGTGGGTGGCATTAATCTGCATATCCGTGTCGACCGCGAGGACGAACTCCCGGACGGCCGCCTGGTACTGATCGACTACAAGACGGGCAACGTCAAGACGGATGGCTGGCAGGGCCAACGCCTCCGCGAACCCCAGCTCCCCCTGTATGCGATGAACGTGCCTGCGCCGCTGGCGGCCGTGACGCTGGCCACCATCCGCACCGGTGAAACCGGATTCACAGGCATTCAGGAAGACGACGCGCTCGGGCCCGCGAAGCAGATGAAGATTGATCGCGACAGCATCGCCGAACAACGAATCCATTGGACCGGTGCGCTCAACCAAATCGCCACCGAATTCCGCGAGGGCGCGGCGCGCGTCAATCCTCTCGACCATGCGTGCGATTTCTGCGGACTGAACGCACTATGCCGCATTCACGACTATTCAACTCCTGAGGCCGCCGATGATGGCGAATGACAGCAGTGCGCGGACTCGGGCTCTCGACGCCGGGACTTCGTTCATTGTTCAGGCACCCGCAGGATCAGGCAAGACTGAGCTACTCATCCAGCGCTATCTGAAGCTCCTCTCGGTTGTGGATGAGCCGGAAGAGATCGTCGCCATCACATTCACAAAGAAAGCCGCTGCGGAGATGCGCGCCCGCGTGGTGCAGGCGCTCAACCGTGCGGTGACCCGAACGGCAGTGGCCGCCACCGGACAGGCCTCTTTATTCGGCTCTGCCGTTGCGGTGGCCGATGCTCCTCTGGAGCCGCACCAGCGCATCACGCATGACCTCGCCTCAGCAGCTCTGGCACGCGATCGCGGCGCGAATTGGAATCTTCTCGAGAATCCCGGGCGTATTCGCATCGGCACCATCGATTCTCTCTGTGCCAGTCTCACGCGCCACATGCCGTGGACTTCGCGCTTCGGCGCTTTTCCAAAGATTGAAGAGAAAGCCGAGACGCTTTACCGGGAGGCCGCACGGCGCACCTTGCGGTGCGTTAACGACGATGGACCCGTTGGCGAGGCCGTCCAAACTCTGCTGCTTCATCTCGATAACGATACGCGCCGCGCGGAGCAGTTGATCGCCCGCATGCTCGAGCGCCGCGACCAATGGCTGCACCTGACCGGCAGTGGCGAACTCGACATGAACGCGGTGCGCGCGCAGCTTGAAACGACGCTAACGAGTATCGTGGCGGCACACCTCGCGAAACTACGCGGGCACTTTTCGGAAGACTTGCTCGCGCAGGCGGTGAATCTGGCAGCGCACGCCGGCACGGCAATCGATGCCCC
>JBEKFB010000123.1:0-11390 GCA_050013535.1 Bryobacteraceae bacterium | reverse complement strand
GCCTCTTCGGCCAGCAACGGGGACTCGTCCGGACGCGGGTACCCCCAAAGCTCGAACAAATCCCGATGGCCTTCGTAAATGCTGAGCTGATAGCTCGCCGGAATCACCCGCCGCCATAAGCCAGGTTCTCCCCGCCAGAAATGATACTTCGAGAACCGCCGCAACCGGTCGAGACTATTATGAATCGCGACATCGTCCGCGGTTGCATGCATCGAGCATCCCAACCGTCGCAGGATAGCGTCGAGAGTCCCCGCGGTGTCGGCAACCAGCCGTTCATAGTGAACCACTTCCCTGGCTGAGGAATACCACTCAGAACTTACATTCAGCAACAGGGCGGCTCGCCGGCTGAGGGCATAATCGAGGAACTCCGCGCTTGTGGGATCCGCGCAGCGGAGCGGGCTCTCATCGCCGCCCTCCCCTTCCAGCCATCGTGCCGTCGCCGGCTCGTACTTCGAGAAATGGAGGATAGAAACAAGCACGTCCAACGGATGACGAACCATGGTTAAGACATCGAATCCTGCATCTGCCAGGAACGATTGAAATGCCGGCGTACGATGGCAGTGCATGGCGACGATGCAGGGAGTTTCCACACTCTCCCAAGCGATTTCGCTCGGCGAGTGGGCGGCCGCATCCACACCGCCGGTCGCCTGGGCAACCATCTTTCGAAACCAGGTGTTGCCCGTGCGCGGTGTACAAGCCAGAAAAAGCCGGTTTGCGGGGGGCGGACTCGTCACATCCGGGCGCTGTGAGTCCGCCATCAGTCTATTGCAATCCAATCGAACCCGTGAATGAGCCGTTGGGGGTATTGCCTGTCAGCCGATTGTTTCCGAAGCTCAGAATTGACGCACCACTCGCCGAAAGTCCCGTCGTATTGTTCGAGATCGTCGAGTTGTTGACGTTCACCGTGGCTCCGCCAAGCGCGGTAATTCCGGTGGGACCGCCGTTGACCACCACGTTGTCCAGGGTGAGGGTGGCATTCCCGGGCAAGCCGTCGACGCGGATGTTGGCAAAGGTAGTGCCGATGGCGTTGTCGCTGATCGTCGAATTCCGAACGACTACGGTGCTGCCGCCAGTGATCGACAGACCATAGTTGGTGTTATTGACGATGTTTACGTTATCGACTGACACCTGTGCCGAGCCTCCCGAGGGCGCCACCACTAAACCGTTGCTTGTCTGACCCTGGATGCTCGTATTCGAGATAAACACGTTGGTGCTCGCGGTCGGTTGGACGCTGATACCGCGCATCGCAAATCCTTTGATGTAGCAGTTATCCACGATGACCGTGCCGGCGGTGGTGACCTGGATTCCATTTAACCCTGTGCCGATGCCGTCGAAAGTCAGGCCGCGTAGGACAACCACATCGGACGGGCCGGCAGCAACAGTGAACCCGTTGGTTCCCGACACAAGGATCCCGGCGACCAAGCCGTCGGCCTCGACGCTGATCGACTTGGTGATGGTGAGGGCCCCGAAGCCGCCTGGGTCGAGCACGTCGATTTCACCCGCGGGGGCAGTCTTGCTGATGGCGCCCGCAAATGTCTTGCAGGGAGCCGTGCGACTGCATGGGTTCGCGTCGTCGCCAACGCCGGAGACGAAGGTTCTGGTTGCCTGAGCGTATGCATTGGAAGCCACCAGCCACGCAAGCGAAACTGCGAGGAGCGGCAAAAACTTCTTAGTTCTGGACATATGGTCTCTTTTCCTCCTGGACTTTAATCGACCGCCCTGGCGGATCAAGATTTCAAGGCGGGTATGCAGGATGGAATCGAGTATAACTTAGATCATGGACGCGCACGGCGGTTTTTCCGGAGTCCGGGCCATACCCGCAGGCCCCGGATTTCTCGTGGCAGCGTGCGGCCGGCAAATCGCCACCCGCTAAGCGCCCCCTGTCGTCTCCCTCCGGCAGGTGTGTAGACTGGAGGTCTGTGAAGCGCTGCATTTGTTTACGATTTCCCAACCCTAATCGGCTCATCGCCTTCACCGCCGTTCTGGGCTGGCCGGGGTGAGCACGAAGAACTGTCAGTCAAGCCGAGAGGGCCCAGGCCCGGGGCTGGTGCGAGGACCGTTGATCGCGCCCGTGAGGATAAGGTGTTTTCGCCAGTGAACGCGACAATGGATTGAAGCAGATGGAGTTTTCCGCAAGTGTGTTCCGCAAGCGAATCGATGGCCTGTTGCCGTCCGTGAGTCCCCGGCTATTTCCTGACGGTGTGACCCCAACGCATCAGGAGGTTGAAATGCAAGCCTCGGTCGATCTGAGCGATCTTTGCTCCATCGCCAACGACGAGGATTTTGTGCAGCGCGCGTACCAACGGGTTCTCGGACGGGATTGCGATGTGGCCGGCTTCGTGAACTGCCTCGAGATGCTCCGCGGGCACACGCCGCGGCGAATTATTCTGCTCAACCTCGTCAACTCAGACGAGGCGAGGGCCAGAGCGGCGCATTTTACGGGAATCCCCGATTCGCCGGCTCACTCACGAAGCCGTCCCGGAAGTTCGTTGTCCGGTCGCGTCTTTCGACGTCCATTGGGGCGGATTTACGAAGGGGTTCGGAGGTTGTGGCTTTCACCTTTCAGCTCCATCCATCACGTGCTTTCGCTGGTATTGCGCGAAGTGGCGGTGCGGACCGACAGCGTTCTCGCCAAGACCGACCGCGTCCACTGGGCGCTTTCCGAAAAACTCGATGCCCAGGGCGCCGCTTTGAGCGCGGAACAGAAAGAGTTGCGCCACGCTCTGGAGCATACGCAGTCATCCTTCACCGAACTTCTGGTCATGTTTGCCTCGCTGGCGCATCAACCGGAATCGGAGCGTCGACACCAGGCGGAGGCCTCGGGAACGATCGAGGGCGGACACCGTGGCACCACGTTCTCGCCGGGAGCCTCGCGGATTACGGGCCCGCTGTCCGGATTGCTGGGCGACAACATTTTTGCGACGCAGGTCGACGGTTTCATTCTTGGCCTGCCCGGCGAAGAATGGAGACTGGTTGCTTACCACGCGTTCCGAGGGAATCCGGAACCCGGGGTCACGCGGCGATTCCTCGATCTGTTGAGGCAGGGCAGCATCGTCGTGGACGTGGGCGCTAATGTCGGCTTGTATACACTCCACGCCGCGCGATTGCTCGGTCGAGCGGGTAAGATTCACAGCTTTGAGCCGACGCCGCGAACCTTTCGGCTCCTGAGGGACAACGTGCAAGTGAATGGGTTTCTCGAAATGGGCACGGTAGAACTGCATCAGGCGGCGGTTGCCGATAAGGCGGGGCTTGCTCAGTTGGCTATTTTCCCGAACAACTGCGGACACAATACGCTCTTCTTCGAAGGAAATGGGGTTGCGAGGACGCAGGTTGAGACAGTCACGCTGGATGAAGTGCTGCAGGCCGAGCCGCGCGTCGACCTGGTCAAGATTGACGCCGAAGGCGCTGAACCCTCCATCCTTCGAGGCATGCGCGGCATCCTGCGCAGGAGCCCGGGCATTCGTATCCTGCTGGAGTTCGCTCCCAGCCTCCTGCACCGCGCGGGCGTATCTCCCGAAGACTTTCTCGATGACATCGACGGCCTTAACCTCGAAGTGCGCCGCATTGACGATGAGACGGGTTCTCTCCACGAAGTAACCAGAGAACAATTGGCCGGAGCGTTTTCAACGAATCTGGACCTCAGATTTCGAGAAGCCGCCCGATGAAGGACCGTGTTGTGGTCGTGGGTGGCGGAGGCCACGCGCGGGTGATTCTCGACATTCTGAGCGACGCAGCCGATCTGGAAATCGCAGGCTTCACGAGCATGGACAGGCAACCGGAGACGCTGTGGGGGTACCGCTGCCTCGGCGGCGACGAGGTTCTGGACGGGCTTCTGACGTCGGGAGTACGACATGGCCTGGTGGCGGTGGGCTCCAACCGGCGGCGAAGCGAGTGTCTACAATTACTAAGAGAGAAAGGGTTTCGTCTGGTGAATGCGATTAGCAGGGCGGCTTTCATCTCGGCGCACGCAAAGCTTGGTCTGAGTGTCGCTTTGATGCCGGGCGCGGTTGTCAACGCCGGAGCCCAGCTCGACGACGGCGTCATCGTCAACACAAATGCGTCCGTCGATCACGATTGCGTCGTTGGGCCATGCGCCCACATCGGACCTGGCGTATCCCTCGCAGGGGGCGTCCGCGTCGGCGAAGGCGCTTTTGTGGGGGCCGGGAGCACCGTAGTCCCGAATATTGAAATTGGCGCCTGGGCGACCATCGGAGCCGGTTCACTGGTGATCAGGAACGTCGCCGATGGTGCCCTGGTCATGGGCGTGCCCGCGAAATTGCGCAGGACCTGATGGTTCGAAGTATGAAGGGGTGCGGCATGACTCGGAAAAAATCAATAGCAATGGCCTGTCCGGTCCTCGACGGCAACGAAAAGAAGTATGTTCTGGAATGTCTTGATAGCGGGTGGATATCGTCAATAGGGCGGTTCGTCGAATTATTCGAGCGCGAGTTTGCGCGATATTGTGGGAGCAATCACGCGGTCTCCTGCAGTAATGGCACGAGCGCTCTGCACCTTGCGCTCGCAGCCCTGGACGTAGGCCCGGAAGACGAAGTGATCGTGCCTGCGCTTACTTATGTCGCCACGGCGAACGCGGTCCGCTATTGTGGCGCCAAGCCGGTATTTGTCGACTCCGAACCGCGGACGATGACGCTCGATCCTCAACTGCTGGAGGGATGCATCACTCGCCGAACCAGGGGCATCATCCCGGTTCATCTTTTTGGACATCCCGCGGACATGGATTCGATAAATTCGGTGGCACGCCGCCACGGGCTTTTCGTTGTCGAGGATGCGGCCGAAGCGCACGGCGCTCTTTATCGTGGAAGAAAGGCCGGATCGCTGGCGGACGCGGCGACGTTCAGCTTTTACGGCAATAAGATTATCACCACCGGGGAAGGGGGAATGATTACGACTTCGTCCGCGGAATTGTCTGAACGGATGACGATCCTGCGAGGCCAGGGCGTGGATCCGCAGCGGCGTTACTGGTTCCCGGTGATCGGCTACAACTATCGGATGACCAATATCGCGG
This sequence comes from Bryobacteraceae bacterium, assembly GCA_050013535.1. Lineage (GTDB taxonomy): Bacteria > Acidobacteriota > Terriglobia > Bryobacterales > Bryobacteraceae > CAWACP01. Next base: position 6,364 of record JBEKFB010000123.1, on the reverse strand, counting down.
CGGCGATCGGCGTGGCGCAACTCGAACGGATCGATCGTTTTCTGGAACTGCGGCTCCGTCTGGCGGCGGCTTACCATGCCCGCCTGTCTCCTTTGGGGGAGTTCCTCCAGTTGCCCTCGGAACAACCATGGGCCCGGCACGCCTACTGGTCTTACACAGTCATACTGCGAGATGCCGCATGCTTCGACAGGGATGAGCTGATGGACCGGCTGGGGCGCGATGGGATCGAGACCAGACCCGTGTTTTATCCGATGCACACGCTGCCACCTTATTTCGACAACCACGCCCGGTTTCCGGTCGCCGAGAATCTGGGGAGTCGGGGCATCAGTTTGCCCATGCACGCTCTGCTGGCCGAAGAGGATGTCACCTACGTGGCGGACCGACTTGGCTATTGGTGCGGACAGTTGACGGCGCTGTCCGGCGGGACCTTCGTGGCTCTGACGGGCCGATGAAGATCGTAATCGCAACCAGCATTACGCCCTTCGTGGAAGGCGGTTCCACTTATATCGTGGACTGGCTCGGAAAGAAACTAGAGGCCTGCGGGCACGAGGTAGACATTCTTCGTTTTCCCTTCAGTGAGGACCATGCGGAGGTGCTGCAGCAGTTGTTGGCTTTTCGGCTCCTTGATCTGTCGGAACACGGCGACCGGCTGATCTCTATCCGTTGGCCCAGCCACCTCCTCAGGCACCCAAAGAAGGTCGTGTGGTTCATTCACCATTACCGCAGCGCTTACGATCTTTGGGGGACGGAGTACCAATCCATTCCCAACACACCGGAAGGCATCGCCCTTCGCGATGCTGTTATCGCAGCGGACAACGTCGGCCTGTGCGAGGCGTACCGGGTATTCTGCAACTCAAGTGTCGTGAAGGATCGGCTGGAGAAGTTCAATTCCGTTGACGCGGAAGTTCTATATCCTCCGTTACTATCGCCCGAGCTGTTTTACTCTGCTGGGTCGGGGGATTATCTCTTATACCTGGGGCGGCTCACTCGGCACAAGCGCCAGTGGCTGGCCATCGAGAGTCTTCGGTTGACCACGAGTCGCGTGAGACTGGTCATCGCCGGCCAACCCGAACCCGGATCGGAATTCTACGCGGAGGAACTGCAAGGCCTCGTGACGCGGAACGGCCTTGAATCTCGTGTCGAGATTCTCGCCCGGTGGATACCGGAAGACGAGAAACGCTCCTTATTCGCAAATTGCCTTGCAGTTGTGTACTTTCCACTCGACGAAGATTCTTATGGGTATATTTCCCTCGAGGCCTGCGCGGCCAGTAAACCGCTGCTCACAACAACGGATGCAGGCGGCGTTAACGAACTTATCATCGACGGCGCGAACGGATTTGTTACGCCCCCCGATCCGGAATTGATTGCGCACGGGATGGACGATCTATACAATGATCGCGATGCGGCCCGTGAGATGGGAGAGGCTGGTCAGGAAAGGATCGCCGAACTCGGCATCAATTGGGCGCGAGTGTTGCAAAGATTGCTCTCATGAGAATTGCGGTCCTGAACAATTGCGTGCCATTCCTGAGGGGCGGCGCCGAGCATCTCGCTGAGGCTCTGACTTTGAAACTGGCCGAGTACGGCCACAGCGCCGTTCTCGTGCGCGTCCCATTCCGCTGGCATCCGTCCAGGCACGTCGGAGAACATATGCTGGCATGCCGTCTGATGAAGCTCCCCAACATCGACCGCGCCATTGCGCTCAAGTTCCCCGCTTATTATGTGCCTCAAGCGAATAAGGTTGTCTGGCTTCTTCATCAGTTCAGGCAGGCGTATGATCTCCTGGGCACGGCAGAGGGATTGTCGGAGAACAGCGAGGGGCGAGAAACACGGGAGATGGTCGTCCAGGCCGACAACTCATACCTGCCGGAAGCGCGGAAGATCTTCGCGAATTCCCACATTACCGCCGAGAGGCTGAATCGCTATAACCATCTGCAAGCCACTGTCCTGTACCCGCCTTTGCTCAGGCACGACCATTTCACCTGCGCAGAATACGGCGACTATGTTTTGGTGCCGGGAAGAATCAACGAGGCTAAGAGGCAGCGATTGATCGTTGAGGCTGTTCATCATTGCAAATCGAATGTAAAAGTAGTGGTCGCGGGAAGCCCGGAACGTCTGGAAGACGCGAAGACGATTCGCTCGCTGATCGGGAATGATGACCGGGTCCTCTTTATCGACCGCTTCATTTCGGAGGATGAGAAGGTGGAGTTGTTCAGCCACGCGCTGGCGTGCGCCTACCTTCCATACGACGAGGATTCCTATGGTTATGTCACCCTCGAGTCCTACTTTTCAAAGAAACCGGTGATCACCTGTACGGACTCGGGCGGAATTGGGTTGCTCGTGAAGGACGAGATCACGGGACTTGTGGTCCCTCCTGACCCGTTGCGCCTGGCCCTGGCAATGGATCGTCTATTCGATGATAAGGTTCGCGCTCGGAGGATGGGCGAGGCCGGTTGTGAACTCGTCGAGAGCATGAATATCACGTGGGATCACGTCATTGAGAGTCTTACAAAATGAGGATCGGCTGGTTCACCCCGTTTTCTTCCCGTAGTGCGATCGCTCGCTTCAGCCGGGCGGTCGTCGGCGAGCTGTCGAAGATCGCCAACGTAGAGATATGCCATTTCAGTAACGATGATCTTCAACAGACTACCGTTCCTGTTTTACATTTTTCGTCCGCGGCAGCGGTGTCTGAGAACGTATTTAGCCGGTACGATCTTGTCGTCTATAATTTCGGGAACCATCTTCCTTTTCACGGAGAGATCTACCTGCTGTCTCGCCGGTTGCCTGGCATATGTATCCTCCATGACTTCGTAATGCATCATTTCTTTGCCGAACACTTGTTGGAGCATCTTAATAGTCCCGGCACCTATTCGCTTGTCATGGAGAGGCTGTATGGCGAGGCGGGCAGAATTAGTCCGGAAGCCCGCATATGGGAATCTGACGAGGTGGTTCAGTACCCCATGTTCGAGGAAGTGATCCGCGGCGCACTCGGCGTCGTGACACACTCTCTGTTCTTCGCGGAGCGCGTGAAGGAGGCATTTGGCGGACCAACCCGGCGAATCGCCCTGGCGTACGATGCCCCCCAGGAAGTAGCCATGAAACGGGGCGAACTTGGTGTTGCTGACGACGATATCCTGATCGTGACTGTCGGCCACGCGAATCCGAACAAGAGAATAGAGGATGTCATCAACGCACTGGGCCAGATCGGCGACTCGGCCAGACGGGTTTCCTATGCCGTAGTCGGCTCGTGTCCGGCGGTCTATGAGGAGCGACTCAGAGGCGTTGCCAGGGCAAACGCACTTGAAGACCGAGTGCACTTTCTGGGGCATGTCCCCGACGATGTGCTGAGATCTTATCTCGCAAACGCCGACATCTGCGTTAACCTGCGCTTCCCATCGTTTGAGGGAGCGTCGGCTTCGGTTATTGAGGAGATGCTCTGCGGCAAACCGGTGATCGTGAACGATACCGGCTTTTTTAGCGAATTACCGGATGCGTGCGTCGCGAGAGTGTCGCTGGCACGCCACGGCGAGCTGGTGACTCAGTTGAGGCGTCTGGTGACGGAGCCTGAGGTACGAGCCCGGATCGGCGCAAATGCACGACAATTTGCAAACAGCGAGTTCCGTCCCAGCCGTTATGCGGCGGAGATCCTGGATTTTGCATGGGAGGCCCGATCCGCCTTTCCTTTGTTGCGTCTGGCCGACCAAGTGGCAGTCGAATTGAATCGCATGGGAGTGACGCGAGGCAAGCGCATCGTTGACGAGCTGGCGACTGGTATGAACCAACTCTTCTGCGCGGAGAAAAGCGGCACTCCACTCTGGCGCATATAAGCTTCCCGAAAACCAGGCCGTCAGAGCGATAAAAGGCCTAACCTGTCCTGAACCCTGGCCGACGGCGAAGCAACTCGACAAGGACCGTAATCGGAGTGATTGTGGAGCAGCATCCTCGACCCTTGCCGCTGTTCGTGAGAAATCGGGGATAAGAACTGCGATGTCACGCCACTACCTCATGTGGGACGGCGCTCCGGAGGGTGGGGTCTGCTTGCTCTATGCCTGGGTGTCGCCAACGCCCATGGGCAGGGGAGTGCAGAGGCGTGGGGCGGGACAGGCCTGCAACAGGCCACCGCGGTTAGCGTCGATGCGCAGGGAAATGCGTGGGTAGTGGGGTTCACGGATGCGGCGAATTTTCCAACTCTCAATGCCGCGTTTGCTTACGGCGGCGGAGTCGACGCGTTTATCGTCAAGCTGGACCCTTCCGGCAATATTCTCTTGTCCACGTATCTGGGCGGGGCGGGAGATGATCGCGCTTCCGCCGTGGGCCTGGATGCTGCCGGGAATATCTACGTGGCCGGAACCACCACATCTACCTCCTTCGACGGCGTGCCTCTTTCCGGATATGCTGGCGATTCCGACGGCTTCATCGTCAAGCTCGACCCAACGGCGCAGACCATTCTCTACGCGGTGGCCGTAGGTGGCAGCCTCGACGATTTGATTCACGCGATGGCGGTCCACTCCGACGGGACGGTGTTTGTGGCCGGAGAGACCTACTCCTGTGACCTCCCCGTGACAAGCGCCGCGCAGCCTACCTTGCTGGGTTACGACAATGCCTTCGTTGCAGAGCTGAATCCGAGCGGGGTAATCGTCTACTGTACCTATATCGGCGGCAGCGCGAACGACGCCGCGTGGGGGATCGCCGTTGACAGCGGAGGATCGGCGTGGGTGGTGGGTTCGACAACTTCCACGAATTTCCCGCTGGTATCGCCGCTGCAGTCTCAACTCACCGGAGCACAGGAATCTTTTGTCGTTCGGCTCGCCCAAAATGGGGCGTCCTTCCTCTTCAGCACGTATTTTGGCGGTTCCGGCGGACGAAGCGGCTGGCAGGAGTTCGCGACCTCGGTGGCGTTGGATTCCGCTGGCAACGCCTATGTGGCTGGAGTGACCAGCTCGACCGACTTCCCGGTGCTGAACGCATGGCAGCCGGAGTTTGCAGGTTGGGACAGCGATGCGTTCCTGAGCAGTTTCACCCCGGCCGGTACTCTGCAATTCAGCACGTATCTTGGTGGATCGGACTTCGATCTGGCCTCATCGGTGGCAATTCTGGCCAACGGGAGCATCCTTCTGGGAGGGTACACGCTCTCCTCCGATTTCCCGGTGACGACAACCACAACTCCCTGGGACGCGGGGGGCTACAACGGGTTCGTGACCGTGTTCGATTCGCTGGCGATGAATCTTCTGTATTCGACTTACGTGAACCAGGGAACCTCGGACGCGATCTTTGGCGTCGCGGGGGGCTCGGCGCCGACAGCGGTCGGAATCACCACACCACAAGATGCACCGGGAACAAAGCTGGCGACAGCAGCGCAACTGACTATTCCGCCCCCGGTCTGTCAACTCAACCCGACTGAAGCGACACCCAGCGCGGCATCCGAGAGCAGCCAGGTAAGCCTGACTTGTTCCACAGGCTATGCGTGGACGGTGGCCAGCGATGCCGCATGGCTGGCGATTCTCTCCGGGAATAGTGGCGCCGGCAACGGGACAGTAGGTTACTCGGTAGCCGCCAACACCAGCATAAGTTCGCGGATCGGCACACTAACGATTGCGGGACAGACCTTCACCATAACGCAGGCCGGCGCGGCGCTTCTCAATATCATCAGTACGCACACCGGGAACTTCGCGCAGGGCGAGTCGAATGCCGTCTACACGGTGACCATTTCCAACGCGGGAGGAGCGGGGCCCACTGACGGGACAGTTTTCGTCACGGATACCCTGCCCGCTGCAATGACGCTGGTCTCCATGAACGGCACGAGTTGGAGCTGCGTGGCGGACACCTGTTCCAGAAGCGACATTCTGGGTCCCGGCGCCGGCTACCCGGCCATTACGATTATCGTGAGTGTCGCGGCCAGCGCGGGGTCTCCGCTGTCGAATTCGGTGTCCGTGTCGGGCGGCGGCTCCGCCATGGCCAGCGCGATGGACCTAACGACAATCACCGTGATGAGCATCGCCAATCTTAGTCCGGCGTCGGCCGCGCCGGGCGGGACAGATTTCACGCTGACGGTGAACGGCGCCAACTTCGCCTCTGGCGCGACCGTGATGTGGAACACCACTGCGTTGTCGACCACATATTCGAGTACCACGCAGTTGACCGCTTCTGTTCCGGATACTTTAATCGCTACTGCAGGTATAGCTGCGGTCACGGTCGTAAACCCGGACAGCATCGTCTCCAACGGAGTGGGCTTCCCGATTCGATCGGGCCCGACGGCCGTATCGGCATCGCCCGGCGGCGCCGGTTCCAGTCAGACGTTTACATTTACGTTTTCCGATCCTTCGGGCTGGCAGAACCTGGGGGTGGTGGACGTGCTGATCAATCGGTT
>JBEKFB010000122.1:0-28154 GCA_050013535.1 Bryobacteraceae bacterium | reverse complement strand
CTGCGCACAGTCCAGGATTTCACCTCCGATCCCAACGCCATTGCCGACGCCTTCGAGCGTCTGGATTCAGGTTCGGCTGCGCCGAGCGGGCGCATGCTCGACGCCGTCGAAATGGCGGCGAAAATGTTCGCCGGCAGCAAGGCCAATTCGCGCCGGGTGTTGCTGATCATCTCCGAGAGCCGCGACCGCGGCAGCAAGATCAAACTTGACCGAGCCGTAGAACTGGTCCAGCAGGTGGGAATCGTCGTGTATGCAGCCACGTACTCAACGCGAAAAAGAAAGCGTCTCAGCGTCTTGCTCTTGAAAGCGGGGGAGCGCATTTTTCATTCCTCAAACAGAGTGGGCTGGACCGCCTGATCACCGAAACCGGCGCCGACCTTCACAGCCAGTACATCCTGAGTTTCACGCCGCCGAGCGACGCCGCCCCGGGTCTGCACGCAATTGCGGTGAGCGTTAGAAGCGGTGAGAAATACCGTGTGCGCTCGCGTCGGGCTTACTGGGTGGCGGAGTGAAGAATACGCTCGAGGATTTCGGGAATTTCAAAAATCGCGCGATTGTGAATTGCCGCGGCATTAGCCCGGTAGCGAGCAAAACTCGCCGGCTCCAGCAGTTCTCCGACGCCGCGCGCGATATCGCTGAACGACCGCAGCACCACCCCCACTTCCCTCTCGCGCACCCACTCTGTGTTGTAGCGCTCCTGCGGCAGAGTCCAGGCATTCTTCGTCACGACGACAGGAAGCTTCATCGCCAGCGCCTCGCTGATGCTGCCAGGTCCCGGCTTGCCAATGAAGAAATCCGCCAGCCGCATGTAGTACGGGATTTCGCTGGTGAAGCCCTCCACCAAATGCGGATAACGTAATGGCATTGCTTCCAGGTGTTGGCGCAGTTTCGCGTTGCGCCCACAAATGAAGATGAGCTGCAGCGGCCGGTCGGAGCGATCCAGTTCCCGAGCAATATCGATCATCGCTCCCGATCCTTCGCCACCGAATAAGACCAGGCCGGTTGGCAAATCAGCCTGCAGTCCCAACCGTTCGCGTTGCGCCGCGACATTGAGGTCCCCATCCTCGTAGAAACCGGGCCTCAGCACCATGCCCGATGCCAGAAAGACCTGGTCGTTCCCGTATCCCATCTGTTTCGCCTGCGCCACGGCGCGCTCCGTCCCGCAGACGAGGAATTGCTGTTGCCGTTCCATCCAGAAATGTGGGGGATAATCGGCGAAATCGGTGATCACGGTAACGTATGGAATCCCCGGATTCACGGCTTGCAGCGCCTCGTACATCGCCCGGTTGAAGTTCGGCACCAGGGACACCACCATGTCCGGTGTTTCCGTGCCCCAATACTCACGCAGAAGCCTTACCTGCGAACTATGGTAGAGCCGGATGATCCCATGCATCACGGTCAACAATTCGGCCGAGCCCAGCGTCCAGCCCTTTTTCAGCACCAGGTTGTATACATCCTCAAGCCGCAAGCCCGTGATTTTACGGAAGATATCCAGCGAATCGAGGATCTCCTGCAGGTTCACCATCCGGACGTTCCAGGGCCGCTGTTGCTGCACCACCATGGCGTTCAACGCGGTAGCTGCGGCGCGGTGCCCCCCGCCTGCATCAAAGTAGACAAAGTGTACGTTCTGCGACACGGAACTGTCCCTGGAAGCGTCCATGGTAACAAGGGGAGCACTCTACCCGGCCGTAGGGCTAACAAATCGGGTCGAATTTGTTTTGTTCGTTACTCGCCTTTCAACGAGCTGTAACACGATGCGAGTTTGAATAGAGGCAGGAGTTGGTGATGTTCGGCAAAATCGCAGCCGGCGACATTCGAGTGATGAGGAGAGCCAATAGCTGGTTCGCGCCTCGCTGGATTCGCTGGTGGATGATGGGATCCACGCGGGCCGGTGACGGCTGGGTTTGGTACGTCGTCGGCGTGATTATCCTGCTGTTCGGCGGCAGCGAGCGTCTCTATGCACTAGCCTCCGGCGGATCGGCGGCGCTTCTGAGTATCGGTTTGTTTCTGGTATTAAAGCGCATGATTGGCCGCAAGCGGCCGTGCGAACTGGCGCCTCACTGCTGGGCCACCACGCTCCCGCCCGACGAATTCTCGTTCCCTTCCGGCCACACTATGACCGCGTTCGGCATCACCGTGGCGCTGGCGCTGTTCTATCCCGCGCTTTCCGCGGCATTGCTCTTCTTCGCATTCAGCATTGCGGTTTCGCGTGTAGTGCTGGGCATGCACTTCGTCAGCGACGTGATCGCCGGAATGCTGCTGGGCGCCGGTATTGGTTACTGCTGCTATCTGCTCTTCGCCTGATTGTGGACATGTGGCGTCAGCCACGTTTTCGCCGGGCATCGCCAAAACGCGGCTGTCGCCGCGTGTCCACCGTACAATGTTGGTGTAGTCGTCACCGCGACTTTCCTGAATGACAACATGATGCGCACAGCGCTGCTGTTCCTCTCGCGGCAGCGGTGGTTGCGACAATGGATGGAAACATCATCCTTCGCACAACCGCTCACCCGCCGCTTTATTGCCGGCCGCACTCTCGATGAGGAGCTGGCCGTTTGCCGGAAACTCGAAGCCGAGAACATCCTCGCCACCCTCGATCATCTGGGCGAGAACGTCACCTCGGTGGACGAATCGCGCGCCACCCGCGATTCCTATCTACAGATTCTCGACCGCATTGCCGCCACCGGACTTCGCGCCACCATCTCCGCGAAGCCGACCCAGCTCGGGCTCGATCTCGGCGAGGAGGTTTGCCGGGAGAACGTCTGCGCTCTCGTCGAGCGTGCCCGCGCGATCGGCAGCCTGGTGGAGATCGACATGGAGGCGAGCGAGTATGTTGACCGGACACTGCGCATCGTCTCCCGCGCGCACCAGCGATTCGGGAGCGTTCGCGCGGTGATCCAGTCGTACCTGTTTCGCAGCGAGAAAGACGTCGATGCCCTTAACGCCGCCGGGATTCCGGTCCGTTTGGTGAAAGGCGCCTATCGCGAACCGGCTACCATTGCGTGGCCGAAGAAGCGCGATGTCGACGCCAGTTTTCTGCGGCTGGCCCGGCAATTGCTCGAAGGCGGAACGAACCCGGCCATCGCCAGTCACGACGAATCGATCATAAACGAGACCGTGCGCTGGGTGCGCGACCACAACGTCGATCCGGTCCGGTTCGAGTTTCAGATGCTCTACGGCATCCGGCGTGACCTGCAACGCCAGCTTGCAGCCCAAGGGTTCCGCGTACGCCTCTATGTCCCTTATGGGGATGCCTGGTACCCCTATTTCATGCGCCGGCTGGCCGAACGGCCCGCCAACGTGATTTTCCTGGCTCGTAACTTATTGCGGGCGTGAGGCGGATTTCCACAGGCCTTGCGGGATCCGAAACATTCCGGGAACTCCGTGGCCTCCGTTTGAATCCAACAAGTCATGAAGTACTGGGCGTATCTGGGCGCCAAGCTGGCGGTCGCAGGCGTCTTTCTGTATGGGCTCTGGTACGCTGTTCTTCTCCTGCTGCTCACATTCGACTCGATACGAGCGGAGCCCATTGTGGGATACATCATCGTCGTCATTCTTGTCCCACTGCTGGGCTTTGCGGTCCTTGCGCTGATCGTTCGCGATCAGTGGTACCGTTGCCGCACCTGTGGGCGGCGGATGCGCATGCCTCTCGAGAAGGGCTCTTTGTCCCACCTGTTTTTGCGCGACCGGCCCCGCATGGAGTACATCTGCATCTACGGTCACGGCACTTTGAAGGTACCCGAGGAGCGCGTCAGCGGCTCCGGCGCATCGGATTGGCAGCCTCACAGTGACGACATCTGGAAGGAACTGGAACACTCCACGCGGGAGCAGTAAACCCGTCCGTGCGAGAATGAGACCAGAGTGCCGGTAAAAGTACAAGTACCCAGGCGCGCACTCCTGGTTCGATTCGTCCTGAGTCCCTGGGGAAAGGCCTTCCTCGCAACCATCCTGGTCCTCGTCGCTGCCTCTGTTCTCGTCTTTTCCTGGTTCTGGGTCAAGTATGCGCGGCTTATTGACCAGAAGCTGACGGCCGGACCCTTTGCCAACACATCCATGCTGTTCGCGACGCCTCAGTCAATTGGGGTGGGTGAACAGACCAGTGTAACCGAGATTGCGGCGGAGCTGCGGCGCAGCGGCTATTCGGAATCCGAAAAGGACCGCCTCGGCTACTACACCGTCAAACCCGGTGAAATCGACATCTACCCTGGACCCGATTCCTATTTCGAGCCCGAGGGCGGGGTGATCAAATTCGACGGCAGCCGGATCTCGCAGATCGTCAGCCTTCGCGACAACACCGATCGAACCGAGTATCTGCTGGAACCTGAGCTGATCTCAAATCTGTTCGATAAGAATCGCGAAAAGCGGCGTCTGGTGAAGTACGCCGACGTTCCCGACGTGCTTCGGAACGCCATCATCTCGGCCGAGGACAAGCGTTTTTTCCAACACTCCGGCTTCGACCCTATTCGCATCGTGAAATCCGCCTGGGTCGATTTCCGGGAAGGCCGCCGTTCCGAGGGCGCATCCACGCTGACGCAACAGGTGGCGCGCATGTTCTGGCTGGATAACCGCAAGACCATCACGCGCAAACTCGCCGAGATCCTGATCAGCGTGCAGCTCGAGCAGCGGCTGACCAAGGAACAGATCTTCGAATACTACATGAACCAGGTGGATCTGGGCCATCGCGGCAGCTTCGATATTCGGGGCGTGGGAGAGGCCGCGCAGGCGTACTTCGGCAAAGGCGTGGATAAGCTGACCTTGCCGGAAGCCGCGCTGCTGGCGGGCCTGATCCAGCATCCCAGCTATATCAATCCGTACCGCTGGCCGGATCGCGCCGTGGCGCGCCGCAATCTCGTTCTCACCATGATGCGCGAGAACGGTTTCATCACCGAGCAGCAGTATCAGGATGCGCAGGCCGCGCCGCTCGTGCTGACGCACAGCGGCATGGAGAGCACCGACGCGCCGTACTTCGTCGACATAGTGAACGACACACTACAGGATCAGTTTGAAGGCCGCGATTTCCAGACCAAGCCCTATCGTGTCTACACCACGCTCGATTTGCAGCTGCAGCGTGATGCCGCCGAGGCTGTCCGCCTGGGTATGGCCGAGGTGGACAAGCTTGTCGCGGGCCGCCGCAAGCGCGACCCGAGTTATCCGGAGCCACAGGGCGCGCTGATTGCACTGGACCCGCATACCGGCGAGATCCGGGCTTTCGTGGGCGGGCGCAACTACGGCGCCAGCCAACTCGATCATCTGGTGGCCAAGCGACAGCCTGGGTCGTCCTTCAAGCCGTTCGTGTACGCCACGGCTCTGGATACAGCGATCAATGGCGGACAGCCGCTGATTACGCCGGTCTCACTGCTCAACGACACGCCCACCACCTTCTGGTTCGACAACAAGCCGTATGAGCCGAGCAACTTCAAGAAGGAATTCATGGGCACGGTAACGTTGCGGACCGCTCTCGCTCACTCACTCAACGTGGCTACGGTGCAGCTTGCCGAAGAGGTGGGTTACGGCAACGTGGTGAATCTGGCGCGGCGCGCCGGCATGAACATGGATATCCACGCCACGCCCGCGGTCGCGCTGGGCGCATATGAAGTCACTCCGCTGGAGATCGCAGGTGCATACACTATCTTCGCGAACGGCGGTGTGTACGTTAAGCCCGGCTTTCTCAGCAGCGTGCGCGATCAGGACGGCGCCGAGATATACCACTCCCAGGTGGAGAAACGCGCGGTCCTCGACCCTCGCGTGGCCTTTATGATGGTGAGCCTCCTCCAGGAAGTGCTGAACAGCGGAACGGGCGTAGGCGTGCGCGCTCGCGGTTTCAACCTGCCGGCTGCGGGCAAAACAGGAACCTCGCGCGACGGCTGGTTCGCGGGCTTCACATCGAAGCTCCTGTGCATAGCGTGGGTCGGCTTTGACGACGGCCGCGAGTTGGATCTGGAAGGCGCGCACTCAGCTCTACCCATCTGGACGGAGTTCATGAAGCGTGCAGCCCAGCAACCCGAGTATCGCGACGTTAGCCAGTTCTCAGCGCCCGCCGGAGTGGTTGGCGTGCAGATCGATCCGCAATCCGGACAACTGGCCACGTCATCCTGCCCACGGGTGATTACGGAATACTTCGTCGATGGGACGCAACCGGTGGAGACATGCCAGTTGCACGGCGGCGGATCAGGGGCTCAGGTAGCCGGCTGGGACACCGGTACGCCCGATAACAACAACTCCGCTCCACGACGCGTTGCGGCGCGCCAGCAGCAGGCCAGCAATGGAACAGGTTCGGGCAGCCCCGCTCCGGTGCAACAGCAGCAACCACAAAAGAAGGGACTGTTCAACCGTCTCCGCGATCTGTTCCGTTAGCGCACGCCGAAGGTTTCTACACGCCCGCCGAGCGCCCAGCCACGTTCCCAATCTCGATGCCGCGCGCGCGGCAATCCTCTTCCACCATCATCCGAACCAACTCCTTGAAACTGGTGCGCGACCGCCAGCCGAGCACGTTTTCGGCCTTGGCGGGGTTGCCAACCAAACGGTCCACCTCCGCGGGACGGTATAGTTGCCGGTCGGTTTGGACGTGCTCCCGGTAGTCAAGTCCGAGCAGAGAGAACGCGACCTCGCAAAACTCCCGAACCGAATGCGACACGCCGGTGGCCACCACATAGTCGCCGGGCTCGTCCTGCTGCAGCATCCGCCACATCGCCTCCACGTATTCGGGCGCGTAGCCCCAGTCCCGGCGGGCCTCCAAATTTCCGAGCGCGACATGGCTGGCCACACCCGCGGCAATAGCGGCCGCACCCGACGTGATTTTCCGCGTAACGAACTCGTATCCGCGTCGGGGCGATTCGTGATTAAACAGGATTCCACTGGAAGCATGCAGCCCGTACGCTTCGCGGTAATTACGGGTCAGGTGAAAACCGGCGACCTTGCTGATGCCGTAGGCGGAGCGTGGATGAAATGCGGTCTTCTCCGCTTGCGGTACTTCCTCCGCATTCCCGAACATCTCACTCGATCCGGCGAAATAAACCCGGCATTGCGGCGCCGATTCCTTCAGCGCGGTGAGAATGAAATGGGTCCCGTTGATGTTGGTGTTCAGCGTAGAGAACTCATCGTCGAAGGAGTAACTGACAAAGCTCTGCGCGGCCAGGTGATAGCATTCGTCCGGCTGCACTTGCTGCACGATGCGATACAAGCTGGGGAAGCTTTCCAGTGAACCAGCATGCAGGATGGTGCGGTCGCGAAAACCACCGATCCGGCGCAGGCGATGCACGGGATCTTCCAGCGCCACACGGCGCACGATGCCGTGCACCTCATACCCCTTCGACAACAATAATTCGGCGAGATAAGAACCGTCCTGCCCGGTGATGCCTGTGATGAGCGCCTTGCGATTACTCACGTCCAATCCTCCGCGCCAGTGTCTTCAGAGGGAATCTTATCCCTTCCAGCATGATCCGGCGGCTGAACTTCGATCTGCCGGATGCGCGCTCGGTGAATACGATCGGAAACTCGAACAGCGGAATTCGAAGGCGATGTAAAGTGAATTTCATTTCCATCAGAAAGGCGTATCCCTCCGAGCGTATCGCATCCAGATCGATCCGCCGCAGGACATCGGCCCGATAACCGACAAACCCGGCGGTCATATCGTGAACGGGTACGCCCGTCAGCAAACGCGCGTAGACATTACCGCCGTAGCTGAGGCAACGCCTGCGAAGATCCCAGTTACGGCTGCCTCCCCCACGAACGTACCGCGAACCGATCACCACCGGGTGAGTGCGCAGCAGCTCGATCATTCGCGGGAGAGCCTCCGCGGGATGAGACAAGTCGGCATCGAATTGAATGACGTAGTCCGCGAGCCTGTCCTCGAGGACTTTCCCGATGGCCTCGCGGCAAGCCGAACCATAGCCGCCCTTGCCCGGCCGAGCCATCAAATGAATGCAGCCGTCCAGCCCTTGTATGCGCCGGATTTCTTCGGAGGTTCCATCCGGCGAGTTATCGTCGATGAAAAGAATTGGTTCTTTGCCGGCGGATTCCCGGACTCGGCCCACCAGGGCCTCTATGTTTTGGCGTTCGTTGTAGGTTGGGACTATAAGCACTCTGGTACCAGCGAGCGCAGAGCCCTGCGTCAGAACTCCAATGCTCTCACAGGGCTTCGCTGGCTGCAACGATTTCACCCGTCATTGCAGATTGAAAACTAAGGGCTTTTCACCGGAAGGCTACGGGGTCTTGATGATTGTGAAAAGGCCCGCGCAGGCCAATGATGGTCACAGGAGGTGGGCTCAGTGCATGATCGCGCAGTGCTTGATCGCCGAGTTCGTGTCAGATCGATCCGCCGGCTCTGGAAAGACTGCGGCGGACAGGACATGATCGAATACTCACTGCTGGCCGCCTCGCTGGTTGTGGTTGTCGCCGGCTTTCTTCCCCCCACCATCATGCCGTCCGTGAGCAAGATCTTCTCCACCGTCGCCAGCATGATCAACGCAAGTTGAGTACGCCGGGTACGCTGCAGCTCAAAACTGAAAATAAATGAACGGAATCCGCGCGTCGATGACCCCAAAGATCTCCAGGCAGAACAGCAGCAGCGCCATCGCGGAAGCATAAGCCCACACCGGCGCTTCCATCAGCCAATCGAACCACTTCAGCTTTTCCTCGGCGATAGCCAGCAGGAGGGACACGACGATAAGCCCCACCTGCCACTTCGGAAAGAGTGACCGGCCGATGGGATTCCCGTACATCTGGCCAATGATGGCGAGGCTTTGATGCAGGTCCGTGGCGCGGAAGAACACCCAGCCGGTCATCACCAGGCCGAGAGTGAACAGCCACGTCAGCGGGTAGAGCCAGGTTCGTTGGTCGCGATTGCGCCGGTCGCCGCGCACTGCCCGGTGAACCGCCAGCAGCGCGCCATGGTAACCGCCCCAGATCAGGAAGTTCCAGCTTGCGCCGTGCCACAGGCCGCCCAGCAGCATGGTAAGCATGAGATTGCGATAAGTCTTCCAATGCCCGTGACGGTTTCCGCCCAGCGGGATGTAGAGATAATCGCGAAGCCAGGTGGACAGCGAGATGTGCCAGCGATGCCAGAAATCAGTGATACTGGCAGCCAGATACGGGCGGCGGAAATTGACGGGAAAATGGAAGCCCAGCAGCAGTGCCATGCCTATGGCCATGTCCGTGTAGCCGGAAAAATCGAAATAGATTTGAGCCCCCGTGACACATCATTGGCTGACGGTGGCCGCCAGCCGAGCAGGTCGCGAAAGAAGTCGTGAGCGCGCACGATGGGTCCAGCCACCAGTTGCGGGAAAAAACAAATAAAGAGAGCGTAATCGGTGGGGTTGCGGATCGCGGCCTGCTCGCCGCGATACACGTCGATGACGTAGGACATGCTTTGGAAGGTGTGAAAGCTGATGCCGAGGGGGAGAACAATATCGAACCAGAATGAGTTCGCCGGCTTGCCCAGCAGCAGAGCGAGATTGCTGGCGGCAAAATTGTAGTACTTGAAGATACCGAGAAAGCCAAGGTTCGCTGCGAGGCTGAGGATGAGGATGAGCCTCCTGCGCTGGCCGGGCGGTGTTTTCTCAATCCAGATTCCAATGTACTTGCGGAATCTGCGCGGGCTGGAATAGAAGAGCAGCAGGACGACCGCGAGGAAAACGAAAAACTGAATGGTGTTAAACAGCATCGTTATTTTCCTGCCTGCCGCGCCGCCGGCGGTCCCAGCAGCATCGAAACCTGCTGTGCCAGCATCGCCGAAAAACGTTCCGCTCCCTCACGATTCAAATGCAGGGCGTCTTTGAAGAACTCGGGGTGCTCCAGCGAATCGAAGGCGTGCTCGGGCACCAAAAGCACATTAGGACGTTGCGCCAGTTCGCGGATCGAACTGCTCTTCTTCCGGACAAGGTTTGCCGGCCGGAGAATAGGGCCGCGCGCCAGCCGCAGAAAGACGATCTTCGTCGGAGAGTTCCGGTAACGGTCAATGATTTTCCCGAACCATTTGCGGCGGAATGCGGCAAAGTGACCGGTCTGCGGCGCGCCCGGTGGATACATCAGGAAGTTCGCTACGGTGGCGCGCTGGATCGGATCCGCATCCGGCGGAAATGTGGCCTTCCACGCCGTCCAGTCGACGCTTACCCCGGTCATGGTCTTCGAGCTTTCGATGTAATCCCACGTCCATGCGGACCAATTCTGGTTGAAAAGCCGGACATTGCGGATTCGCTGGGCCGGGTTAGACAGGAACGCCTGGATGTCATTCTGATAGACGAGACCCTTCAGAATGCTGTCGCGAAAGGCCTCCCACCGGAGTGGCGGATCCTGAAAGGCCTGATAAAAATCCGGGATGTCGCTGAGCCGGAGACGATTAACGACGTAGTGCACGAGACGCGGATCGTTCTCCGGTATACCCCAGTCCTCATCCATATAATCATTCACGGCGAAGACAATGGCGCGATAACGGCGAGTGCCGGGATCGAGATCGCGCAGCATGTAGTACCACGCGCGAACGTCAGTACCTGGCATGCCCGCGTGGCGGAAAACATAGCCGGTCTCCGGCGTGAGCTCATCCGCCAGCCGTGGCGAATAACCGAACCGCGAATCCCCCAGCGTGACCACCAGATTGTCGCCGTATTGACGTTGAGCCTTCAGTTCCCGTCTTAGCGTCAGCTCGAACTGGCCTGTAGTGGAGTCCGGCTCGATGAGTTGCGGATAGATTTTCGTTCGAAACAGCAGCGCGTCGAGGCCAAAGACAGCCATGACGGCGAGCACGCACGCCAACACGGCTCGCAGAATCGTGAAGCGCTTAGCTCTTGCGACGGATGGCGACAATGCCACTGGCCGGACGGCTTGCGGAGAGGGCATCGGATGTTAAGAGCCGATTCTAGCAAGTCAGGCGTGCTACTCGATTCGAAACACTTTATCCCTGGGCGTCTCGGCGACCGGCGTCAGCCCCCAATCGGCAGCCGCCCCGAGGAACGCCGCGCTGTTCCAGTCGTCAACGCTGAACAGGACATAGTGAACGCCGGCGCGTTTGAGCACCTGCATTGCCTCCCTGCGGAGGTCCATGGCCGGGATGATTTCCAGCTCAGGCGGCGCTTCCTTCAGCCACTGGCCCGCGGCGCTGAGAACCTTCAGAGTCACTCTGCTTTCGTATTCGTCGGGAAAATCGACCACGGTGAGGCCGTCCAGGCGAATCGGAGCATCGAAGCGAACGCCCAAATGCATCCCCGGCCGCAACGGCTCCCAGGTGCGCCAGCGAGTGATACCGTTGCCATCGAAGGCCAGCCCCACGTCCCACGGATTCGGCCAGGCGTAGGGATGTGCGCTCGGGCCGATGGGGATTTCCGCGCCGTTCGATTGCAGATGGAACTCGTTGATGCTCCATTGCTGGTTGGTGGCGCTGCGGCCCTCCTGGACCAGACGCACCTCGCGAGCGTCCACCGGCGAAAACCGGTACCTCCACAGCCGCCGCCCGCTCACCGGCGAGTTGAAAGTACTGTACAAAGGGTCGCCCAGAAGTTCTCCGCGGGCCGACTGGAAGACAAGGATAATGTCGCGCGTCGTGTACGATTTCGCGCCAGCGCAGCTCAAGGAGAAGACGGGCTGGTCCGGTGGAATCGCCGCGTCCATTCTTCGAGTGATGACGTAATCTTCGGACTTCTCCGAGAGCCAGACATACTCCGGCACGATCCGCAGAACCACCCTCCACGGGACGCGCGCGACGCGCCATCCGGGGTACCGATAACGGCGCTGCATTGTCGGCGGCCAGGAGGTCACCAGATGGGCGATCACCAGCGCGGCCAGCAAAATGGCGGAAACCGCCTGCTGATGTGTGCGGCTGAGAATGGGCCACCGCAGGCGGCAGACTACGAACGTCATGGCGATGGACAGCATCGGCAGAGCGGGCAGCAGATAGCGCGGGTCCCGGGCTCCGGGGAACGTTACCACGGTGGCCAGAGCCGCGAGAACAAGAAAGCGGCCCTGCGGCCAGAAAACACTGGCGAGAGCCAGAGGAGCCAGCAGAAAAACGGCCCCCACAAAGCCATCGACGTGCGGGCCGCCGGTGGTGAGCTCCATGGGCATGTCCCGCCATTGAAGTCCCAGCAGATCAGCCAGAATTTTGGTGTATTCCCGCTCAAAAGAAACATGGAAGTAGGGGTTGCGAAAAACGGAGTTGCCGAAAAAGGCAACGGGGTTATCGAACCAGAGAGCGTTGCGTACCAGGTATGGCACGATGCAAACGCTCATGACCACTCCCGCGGCCGCCACCAGCAGAGCGCGCCTGCGCCAGCTCTGGCTGCGAAGACCAATTACGATGACGGCCAATACGAAAGAAGCGAAGAAGACGGCCGTGTATTTGATGGCCATGGTGAAGCCCGTAACAATGCAGCAGGCGACCAGCAGCCCCGTGCTTTTTTCATTCCGCCACAGGGCCAGCAGATAGACCGCGGCAAAGGTGACCGCGGCCAACCCCACGTCGTTAAACGCGCAGGTGCCGTCGGCGCCGACAAGTGGGCTCGCGAACACCAGCAAAGCTCCGGCAACGCCCGCCGAAGGGAATCCGAAGCGTCGTCCGTACAAAACCATCAGAAACGCCAGGTCCAGCAGGAACGAAAAGTGAACCAGCGACGCCGCGGAGTGCTTCCCGATGGAGAACGCGAAGAGGAAGAGCATCTCGATGCCCTCGGGAAGACCCGTGTACATGTCCACGTAGCGAACGAATCCGTGCGCGTGGTTGAACAAATTGACCAGCCCGAGGTGGTAGCGCATGCCGTCCGAGCTCATCTCCGGGGATGCCGCCTGACGGAAATACAGAATGCCGTAAGCGGCCACGGTTGCGGCGAAGAGTATCTTCCACTCGATGGGAATTCGCGATGGAGGGGACATAGCCGGGGGAATCAGCCAACGCCGGAAGAATACCGCACCCGCGAGCGCTGCGACACATAACGTCAGAAAAACGCTCTTTCGGGCGATCCCAAGCGCCGCAATCGCGAACACCAGGCAGCTCAGAACCGCCGAACCAGCCACAAAGCCCAGGCAAAGCGACTCAAGGCGGTCGAGCGATACGCGCAATAAGCGAAACAGGAGCAGTCCGAGGACGAGGGCGGTAAAGGCACACGCCAGCCAACCCAGCAAGATCCACGAGACCACCATTTTCGTTCGGAGTGTAACATGTGAACGTATGCGCGTCGCGCTGGTTGGACACACCGGTTTCATCGGGAGCAATCTGACGGCGCAGTTCGAATTCGACGAATGCTACAACTCGAAAACCATTGGCGAAATTCGCGGGCGGGAGTTCGATCTGCTTGTATTGGCGGGCGTGAGTGCGGTCAAGTGGTGGGCAAATCAGAATCCCGCGGAGGATCGCGCACGTATCGATAGTCTGCTGGCCAGCCTTACGGAAGTGCGCGCTCGCGAAGTGCTCGTGCTCTCCACCGTGGATGTCTATCCGGTCAATTCCGGCGTGGACGAAAGCTTCGATTGTCACTCGTTGCCGAACCACACCTACGGAGCGAATCGCCTGCACTTCGAAGATGCCATGCGCGAACTCTTCGACAATACGACCATCGTGCGGATTTCCGGGGTCTTCGGGCCCGGTCTGAAGAAGAACGTGATTTACGATCTGCTCCGTGACAACTGCCTGGACATGATCAATCCCACGAGCTCGTTTCAGTACTACAATGTGTCGCGGCTGTGGACGGATCTTGTGCGACTGAGGAAAACAGACATCCGGCTCATCAACTTCGTCACCGAGCCAATCGTCACGCGCGAGATCATCGCGCGTTTTTTTCCGGGGAAGGTAGTGGGAGCAAACCCGGCGCCGGAGGCTCACTACGACGTACGCACGATGTATGGCAGTCTGTTTGACGCGGAGGCGCCGTACCTCATGCAAGCCGAAGAAGTGATGGCCGATCTCGCCGAATTCGTGAAGGCTACATGAAGATTGCCGTCTCCAACATCGCCTGGCCCGCGGAACTGGATGAGTCTGTTTTCGCATTCCTGGCCGCCAGCGGTGTCGAGGGCATCGAGGTCGCGCCAACCCGTGTCTGGCCGCAATGGGAGGGAATCGATCGCGCGAGTGTTCAGGCATTTCGGCGGGCGGTCGAATCGCACGGCCTGCGCATCTCGTCGTTGCAGTCGATTCTGTTTCAGAAGCCGGAGCTGCGGCTTTTCGCAGGGGACCCGGCGCGGCAGGCGCTGAATGAACATCTTCGCCGTTGTGCGGATCTCGCGGCCGATCTTGGAGCTGAGTGCATGGTGTTCGGCGCTCCTCGCAATCGCGACCGCGGTTCCATATCCGAACCGTGCGCATTCGAGATTGCGGCCCGGTTCTTCGCGGGGGCGGGCGCATATTGCAGCGAGCGCGGAGTGTGTCTTGCGTTCGAGGCAAATCCCGCCGAGTACCAATGCAACTTCGTCACGGATAGCGCGGCCGCGGCGAAGCTGGTAAACGCGGTTGGATCCGAGGGTTTCCGATTGCATCTGGACACCGCATGCCTGCGTCTGGCCAGCGAAAATGCTGGTTCGGCGATTATCGAAAATGCCGGAATCCTGCGGCACTTCCACGCGAGCGAGCCATACCTGGGGGATTTCTCGGCTCCCGTGGCCGCACATGTGGAGGCAGCGGCGGCGCTTCGCTCCGTCCATTACGACCACTGGGCCGCGCTCGAAATGCGCGCTGAGGAACCGGCCTTGCCCGCCCTGCGGGAAGCCGTGCGGTATGTTCGGGCGACATACGGCGATGAAAGCTGAGGTCCCCGCGTATGAGGTCCATCAATTCGAGCCGCGCCGCACGCGCTACGCCGTGCTGATTCCGGTAATTAACGAGGGCGAGCGGCTGTTGAGCCAGTTGCGCAGGATGGAATTCCTGGCTGGGCAAGCGGACATTATCGTGGGCGACGGCGGCAGCAGCGACACCAGCGGCGATCCGCTCACACTCCGCAGCTTCCCCGTGCGCACGCTGCTGCTGAAAACCGGCCCGGGAAAGCTAAGCGCGCAACTGCGCATGCTGTTGGATTACGCGGTGAAGGAGGGTTACGAGGGGTTCGTGTTCATCGATGGTAACGGGAAGGATGGCGTGGAGGCCATCCCATCGTTTCTGGAAGCTCTGGACCAGGGTTTTGATTACGTGCAGGGTTCCCGTTACGTGGTTGGCGGCGAAGAGGCCAACACACCGTGGGATCGCCGGATCGGAGTAACGCTCCTTCATGCCCCTCTCATCAGCCTCGCTGCACGATTCCGCTACACCGACACCACCAATGGTTTCCGCGCCCTTAGCCGGCGCGCGGTTCTCGATCCGCGAGTGCAGCCGTTCCGCGACATATTCGACACGTACAATCTGCATTACTATCTTTCGGTCCGAATTCCGCGGCTCGGCTTCCGCGTGAAGGAGCTTCCGGTTCGCCGCGTTTATCCGGTGACCGGGCCGACGCCCAGCAAGATCGGCGGGTTCAAGGCAAAACTCGGCATTATCAAGCTGCTGATGTTCGCGGTTCTGGGCCGATACAATCCCAGAGAAAAGAAATGACCCGGCTGGATGCAGTCATTATTGGCGGAGGTTTTTTCGGCTGTTCCATTGCCCGCTACGTCGCGCAACGGATGAAAGCCGTGACCGTAATCGAGCAGGAACCCGAACTGTTCGGCCATGCGTCGTCCGTCAACCAGGCGAGGATCCACAACGGCTATCACTATCCGCGCAGTTTGCAAACCGCCTACCGAAGCCGCATCAATTTTCAATCGTTCGTGCAGGACTTTCCCGAGTGCGTGGTCAGCAACTTCACGCAGCTTTACGCCATCGGCAGGCACCAAAGCAAAATTTCGGCACGGCAGTTCGAGCGGTTCTGCAATATCATTGGCGCACCATGGAAGCCCGCGTGCGCCGATGACATGAAGCTGTTCGACCCGCGGCTGATTGAAGCCGCGTATGAAGTGGTCGAGTACGCCTTCAACGCAACGATACTTCGCGACACGCTGCAGCGGATGCTGGATGGCGCTGGCGTCGAAATTCGCCTGCGGACGCGAGTGGAACGGGTAGAAATGGCCGGAAGCTCTTCTCGCGTGTGCCTCTCCGATGGAAGCGAACTCGAAACAAAATACCTGTTCAATTGCTCGTATGCCGGTCTCCGCCACGTGCCGGGACTGATGCCGGATTTATCCACGCCGCTAAAGCAGGAGATTACGGAGATGGTGCTCATCGAGCCACCCGAGGAATTGCGCGGACTTGGCATTACGGTGATGTGCGGGCCGTTTTTCTCCACAATGCCCTTCCCCCCACGTTCCCTGCACACGCTCTCGCATGTTCGTTACACGCCGCATTGTTCGTGGGTGGATGAGGGGCCGGAGTCGCCCGATCCGTACGCGACGATGGCGGCGTACACCGGGGCGTCGAAAAGTCTTCACATGCTCAAAGACGCACAGCGCTATGTGCCGGCAATGGGCGGAGCGCGTATTGTGGATTCGCTCTTTGAGCTCAAGACGCTGATGGTCCGCAATGAAATTGACGATGGCCGCCCGATTCTGATGGAGCGGTGCGAATCGCCCAACACTGTATATTCGATCATGGGCGGAAAGATCGACAACATCTACGATGCGCTCGACCGCCTGAAGGCAGATGGCCTGTGACCGCACCCGAAACATCCCTTGACGCTTTTGTCTCGATCGTGATTCCGTTGCGCGATGCCGCGGCGAACGTGGAAGCTATAGTCATCGAAACGGATCGTGTCGTGCGCGCTTTATTCCGTCACTACGAGGTCGTTCTCGTCGATGACGCCTCTCGCGACGAGCTCCAGAAGAGCGTCGAGAATCTCCAGCTTTACTGCCTCAATCGGCGGAGCGGACTCGAGGTGGCAATGGTGGCCGGCCTCGATAACAGCATTGGCGACTTCGTGATCACTTTGAATGCTGAAACCGACCCTCTTCACCTCATCCCCGCCCTCTGGGAAAAGGCACAGGACGGGAACGAGGTTGTTTGCGGCGTGCGTACAGACCGCATTAAAGGCGGCCTCCGTCCTATGTTCTATCGAAGTTTCGAAGGCGCGACGGGATTGCGTGTTCCGCGCGGCATCTCGGATCTTCGGCTTTATAGCCGGCGCGTGGTGAGCTACATCACACAGAACAACGACCGCCATCAGCTGCTGAAGGTTCTTCCCTTTTTCACGTCGTATCGGATCGCCACCGTGGACTATACTCCGGTTAAGCGCGGCACTGGCTTTGGGGATCGCAGCCTGTCCAACGCGCTCCTGTCCGGTATCACGATTCTGCTGGCCAGCTCGATTCGCCCCTTGCGCCTCCTAACGGTTATGTCTCTCCTCGCGAGCACGCTCAGCCTGCTGTTCGCCGTATACGTCCTCTGTGTGGCCTTGCTGAAGAGGCACGTGGTGGAAGGCTGGATTTCGCTGGCGTTGCCGATGGCCGTGATGTTCTTCTTCCTCTCCACGATCCTGGGAATCCTGTCCGAGTACATTTTCATGCTGGCGCAGCAGAGCGGCAACCGGCCGGTCTATTCGATCGCGAAGGAGTCCACCAGTTCCGTGCTGGAAATTCAGCGCAAGCTGAATGTCGTCGAAGGCAGCGGCGATTTCTCGAAGCGGTAGAAGCTATTTCGAATCGGCTGCCGCCGGCGCTTTCGCTCGCGCCGTCGTGATCAGCACCACGCTGGCGAGCACAAACACGGTTCCAAGAATGGTCCGCAGCCCCAGCGCTTCCCCGCCAAAGAAGTATCCGATCAACACCGCCACCACCGGGTTCACGTAGGCATAGGTGCCGACCCTTGTGGGCGATTCATGATGAATCAGCCAGACGTACGCGGTAAAAGCGACGATTGAACCCGCGACAATCAGGTAGAGCAGCGCGAACCACGCGCCCCGTGACACGCTCAACGGGTGAAAATCGCGAAACTCTCCGAGCGCTGCGGCAGTGAAAGTCAGCAGCACTCCTCCAGCGAACATCTGCGCCCCGGAACTCATCACTTTGGATGGCGGTAGCGGCAATTTGCGCGTCAGAGCCGATGCCACCGACCACCCGATTGCCCCGACAATCAACGCGATGGCGCCCGCCCGGTTGATCGGCGCACCGCCGAGATGAAACGATCGGCTCATCAGCACCGCCACGCCGCCAATTCCAACAAGCAGCGCCACCACCAGGCGCAACGAGAGCCGCTGCGTTCGCAAGAAAATAATTTCCGACAGCGCCATGAACACCGCGATGGTAGCCATCATCACCGCCGTAATACCCGACGGCACCCATTGTTCCGCCCAGAATACGAGCCCATAGTCGACGACAAAGATCAGCACCGCGAGTACGAAGGCAGACCGCCACTGACGCGCGGTTGGCCCGCGCTCGCCGCGCGCGATCATCCACAGGTAGAGGACGAGTCCCGCGACGAGAAAGCGCATCGCCGCAAGAAGGAACGGCGGAACCTCGTGCACACCCACGCGAATGGCCAAAAAAGTGGATCCCCACACGAGGTAGATGATCGCGAAGGCAAGAAGCGTCATCCACGCACTGGGTTTAGATGTCATGCTGCCACTCGAACTCCGCCGCTGGCGGGTATTGCTTATCGCCGAGTTATTAGTGTAACGGTACAATAGAGGATTCCGGAGGAAAACGCGCATATGCCTGGATTGACGCGGCGCCGCTCGGTGGCGGTGAATATCGGTGGCGTAGTGGTGGGCGGGGATCATCCCATCGTCGTCCAGTCGATGACCAACACCGACACGGCCGATGTTCCATCCACCGTTAATCAGGTGATGGCGCTGGCGCGAGCCGGGTCCGAACTGGTTCGCGTCACCGTGAACACCGACGCTGCCGCGGCGGCGGTGCCAAAGATCGTCGATACCCTCGACAAATTCGGCGTGCGCGTGCCCATCATCGGCGATTTTCATTACAACGGCCATCTGCTGCTGCGCAAGTATCCCGAATGCGCCCGCGCGCTGGCGAAGTATCGGATTAATCCCGGCAACGTCAACATAGGCAAGAAGCACGACGATAATTTCCGCACCATGGTGGAAGCGGCTATCGAGTACGATAAGCCCGTGCGCATCGGCGTGAACTGGGGCTCGCTCGATCCCGCCTTGCTCGCCCGCATGATGGATGAAAACGGTAAGCTGGCCGAGCCGCGCGATGCAAAGGACGTCATGATGGATGCCATCGTGACCAGCGCGCTCGATTCGGCACGGGCTGCGGAGGAATACGGGCTGCCGCGCGAGCGCATCATTATCAGCGCAAAGCTGAGCGGCGTTCAGGATCTCATCGCCGTTTATCGCCGCCTCGGTGAAGCGTGCGATTACGCGCTGCATCTTGGTCTGACTGAGGCGGGGTTGGGCGCGAAGGGGATTGTGGCGACGACGGCCGCGCTTTCCATTCTCCTGCAGGAAGGCATCGGCGACACCATTCGCGCATCGCTCACTCCGCTGCCCAATGGCGATCGCACGGAAGAGGTGACGGTTTGCCAGCAGATTTTGCAGTCGCTGGAAATGCGCAGTTTCACGCCGCAGGTGACCGCCTGCCCCGGCTGCGGCCGCACCACCAGCACGTTCTTCCAGGACATGGCCGACCAAATCCAGACCTATCTGCGCGAGCAGATGCCGGTGTGGAAGGCGCAATACAACGGCGTGGAAGAGATGAAGGTGGCAGTGATGGGTTGCGTGGTGAATGGCCCGGGCGAATCGAAGCATTCCAATATCGGCATTTCGCTGCCGGGCACGTTCGAAGAACCGGTGGCGCCGGTTTATGTTGATGGCCGCCTAATGACCACGTTGCGGGGCGACCACATTGTCGCGGAATTCATCGCTATTCTCGATAAGTACGTGGAACGCACGTACGGCGTCCTCGCAGCAGTGAACTAAGGGCGTTTAGCCCGCTGATCCGGCTCTCAGTGAGGCGGCATCTTCACCATCTCGACTTCGATGGTGATAGAGATATCGCTGCCTGAGGCATAAATGAATTCTCCTCCCATCAGGCTAGCGCACGAATACCTGCTTTTCCATTACAGGAATATCGAAGGGTTCAATGTTCAGCCCGGCCAGACGGAACGCATCGATGAGCGCACCAACGGCGGGGCCGTGAGCGGAAGGACCCGCGGCGACGCCATCTTCCAGCTCAACGAGAATGCGGAAGCGTTCGCGGAGCGAATTGCTTCGAAACACGCCACCCATCCACGCCACACGAACCTTATCGCCCGCCGAAAACAACTGGCTGCGCACGGCTGCCGTGAGCGTGGCAAGCTGATTCGCCGCGGCGCTGAGCAGCTCCCCGGCGACGGCGTCCCCGTTCACCGCGGCCTCATCCACCAGACGAGCCAGCGCGGCTATCCCCGGCTTCGAGTAATCCGTCGAATACAGACTGTGCAGAAGATCGTTCGCGGTGCCCGCGCTCGTCTTAGCAAGAAGCATCCGATGCAGCGCTGTCGGCGGTCCCCAGCCCTCTTCAAATCGCAGCGCGGCACGGAGAGCTTGGCGAGCGAGATCGAATGCCCCACCTTCATCTCCGAAGACGTGGCCCCACCCGCCCGCTCGCGCCTGCTTGCCCGCTGCGTTGCGACCGTAACAGATTGAGCCGGTCCCGGCGACGGTCACGATGCCGGGCGCGCCGCCAGTGGCGCCAGTCAATGCAATGGAGGCGTCGTCGGTAATAAGGAACTGTTCGGCGTGGATCAGCTCACGCGCCAGAGCGTGCTTGTCCGCAGGGCCGCCGCTGAATCCCAGACATGCCGCGGCGAATCTCGGCTCCACGCCCGCTTGTTCGCATGCGGCGGTCACCGATTCGTTGATCGCAGCAGTGAATTTCGTGCGGCCATAAGGGCCTTCCACGTGATTGCATGGTCCGGCCTGGCCTGCACCCAAAACCCTGCCGCTTTCGTCCGCCACTAGCGCCGTGGTCCCGGATTGCCCCCCGTCCAAGCCAAGAAAGAGCCTCATTGCGATGCCATCGCCCCATTAACCGGTGCGACCAGCGAAACCCGGAATGCCGGCCGGTGAATCCTTTCTCGCGCTTCGCCAAGTCCGGCCCGGTTCGCCAGGCGCAGCAACTCGCCGCTTCGAAAACCGGCCGCAACTGAGATCCGGCCGTCGTGTATGGTCAGATCACACCAACGGAAGAGCCAGCGCGTGGCGGGTAGAAACATAAAAGGCGCAAGGCGGCGTTCGAGATCACTGACGAGGACCGCCCGCCCGGCCACTCGCGCAGCCTCACGGAAGAACTCTACAACCCGTTCATCCTCGAAATGATGTAAAAAAAGCGAACAGAAAACGAAATCCACCGCACGCGAGCGGAACGGGAGCCGGAAACCGTCGGCACAAACACGGGTTCCCCGGCCTCTGGATATGTGAAAAAGATCGCGATCCAGCGAAATCACGCTGGCACCCGGGAAGCTGCCGGCAATCGCCGCTGCCGTATCGCCGGTGGCTGCGCCCACATCCAGCAAAGTGAATTCGTCGGCTGGCCGCACCACGCTGTCGAGCATTCTCAACAGAACCCCATGCCCACCCAACCTACGGTTGATGCGTACCAGGTCGCGAAGACATGGAACCACGTCGGCTTCGGGCGCGTCATCCATCAACTCAGGCCTGATAATGCGCGTGCGCAGGCTGGACACCACCTCATCATAAGCGGTGGCCGAGGCCGCAACCAGCCCCGTGACAATCAGGTTAGAATATAGACGCATACCTCAATCCGGAGGCAAGATGAGCATTGGCATTACTCCACAGGGTTTTCCGCCACCTGCGCCGCCGCCCCCTCCCAGCGGTTCGGGAGCTAAGATTCCGATCCTGTTTGGGATCGTGATCGCGCTGGTGGCCGCCAACGTGTATCTCTTCGTCCAATTGAGCAATGTCCATAGCGACATGGCGAAGATGCGCGATTCGCTGCTGGATGAGATCACCAAGGTCCGCGAAGCGCACACGCTGAGCACACAAACCAGCCGCCACACCATCGACGAGTTGCGCGACCAGCTTGAAGCGCAGCGCCGCCAGTTGAGCATGGCCAGCGGCGAGGCGAGAGCGGATGTCGCGCGCCAGGTGCAGGAGACCGAGAATCGCCTGCGTGCCGCTCAGGCTGAACAGGCCAAGGCCCTCGAATCTAAGGTAAGCGCAGTCCAGCAGGAGGCCGACACAAAAATTGACGCCGTGGGGACCGACGTCGCCGGCGTAAAAACCGATGTGGCCTCCACAAAATCCGAACTCGAGAAGACCGTCGCCGATCTGCAGCGTGTTAATGGCGAGCTCACCGGTCAGGGCACACTCATTGCAACCAACGGGAAAGAACTGGACGCGCTGAAGAGCCTCGGCGAGCGCAACTATTTCCAATTCACGGTGACCAAGGGAAAGAAACAGCGGCAGAAGGTAGGCGACATCTTCATTGAACTGAAGAGCGCCGACGCCAAGAGCCACCGCTTCACCATTGAGATCACTGCCGATGATCAGACCGTGCCGAAGAAGGATCGCACGATTAACGAACCCCTGCAGTTTTACACGTCCAAGGCGAAGCAACCTTATGAAATCGTCGTGAACAGCGTGAACAAGAATCAGATTGTCGGCTATCTGGCGACGCCCAAGGTGCAGAACGGACGCGCGGCCACCGGCACCGGCGGTTAACCGGCTATTCCACGGGCAGACCCGACGCGAAGAGCTTGTCCTGGCCGTTCACGCGAATCTTCAGCTTCGGTCCGGGGTCGTTGTTGCCGCTGATGGTGAGCAGATAGTGCTGGCGCAGCGCCGCGAAAATCTGTGGGCCCGGCTCCGGTACCTTCATATGCCGCAAGTCTCCCACGCGAAACCCGGCGCCTCCGGTCTGCCGGGCGAGCTCATCGAATAACCACCGGCCGGAACCTGCCAGATAAACCGGAAAGATCGACACCGCGTTTTTTCTGGCGAGCCCAATCACTTCCTTGTCGCTGACGCGGCTTCCGCCCTCCAGTCCGGTGGTCAACAGCACTACCACTCGCCGGAAGGGAGTGCTGCCGAAGCCGCCGTCGATGCTGGCATAGAGAGCGTCCAGCACCTGAGGCGTGTTCCCATACTTCACCTGCCGGACTGCGTCGTTCAGCAGCTCACGGCTGGAAGTGAAATCCTGCACCAGATCGGCAGACGACGCGAACGACACCACAGCCATCTGCTCCTTGGAATCGAGCTGACGAATCAGGTTCGCGGCGAGCGGCTGCACCGCCTCGCCCACCAGGCTCGTATCCAGCAGCAGCATGATGTCCACGGGTTCGGTGGTCAGCTCTGCTGTCTCAACGGCGCGCGGTTCTTTATCGTCCAGCACCGTGAAATCCCCAGCCTTGAGGTTTGTGACGGATTCGCCGGTGCGAGGGTCGGTGACCGTCACCAGCAGGCGCGTTGAGGCGGGAGCGGATGCCGCGAGCACCATGAGGAAAACAGCAACTCGCGCACCGGTGAGACGCCGCTGCATCATGCGCTCATTATAATTCGAAACCCGCCGGGACCGCCGCGGTGATACTATATCCACCATGGCAGATACAAAATCGCCGGATTCTTCGGAGGAAGCGAAGAAATCGCAGAAAACAGCGGAAAGCGGCCTTACCGAGGCGGAAGGCAAGAAGCTTGGCGACGATTTATTGATCACCTGCATTGTGATTGCAGTTGTGCTCGCCGCCGGAATGTTCGTCACCGTCCTGGCAGTCTGGAATTACGCCGCTGTTGGGCTGCTTTGGGGCCTCGGTTGTTTGGCCATCGGATGCCTGGGCGGGTTTATTTTCGGCATTCCCCGAGTTCCTCCCACGCCCGACGACGCCAAAAAACCCGGAGCGAATGCGTCCTCTCTTGGAGAGGTGCCGGCCGCACTTGGCATCAACACGAATCTTAACGAGATTTCCGACTGGCTCACTAAGATTCTGGTCGGCCTGGGCCTGGTGCAGTTGCGCAAGGTTCCCGATTACGTGCAGCGCGCCGGCTATTACGTCGGTTGCGGGCTCGGACATAACGCTCAGGCCGCGGCGGGCATCATCATCTTCTACCTCGGATTGGGTTTCGTTTCAGGATACGTGCTGACGCGAATGTTCCTGAGTCCCGCGTTCTATCTGGCCGATAAAGGCACCGCCCATGGATTGGGCACGCTGTGGGCGAGGATTAATTGGATAGGCGCCGAAATGCGGGACTCCGCAAAGCTTGGCGACATCCTAAACGCAGCGTATGAGGACCTGCAGGACAAGAAGATACCCCGCGACGCCGCGCAACGCTACATCGACGCGCTGCAGAAGTTTCGCAACGACCCGCGTTGGGCTCTTCACCGGCGTCTGCACATCCAGCTCGGAGTGCTTTACAAGAAGGTGGGCGACCTGGATACCGCCATCGATATCCTCACCGGGTTTATCAATCGCAAGAAGGAACGTGGTGAGATCGACATTCATACGGCGGACGCCCTCTACAACCGCGCCTGCTACTATGCACTACAGTTCGCTCATTCGGGGAACCTGGCAAGGAAGGCTATGGCGCTCGCGGATCTGAAGGCATCGCTGAACATCTCGCCCCCGAACCGGGAGGTGGCGAAAAAAGACGACGATTTCAAGGAAGCACTGGCGCAGCCGTACAACGGCATCACCAGGCTTGCGGACGACCCAGAATTCAAAGCCGTCGTGAGGACGGCTTGAACGCTTACTGGATTCTGTCTTGCATCGCGAGGACTCCTGACTCAAGTCTACACCGTTCGGGCCTTTTCAACGGGCACTCACCATATGCGACCCTGTAAGGCATGGTCCGATTCGGTTCCCTCGCACCCCTGGCGCTCGTCATCGCTGCCGCCGCCGCCACGCCTGAGTGGATTGTCCGCAGCAATCAGAATTCGTTAATCGTCCTTAAAGCAGGTGCGCAGTTCGGCCCGGAAGGAGCCGCCGCAACCGGGCTGGATGGATACGACGACAAGATTGTCGATCTGGGCCCGCGCTATCAGGAGCGGCAGATCGAAGCCTACGGCGCCGTCGAGAGTGAGCTCGAAAAACGGTTGGCCGCCGAAACTGACCCGCTGGTGCGTCAGGATCTTGAGATCATCCTCCACGACACGCGTGACACAGTACGCGAGTTGCAGATCGCCATCAAGTACCATTTCCCGTATATCAACGTCAGCCAGCTTGTCTTCGGAGGCCTTCACGCGCTTTTGGATGACCGCATCGCCCCAGATCGGCGGTCCGCGGCGCTGGTGCGGTTGCGCCGCTATGCGGGCCTCGAGTCCGGCTACACGCCAATCGCCGTGCTGGCCGAACAGCGAACGCGCCAGCGACTGAATACCGCGGGTCTTATCGGGCCTACCCGGCTCCAGGTGGAAAAGGATTTGGATAACTCCACGTACTTTGTCGAAGGTATTGGCCAGTTATTCGCGAAATATAAACTGACCGGGTACGAGGACGCGTACGCCGCACTGAAGAAGCAGACCGCCGCGTATAACGACTTCCTCCGGGCCGAAGTTCTGCCGCACGCTCGAACCGATTTTCGCCTTCCGCCCGAAGAATACGCGTTCCGGCTCGAGGATATGGGCGTGGACATGCCACCCGATCAGCTTGCTGCCCGCGCGCATGGCGCTTTCGATGAAATCCAGGCACAGATGACCGTGATTGCAGCGCTCATCGCAAAAGACCGCGGCTTGCCCTCGGCCGGCTACCGCGAGGTCATTCGCTCCCTCAAGAAAGATCAGCTCTCCGGCGACGCGATTATGGACCACTACCGCCAGCGAATCGGGCAAATTGAGGACATCGTGCGTCGAGAGAACCTGCTCACGCTCCCGGACCGGCCTCCGCGCATGCGCCTCGCTTCGGCCGCGGAATCCGCCCAGCAGCCCGCGCCGCACATGAGCCCGCCGCGAATGATAGGCAACACCGGGGAGACCGGCGAGTTCGTTCTTCCGCTGATGAATCCGGCGGCGAAAGGCGAGCGCATCGACGATTTCACATTCGCCGCAGCATCCTGGACGCTGGCCTCACACGAAGCGCGCCCCGGCCATGAACTGCAGTTCAGCCGAATGATTGAGGGCGGCGTCTCCATCGCGCGTGCCGTATTCGCCTTCAACAGCACCAACGTGGAAGGCTGGGGGCTCTACTCCGAATGGATGATATTTCCGTACATGCCCGCCGACGGACAGCTCATCTCGCTGCAGGGTCGCCTGCTTCGCGCCGCCCGCGCGTTTCTCGATCCCGAATTGCAAGCCGGGAGAATCACCCGCGACGAAGCCAAACATGTGTTGATGGACGATGTTGTTCTATCCGACTCGCTGGCCACCGAAGAAGTGGACCGCTACACATTGCGCGCTCCCGGTCAGGCGACCACGTATTTCTACGGCTTCACCAGGCTGCTGGAGCTCCGTGAAGACACCGAGAAAAAGCTGGGCGCGAAATTCAGCGCGCGCGATTTTCACGATTTCATTCTGTCGCAGGGATTGCTGCCGCCGGCGTTATTGCGAACCGCGGTGACCGCTCATTTCGCGCAGTAATCGGGATTGCCTCACTTCCCTGCGCGGCCGTTCAGCGCCTCGTCCACCGAGACGTGATTCACGTCCAGCGTGTCGCCCAGCACCTGGTCCAGCGCCACCCGAGCGCGGCTGTAAGCTCCCAGTGCGGCAACTTCCGCCGTCTGCGCGTCGGCCAGCGCCCGCTGCGCCGTGATCAGGTCGTTCAGCGTCGAACCACCGAGTGAAAACCTCTGCTGCTCTTTCTCCAACAGGTCCTGTTGCAGCACGCTCGTGTCCTTCGCCGCCGAATAGCGCGCGCGCGCCTGCCTCAACCCCACCATCTGATTCGAAATATCCACCACCAATTGATTCTGGTCGCGATACGCGGCGAGCTCGTTCTGGCGCATGGTCAACTGATCGATCCCGTAATCGCCCTGCGCGACGTGATTGCCCACGCCGAGCGAAATATAAGCAGCGCCCTCCTCACTCCGGTAATCGCCGCCGAACACCTGTCCGAAAGCGTTGCCCAGCCCGCCTACAAATCGGGGATTGGGCGGTCCCCCGGTAGAACCCGGATTCGCCGCGCCCGCCAGACCACTGTTCCACACCTGCGCCGCCACCTGCACGTTGGGCAGCAGCCCATTCGCGGTGCCGAGGGCCGAAATCTCCGCGCTTTCTTCATTAATCTTCGTGACTGCAAAATCGGGCCGCTTCGCCAGCGCTCGCGAAACGAGCACGCGGAGCGGGGCCAGATCGTCAGTCGCGGGAATCTGAATGGAATCCACCGGCACGATCTCCGCGGCATCCAGCAGAGGATCTTCCAGACCATTGCGGCTGATGGCGTTCTTCAGCAGGTTTTCCTGCTGCCGCTCAGCGGCCTGCGCTACAACCAGCTCACTCCGGCGGGTGGCCATTTCCGATTCGGCGCGGTACGCGTCCGCCCGTGCGATTACGCCTAGCTGGATCTGCTGTTTCGTGTCGTTCAGGAATTTCTGCGATACGTCGAAGGCGCGCTGCTTGGCCTTCACGTCTTCGTTGTCGCTCACCAGATCCCAATAGAGATTGAGCACGCTCGCCACAAGGTTGAGCAGCTCCGAACGGAACGTGAACTGCGAGGCTCGCGCGACATTCTCCGCCACGTGGATGAAACGGCTGTTGACTCCCACACCAAATCCGCGCATCAGCGAATGCTGGAAATAAAGCAGGACTCTGGGCGCTACCGATGGATTCAGCACGTCGCTGGGCGAATTCTCGTTCAGATACGATTCGTCCGCTGAGAGCGTCGCGAACCCACCCGTCAGAAAGCCCGCCTGCAAGGTCGTGTTATAGATGCGACTGGCATCCACCAGTGCCGAGGTCTGCGCCTGAATGGCGTTCGCCTGAGGCGTGGTCTGGTGCGAGAACAGAGTAGTGTTTTGCAGGATGGGGTCGAGGTTCTGGGTCACCGGCCCGATTTGCGAGACAACCGCGCCGCCCGCGTTGCCCCCGCTTCCTCCGCCGCCTCCACTGAGTCCCGCGCTTCGCTGACTACCGGAAACGCCCTGACCGCTGGCCGTTTGGCCCACCTGCGAATTGCCACTGGTCACGCCGCGCAACACGCCGCCCGCTTCCGCGCGCTCCACTCCCCACTCGGCGCTGAGGGGTCCGTAGCGATCCACTTCAAGATCAAGATTGTTCTCAATTGCCAGAGCGATGGCGTCCTGCACCGTGAGATACAGCTTGCCCGCGCGAACCAGGCTCCGCAGCCGATCCGAATTCGAAAGCCGGACCGGCGGAACGTCGGTAGGCATCCA
>JBEKFB010000121.1:0-15919 GCA_050013535.1 Bryobacteraceae bacterium | reverse complement strand
TACGCCAAAGAGGCTGGCTACGTGAAGACGCTTCTGGTGGATTATGGCTCGCATGTGAAGGCCGGGCAGTTGATGGCCGTGCTGGAGATCCCGGAACTGGAAGCGCAACTAAAGCAGGACGAAGCGGCCATCCGCGCCGCGAACGATGTCCTGACTCAATCGGAGCACGAGGTCGCCCGAGTGAAAGCGCAGTACGACGTAGCGAATCTGCAGTACGAGCGCATCAATGGGGTAGCAAAAGGCCAGCCGGGGCTGGTGGCCCAACAGGAAGTGGACGACTGGCAGGGTAAGGAGCTGGCGCTCGAATCGCAACTGGAATCGGCGCGAGGTGCGCAGGCCGGAGCACAGAGCCAGCTTGAAGAAGCGAAGGCCAAACTCATTCACGATCAGGCACTTTTCGATTATTCGAAAATCACCGCTCCCTTCGACGGCGTGGTGACCCAGCGCTACGCCAACCTCGGCGCGTTGATGCAGGCCGGCACTACCTCGACACAGGCCACGCCACTGGTTCGCCTCTCCCAGGAAAACCTATACCGGCTGGTGATTCCGGTGCCCGAATCCTATGTGCGCTACGTGCACATCGGGGACCCGGTGGAGGTGAGAGTGCCGGCCATGGGCCGCAGCTACCAGGGTAAGGTGACGCGGTTCTCGGTGGACGTTACCGGAGAAACGCGCACCATGCACACCGAAGTGGACGTGCCCAATGCGAACTATTCGCTGGTGCCCGGAGTCTACGCGGAGGCGGTTCTCACCCTGAATCAAAACGGCAATGTTCTGACGGTCCCGCTGCAGGCGGTGGACCGCAATGGGAATGACACCACTGTTTTGGTGGTGGATCAGAACGATCGCGTGGAGAGCCGGCCAGTCAAGCTTGGCGCGGAGACCGCCAACGTCGCGGAGGTGACCAGCGGGTTGCGTTCCGGCGAGCGCGTGATCATCAGCGATCGCAGCGGGCTGACGCCGGGCGAGACGGTGAAGACGCGCGCGGTGGAGGCGCTGGCCTGGCACGAGGGCGGTCAGCAACAACAGCCCTGAAACAGCTAACTCATGGCAAAGTTTGCGATTAAGAATCCGTATCTTATCATCGTGGTCTGTTTGATCACCGTGGTGCTGGGCGTGACTGCGACGCTGGGCATGCCCGTCGATCTGTTTCCCACCATCAACATCCCCCAGGTCGTGGTGGCGACGTTCTATTCGGGAATGCCGCCTCAGGACATCGAGACCAACATCACGTCCCCACTGGAGCGCTTTTTCACGCTGGCCAGCGGCGTGGACCACAGTGAATCGCACTCGCTGCTGGGCGTCAGCATCATTCGCGTTACGTTTCAACCGGGAACCAGCGCGGACGCCGATGTTACCGAGCTCTCCAACCTTGCGCTGGCCGACCTCAAGCGCCTGCCTCCAGGAACGCTGCCGCCGGTAGTACTCAAGTCGGACGCATCCAGTCTGCCAGTCTGTCTGGTGGCGGTGAAAGGAAAAGGGCTCACCGAGACCCAGTTGCACGATTACGCGCAGTTCGCCATACGCAACCAGATCTCCGTTGTCAAGGGAGCGGAGATTCCCTGGCCGTTTGGCGGCAAGTACCGGCAGATCATGGTGCGCGTCGACCCGTACAAGCTGGCGTCGCGCGACCTCAGCCCCATGGATGTCGTGAACGCTGTCAACAGCGCCAACCTCATCCTGCCGGCTGGCGACGTAAAAATGGGCCCATTCGATTACTACGTGTACTCCAACAGCCTCGTCGACGATATGAAGGAGCTCGACGACGTCCCGCTGAAGACCGTCGGCGACACGTGGACCCGCGTCAGCGATGTAGGTCACGCCGAAGACTCCAACGCCACCCAGTACAACATCGTCCGGATTGCGGGCCAGAAATCGGCGTACATCCCGATCATGAAGCAGGGCGGCGACACCAACACCATTGAGGTGGTGAACGGGGTCAAGAGCTTGATTGGCCACCTCTACGACATCCCCGCGCAGATGACGGCGGAGCTCTTGTTCGATCAATCGGTTTTTGTGAAGGAAGCCATAAGAACGGTGTTTGACGAGACCCTGATGGGGTTAGCCCTGACCAGCATCATGATCCTGCTGTTTCTGGGGAATGTTCGCGCCACCTCGGCGGTGCTGTTGTCCATTCCGCTCTCCGCCCTGGCGACTTTCCTGGTCCTTGGCTTCACCAGCGCAACCATCAACACCATGATTCTGGGCGGTCTGGCGCTGGCATTTTCCCGCATCATCGACAACTCGGTGATCTCGCTGGAGAACATTTACCGTCACCTCGAAATGGGTGACGCGCCCATAGTGGCCGCCGAAGTGGGCGCATCGGAGGTCACCATCGCCGTGCTCGCGGCCACCCTGGTCGCGGTGGTGGACTTCTTCCCGGTGACCCTTCTTTATGGCGTCAGCAAGTTTCTGTTCTCCGCGCTGGCGCTGTCGTTCTGCATCTCGCTCAGCCTTTCGTTTATCGTTGCCGTGACGGTAATTCCGTTGTTCTGCGCGCGCTACCTGAAGGCCATTCCGCATGGGCATGGAGACGGGCCGGCGGAAGGCGCGGCGTACGAGAGCGAGCGTGGCTCCTGGTGGACCCGCTTCAACGCCGGGTTCAATCGGGGATTCAACAAGGTGCTGGACGTCTACGAGAAATGGGTGCGGCGAGCGCTCGTATGGCCGGTTCTCACCACCGGCGGGCTAATGGGAATCTTCGTGCTCAGCCTGGCGATCTTCCCACTGCTGGGCCAGGCGTTCTTCCCGCGCACCGACGCCGGCCAGTTCACTATCAACCTGAAAGCACCCACCGGAACGCGCATCGAAGTCACCAACCAATACGTCGCAAAAGTCGAGGATCTGATCAAGCATGTGGTCGCCCCGGAGGACTTCCACATCACCGTGTCCAATATCGGCGTGGTGAACGACTTCTCTTCTCTGTACACCACGAACTCCGGCTCATATATGGCGACAATTCAGACGCAGCTCTCCGATGACCACCGTGTCAGCAGTTTTGAATACATGGATCGCGTCCAGCAGGCGATCGCGCGAGAGTTCCCGGAACTCCGCATTTTCATGCAGAGCGGTTCCATGGTGGATGCGGTCCTCAACAGTGGCATGCCCGCTCCCATTGACGTGCAGGTGGTCAGCCCCGGCCTCCATGACAATTACAGTCTCGCCGAGGAATATGCGCGGCGGATTTCGGCTCTTCCGGGGGTCGGCCAGGTCTATATACCGCAGGACCTCGACTATCCAGGCATCCAGTTGAACGTAGATCGTGTTCACGCCGCCGAACTCGGCCTGAGCCAGCGAGAGATCGTCGATAACGTCATCACTGCCCTGAATTCCAACGTGATGATTGCACCGAACTACTGGGTGGACCGGAAGAGCAGCAACAACTACTTTCTCACCGTTCAGTACTACGAACATGGTCCCGCGGCGATTCACAACCCACTTGATCTGACCAACATTCCATTGAAGGCCCCCGGCCTCAGGCAAC
Organism: Bryobacteraceae bacterium; assembly: GCA_050013535.1. GTDB lineage: Bacteria > Acidobacteriota > Terriglobia > Bryobacterales > Bryobacteraceae > CAWACP01. The sequence continues at coordinate 12,435 of JBEKFB010000121.1, read as the reverse complement.
CCACCACGCTGGACACCGTGGTGCACCTCGACAAGGTTCTGTCCCCAACCGCGATCGATCACTTCAAGATTCAACGCGCCACGGATGTATATGTGACTCCAAAGGAAGAAGATCTCCGCCGGGTGGCCTCGCAGATTGAGAAAATGCTTCCGCAAGTGCCGCATCCGCCGAACGTCCGGGTGTCGCTGCGCGGAATGGTTCTGGGCATGCAGGAGTCGTTCAGGAGTTTCGGCATCGGTCTGATCATGTCGTTCGTTCTGCTGTACCTGATTCTGATCGCGCAGTTCCGTTCCTTCGTCGATCCTCTGCTCATTCTGCTGGCGATTCCAATGGCTTTGATCGGCGTGCTGGTGACGCTTTTTGTGACTGGCACGACACTCAACGTGATGTCCCTCATGGGAGTCCTGATGCTGGTGGGCATCGCAGCCTCGAACAGTATTCTGATTGTCGACTTCGCGCACCGTCTGGAGGAGCAGGGGCTTGCCGTGGGCGACGCAATCATAACATCGTGCCGCGTCCGCCTGCGCCCCATTCTGATGACCTCGCTGGCGACGATTATCGGGATGATTCCGATGGCTCTCAAGATGGGGACCGGCTCGGAACAATACGCGCCCATGGCTCGCGCAATTATCGGTGGCCTGACTTCGTCGGTGCTGCTGACCATCTTCATCGTTCCAGCCGCGTATCTGCTGATTTATAGGCGACGGGAGAACCATCGGCAGCATGCGTAAGACTCTCGTTCTCATTGCAACGTTGGCAGCTCTCCTGAGCGCACAAACTTCACCCGGCAACCCATCCGCGGGCGTGCCGCTCAACATTGCGGACGCCGAAGCCATTGCCGTGAAGAATCACCCGCAGATCCTTGCCGCCGGCAATAACGCAGCGGCGGCTGGACAACTGGTGGTGGAAGCACGGTCGGCATATTATCCGCTTGTCAATGGCGAGGTCACCGGAAGTCAGGGCTACGATCTCGGCCGCATTGGCGCGGGCGCGCTTTCGGCCTCACGGCTGTTCAACCGATTTGGCGCAGGTCTGCAGATCCAGCAACTGGTCACCGACTTCGGGAGAACATACAACCTGGTTGCCAACTCAAGGCTGCAGGCCCAGGCGGCAAATCAAAATGTGACGGCCACTCGTTACGACGTTCTGATCGGTGTCGATCGGGCTTATTACGAAGTCCTTCAGGATCAGGCTTTCGTCACCGTCGCTCAGGAAACCGTGAAGGCCCGGCAGACTCTAGCGGATCAGGTGAACGCGCTGTTTAAGGCTCAGCTCAAGTCCGAAGTGGATCTCAGCTTTGCTCAGGTGAATGTTTCCGAGGGCCAACTGCTGCTGATTCGCGCGCAGGACAGCGTCAAACAGGCGCAGGCGGATCTGGGCCGCGCGCTCGGAGTGGATCGCCCCGATCAATACCAGCTCAGCGAACCACCTGTCGCTCCAGCGCCTCCGGCGGATCTTCAACCGCTTATAGATCATGCCGTTCAGGGCAGGCCTGAACTGGCTTCGCTGAGGCTGCAGTATCAGGCGGCAGAGAAGTTCGAAGCGGCTGAACGAGATCTTTCTCACCCCACTCTTGCGGGCATCGCTGTCGGCGGCGCCATGCCTTATATCAATGCAGCGGGCCTTCCGCCTGAATACGAGGGTATTGCGCTGAACCTGCAGATTCCCCTTTTCAACGGGCATCTTTACGCCGCGCGGCGGGAGGCTGCTCATCAGGAGGCGCTCGCTGCCAATCAGCACCTGCGCGACGAACTGCAGCAGGTAGAGCATGACGTCAACAATGCGTGGGTTGCCGTTTCCACCGCTTATCAGCGCATCCCCGTCACGGTGGACATGATGAAGCAGGCAAACCTTGCGCTCGATCTCGCGGAGGGCAGATACAAACTGGGATTATCTTCTATTGTCGAAGTTACCCAGGCGCAACTGAACCTGACCCAGGCGCAAATCGAAAACGTAACCGCAAAGTACGACTATGCGGCGGCTTATGCGCAACTCCAGTACACCATTGGGGCGCTGCGGTAATCAGGCGAACCCGACGGGATTCAGGAATTGTTTAGCCGGAGCTGCATCATTTCTTCCCATGCGTCCGCGCCGCCCCGCAATGGACGCACCTTTGTGAAGCCCCGGGACCTGAGGAGCAGAGCGGCCCGGGCGCTGGAGGCCTCGTTCGGACAACTACAAAAGAGAATGATCTCGCGGTCGCGGGGGATTTGGTCGGAGTTGGCGGCGAGGTCCTCAACGGATACGCGGATCACACCGGGTAAGGAGTTTGAATCGTTTTCGGGTTTGACGCGAAGATCGAGGATACAGACCTCTTCGCCCGCCTCCACGCGATCGCGCAATTCCTCCGGTGTGATGCGGGCCATTCTGATCTGCCGGAAGAAACGGCGGCGCTGGATGAACTTCCACAGGATCCACGCGGCAAGCAAGCCCACCAGCAGGAGGATGAGTCCCGAGCCCAGGCGCTGGACATAGTCGAAGGCCAATTCCAACTGGCCGCTGAAAAGGTATCCAACGCTCATGTAGGCGGCGCTCCAGATCAGGACTCCCAGGGCATCGAGGGCCAGAAAACGAACGGCGCTGACTCCGGAATCGCCCGCCAGGGGAGCTGTCACAGCGCTCAGACCCGGGACGAACTTGGCCACCAGCAAAGTCTTGAGCCCGTATTTGAAAAATGCCTTCTCTGTGTGGCGAACGCAGGAATCGGGTTCAAGAGAAATGCGGCAGAGGAACCGCAGGATGCGCTTGCCGCGGAGGCGTCCGAAATGAAACCAGACGCTGTCCGCGATCAATGCTCCGGCGATACAGCAAGCGATGGCGGCTGCTCCGTTCATCCGCCCCAGGCGCACCAGCGCTCCCACTGCGATCAGCAATGGCACCGACGGAATCGGCAGCGCGGCCTCTTCGGCGAGTACCCAGAAAAACACCAGCGCGTAACCTTCCCGCTCAACAAAGTGGATTGCGTCTGCAATGGCCAGGCTGCTCATTAGCACCGTTCGTTGGATGCAGGACGCGTCAGCAGAGTGGCAGCTGGCCGGCGCCGTTGCCCTGTCCATAGCAAAATAGCATGGTGGAGCGCGCCAGACGCTCACAGCTGGGATTGTGGGGTATGTAACAGCTTCATATGGGGGCGGTGACGCCTTTCCGAATCTCCGAGCCCGGTCCAAGCGTCAACTGAAGGGTGGATTACAGGCAAAAGGGTAAAGCGTAATGGCAGAGACGATTGTCGAGCAGAAACCTGCGCAGGGTCCACCCGCGCCGGTGAGAAGAAAGCCGAGGCGGAGCCGGGCGCGCATTTTCCTGCTGGTTGCGCTGGTGATCGTGCTGATCATCGGCGGCTACCTGCTTTGGAGCTACCTCAGCTCGTATGAATCGACCGACGACGCGCAGATCGATGGGCACGTCAACGCGATCAGCGCGCGTATCTCCGGTCACCTGAGCGAAGTTCTTGTCCAGGACTCCCAGCTCGTCAAGGCCGGCGATGTGCTGGTGGAAATCGACCCGCGCGACTACGAGGTTGCGGTGTCCAAAGCCGAGGCGGATCTTGCCGATGCGGAAGCGTCGCTGCAGAGCGCGCGCACGGACCTTCCGATTATTTCGACCAACACGGCGAGCGCGCTTCAAAGCGCACGATCTTCCCGCGCGGACGCCGACGCCGGTTTGCTCGTCGCCGAACGGCAGCTTGAGGCGGCGCAGGCACGCCTTGAAACCGCCCAGGCACAGGTGAACGAGGCGCAGGCGAATTACAAGAAAGCGGCGGACGATGTGGCGCGCTATAAGCTGCTCGTCGACAAGGACGAAATCTCGCGGCAGATATACGACCAGACCGTGCAGACCGCCGAGGCGGCGAAAGCCACCGTAGCGGCCCAAAACGCGGCGGTGCTCGAAGCGCGGCATAACGTGGGTGTGGCCGAAGCGGCTGTTCAGCAGGCGCAGACGAAGATCCCGCAGGCGGACGCTTCCATCGAGTCTGCCATGACCCGGCCCCATCAGGTCTCGCAAAGCGAGTCGCGGGCGCAGTCGGCCGCCGCGAAGGTTGCCCAGCTGCAAGCTCAGCTCGAGCAGGCGAAGCTGAACCTGGGCTACACGATAGTTGTCGCGCCGGTGAGCGGCATCGTCGGCAAAAAGACCGCCGAGATCGGACAGAATGTGTCGCCGGGCGAGCAACTGATGGCGGTGGTCCCGCTCGATGATGTGTGGGTGACCGCCAATTTCAAGGAGACCCAGCTCCGGAAAATGAAGCCGGGCCAGCACGTGAAGTTCACCGTGGACGCTTACGATCATGAATACTCCGGACACGTCACCGGCATCGGAGGCGCGAGCGGATCGCGCTATAGTCTGCTCCCTCCGGAAAACGCAACGGGGAACTACGTGAAGGTTGTGCAACGCATACCGGTGCGGATCGATCTGGACCCGGGTGAAAACAAAGACCGTCGTCTTCGTCCGGGAATGTCGGTGGACCCGAAGGTTTACATCGCGCGGTAACGCGGCAGCGTTATGCCTGAAACCGTTGACGCGACCCCCGTTTCCGCGCCGCACGAGGCGCCCTGGGTTCCCAAATTCAATCCCTGGCTGATCGCCGTGGTAGTCGCCCTGGCCGCGTTCATGGAGGTTCTGGACACGAGCATCGCCAATGTCGCGCTGCCCCACATGGCCGGAGACCTGGGAGCCAGCAACGACCAAAGCACCTGGGTCCTCACGTCCTACCTGGTGTCCAACGCGATCATCCTCCCCATTAGTGGCTGGCTGGCGGGAGTTTTTGGGCGCAAGCGCTTCTTCCTGACCTGCATCGTATTGTTCACGGTCAGTTCGTTGTTGTGTGGCGCGGCGCCGAACCTGGCGGCGCTGATCGTCTTTCGGGTGATTCAAGGGGTGGGAGGCGGCGGTCTGCAGCCGATGGCGCAAGCCATCCTGGCCGATGTCTTTCCTCCGGAGAAACGCGGCATGGCCTTCGCGCTTTATGGAATCACGGCGGTGACGGCTCCCACCATTGGCCCAACGCTGGGCGGCTGGATCACCGACAATTACTCATGGCGCTGGATCTTCTACATCAACCTTCCGGTTGGAATACTAACCCTGTTCCTTGCCGCCCGACTGGTGGAGGATCCGCCGTGGCTGAAGCGAGCGAAGGCGGCTGTTCGCATCGACTACATCGGCATCGGTCTGCTTGCCCTGGGCGTGGGCGCGTTGCAGGTGCTGCTCGATAAAGGGCAGGAAGACGATTGGTTCGGGTCGCGATTCATCGTAACGCTGATCCTGGTCTCCTCCGTCTGCCTGATTTCGCTGGTCATCTGGGAGTGGTTCAATGCGACGCCGATTATCGACGTGCGCCTCTTTAAGAGTTTCAATTTTGCGATGTCGAACCTGATGATGTTCGTCCTTGGCCTCTCGCTGTTCAGCGCCCTGGTCATGATGCCTCAGTTCCTGCAGACGCTGTTGGGCTACACGGCCGAATCCGCCGGTTTGGTGCTGTCCGGAAGCGGATTGGTGCTGCTGATGGAAATGCCATTAGTCGGGGTACTCACGTCGAAATTTCCGACGAAGTACATCATCGGCTTCGGCTGGATAGCTCTCGCCCTGGCGATGTTCTACTCGACTCAACGGCTCGATCTGTCCATCGATTTCCGCTCGGCCGCATGGCTGCGCGTGGCGCAGGGGGCAGGTCTTGGGTTCCTCTTCGTGCCGATTAGTCTGGCTTGCTATATCGGGATCCCGCCGGAAAAAAGCAACAGCGTCTCGGGCATCGTAAACTTCATGCGCAACATTGGCAGCAGTGTCGGAACCTCCATGGTAACCACGCTGCTGGCGCGCCGCGCGCAACTTCATCAAGCGTACCTGGGGGCTCACGCGACCACTTACGATCCCGCGTTCCGGAACCAGGTGAGCGGGCTCGCGCAGACATTGGTCCATTCCGGCCTCAGCGCGCCCGATGCGAAGGCGCAAGCCATGGGCCGGATTTATCAATCCCTGCTGGCGCAGTCGCAGGCGCTGGCTTATATCGACACCTTCATGGTGCTGGCGATCGGCGCGGCAATGATGTTCCTGCTGTCCTTCATCCTTCGCAGGAACGACCCTTCCGCGGGCTCCAGGATAGCCGTGGAATAATCGGCAGCGACCCTTGCCTGACGAGCGGGTCCCCATTGTCAGAAGGCCGCGGCAGGCGTAGATTTAGAGAAGGTTGAGCTTTATGATACGGACGATCACGATCGAGCGCGAATATGGTAGCGGCGGCGGCGACGTCGCGCGCAAGCTGGCCGCCCGCCTGGGCTGGAAGTTGTGGGATCAGGCCTTAACCGACGAAATCGCCCGTTTGATGGATTGCCCGAGCCGCACGGTGGAGGAGCGCGAAGAGCGTAAAGATTCGGTGCGCTATCGGCTGTTCAAGGCCTTCATGAAGGGTAGTTTCGAAGGTACCCTGAATGCGCCGAAGCTGAAGATGGTCGACGCCGATTGCATCAAAGACTTCACTCGGCGGCTGGTGACCGACGTGGCGCGCGAAGGTAATGCCGTAATCGTGGGGCGCGGGTCCGCGTATCACCTGCACGACCGGCCCGATGCCTTCCACGTCTTCGTCTACGCGCCTTTTGAAGAGAAGGTGCGCCGTTTGTGCGGCGGCGGGAAGAGCGAAACGGAGGCGATCGAGCTGGCCGAGACCGTGGACCGCGACCGGGCGGCGTACATCAAACAGTACTTCGACCTGGACTGGCCCCCCCGCGAATATTTCCACGTCATGATCAACACGACGATGGGCGACGAGCGCGTGGTGGAGACGATCCTGAATTCAGTGGCTCTACTGCAACAGCAACCGGCGAGCGTCTGAATCGCTGGTGATTCCTCATCGCCGGGCGCCAGCAACCCATTCATCTGTGAGTTATGCCGGAGCTGCCCGGCTCCAACGTGATAATCGCGGGAGGCGCAGATGTCACGACTATCAATCTCGCCCGGTTCTAAAGCTCGGCGCGATTCAGCCCGATAGGGAGAATGAGGCGCCAGGTTACGCCATGAAACTCGGCTTTGCACCAATCGACGACGACCACGAGAAGATTTTGACCCTGGTCGCGGACGTCGAAGGCTTGATCGCACAACAAGCTTCCACCCAGACACTGCAGCAATCGTTCGCCAGGCTGGTTGAGGCGACGGTTAACCATTTCCGTGCGGAAGAGCGCGGGATGCAAGCCTGCGGGTACCCCGATTTCACCGTGCACAAGCGGGAACACGAGGAGATCATCGACTGGCTCATTTACCTGCAGCAATCGCTGATGGAAGAGACCTCGGAATCGGTTTCCAATATGACGCGAGCCGAGACCGTCGTTTTCTTTCGCGCCTGGGTCGAGCAGCACCTTCTGCAATTCGACGCGCCAGCTGTCCGGTTTATCGTCAGCTCTTTGGAAGGCGCTAGCCCCACTCTGGGAGTCGTCTCAGTTCCCGGCGCTGTACATTCGGCCTGAGGTCTTGGAAGGAAGCGCGGAAGTCACTTAAATTCGCCCTTCCTTTCGCGACCCTGCCTACGCCGTCCCCCCGAGGGGGGCTTGCCAGCGGAACAGGAAGAAATGGTGGCCGCAGAGTGAGCACCGGTAAGGTTGCAGGAGCCAGTGGAAAGCGTTCTCCAACGTGTTGCGGACCCCAACGCCCCTGAACTCAATCGACCGGCAATATGGGCAGCGTGTCGAAAACATCCCGGCAATCGCGCGTAGCATGACTTTAGGCATCAACTTTCGCCGCGCACGTGCCGCCCGGATCTGTTCCGGTGTCCTCACGTCGGGCTCCGACACCCTGACCCGCGCTTTCGCGCGCGACACCTCCCGCTTCTGCCGCTTCGCAATCCGCTTGTTCATCAGTCACCCGTTTCCTCCACTAGTCCGCAGATCATGGCCTCGGTGGTGAGCATGAGAGAGGCGATGGAAGCGGCGTTCTGCAAAGCTGTACGCGTCACCTTGGTGGGATCGATCACGCCGGCCTTCACCAGGTCCTCGTAATGCTCGGTTGTAGCATTGAAGCCGAAGTTGGGTTCGTTCCGGGCTTTGATCTTCTCGACGACGACGGCGCCTTCGGTCCCGCAGTTCACCACAATCTGCCGGACGGGTTCCTCACAAGCGCGGCGCACTATGGTGACACCGAACTGCTCATCGCCATCGAGAGTGAGCTTTTCGAGCACGTTCGACGCGTGCAACAGCGCGACGCCTCCGCCCGGCACAATGCCTTCCTCGACAGCGGCGCGAGTGGCGTGCAGGGCGTCCTCGACGCGGGCCTTCTTCTCTTTCATCTCGGTCTCGGTAGCTGCGCCCACTTTGATGATGGCTACGCCGCCCACCAGCTTCGCCAGGCGCTCCTGGAGTTTCTCGCGGTCGTAATCCGAGGTGGTCTCTTCAATCTGGTGGCGTAGCTGCTTGATGCGGCCCTCGATGCTTTTCTGCTCGCCGGCGCCGTCGATGATCGTTGTGTTTTCCTTATCCACCGTGACGCGTTTGGCCCGCCCCAGATCGGTCAACTCGATGCTTTCAAGCTTGATGCCGGTCTCTTCCGCGATGGCTTTTCCACCGGTCAGGATGGAGACATCTTCAAGCATGGCCTTGCGGCGATCGCCGAAGCCCGGCGCCTTCACCGCGCAGACATTGAGCGTCCCGCGCAGCTTGTTGACAACCAGGGTGGCCAGAGCTTCGCCGTCCACGTCTTCGGAGATCACCAGCAGCGGCTTGCCCGAGCGGGAGATTTTCTCAAGGATCGGGAGCACATCCTTCATGCTGCCAATCTTCTTTTCGTGGATCAGAATGTACGGATCTTCGAGGACGCATTCCATGCGCTCGGGGTCGGTCACGAAATATGGCGAAAGGTAGCCGCGGTCGAATTGCATCCCGTCCACCGTTTGCATTTCGGTGGTCATGGTTTTGGATTCCTCAACCGTGATCACGCCATCCTTGCCCACCTTCTGCATCGCTTCGGCGATAACGTCGCCGATGGTGGAATCGCTGTTGGCGGAAATGCGGCCCACCTGCGCGATCATGTCGCCGGAGACGGGCTTGGAGAGCTTCTGTAGTTCTTCCACCACCAGCTCAACTGATTTATCGATGCCGCGCTTGACGGCCATCGGGTTCGCGCCCGCCGTTACCGCTTTGACGCCTTCGCGGTAAATCGCCTGGGCCAGAATGGTCGCCGTAGTCGTGCCATCGCCGGCAACGTCGGAGGTCTTGGACGCGACCTCGCGCACCATCTGTGCGCCCATGTTTTCCAACGGGTCCTTTAGCTCGATCTCTTTCGCTACCGTCACGCCATCTTTGGTGATGGTGGGGCCGCCGTATTTTTTCTCGAGAACAACATTGCGCCCCCTTGGGCCGAGGGTCACCTTCACCGCGTCGGCGAGCTGATTGACGCCGCGCAGAATCGCCTGGCGGGAATCGTCGCTGTAGATAATCTGCTTTGCCATATGATTTCCTTAGTTGTTTCGAACCGACGGCGGCCCATCCAGGACGCCGAGCACGTCGTCCTCGCGCATGATGATGTACTCGGTGCCTTCCACCTTCGTGTCGCTGCCGGAGTATTTTCCGAAGAGGACACGGTCGCCCGCCTTGACGTCGAGCGCAACCAGCGTGCCGTCTTCCAGCCGCTTGCCGTGGCCAACGGCGATCACCTCGCCCTGCTGCGGTTTCTCTTTGGCGGAATCCGGGATAACGATTCCGTTCCGCGTGGTTTCCTGTTCTTCGGTCCGCTTCACCACGATGCGGTCATGTAACGGTCTGAATGTCATATTTCTGTTCTCCATTAAGTTAGTTTGCTTGCCGAACCCGGGCCGGTGAATCAGGGCCGGGCGGCACACTGAATCTGGTCATTGGGCACGCCCCACATCGCGCGCCAGCTTTGCGTCGCGCTTCGAGAGCGATGCCACGAACGGGAGGATGCTGACCAGCAGGAGTGCGCGGTGCCAGTCGCCTGAGAAACTGAATACGGGTTCCACCGGATTATAAAGCAGAGCAAGCGCGCCGAAAGTGGCAACCAGGAAGTAGTGCCGGGCACGAAGGGAGTGGGGAATCGCCGCGATCGCACCCACGGCGACTATGAATCTGATCGCAACGTCGTATTGCGCGAGTCCTGAGAACAGGGTTGCCGCAACAACCAGGGCTGCAATCGCGACCCAGGTCACCGCTTCTGCGCGCGCGGCGCTATCCTGCTGGTCCCGCTCGCGGTTCCTCTCAACCCAGGCCTGCCAGGCTGTTTCGTCGAGCTGCTTCTCCGGGGCCCGTTCCCACGTTTCACGCGAGCCCTGCGATGACACCAAACTCGACATGCCTTGTCCTTATATGGTCAGATGACCGCGGGCGGCCAGGCATACCTCCTGACCAATGCACCGGTGCGTGTGACATACGGCCAGCGATGGCCGTTATGCCGCAAGGGCATACTCCCTCAGTGCACGTGCCCTGCCAAGTTGCGCCTGGCGCTATGGGACGAGCCCGTTAAATCGGCACTGCGATTCGCCACCCAACGATCTACGATCAACGCGGACGCGTGAGCGCCGATCGCGGCTGCCAACCAGAACTGGTAACGCGACAATAATCCATCGGCGATAAAGAAGTGGCTGGTCCAGCCCATATCAGCCCCAAACCGCCATAGGCCAAGCGCCCCGGCCAGCACGGCGACCGGAGTCAGCACCAGCCCCGACATCGACGCGAAGAAGAGCACGGAAGGCTGTAGAATACTGTCCGGCATCGCGAATTTGCTTCGGCTGAGTGTTTTTCGAATCTGCATGGAACTCCGGGTGACGAAGGTCCTTCGTGCAGAACTTGCTCCCATGTGCAGGACTTGCTCCACCGCGAGCTCTTGTTCGGCCGATTCGGCAACGGGCACCTGCGAACCGGTTTCGAGGAGCTGACCTCCGGCGGTCGAATGACGAGTCTCGGTTAGCCCGTATCACCATCGAATCGCACCATTTCTGACCAGGCCGGCCAGTTCGCTTGCCGCCGTTACCGTGAACACGATGAGTGCCAGCGCCAGCGCAAAGCTCTTCATCCATTGGCGGCGTTCGAGATGGGCCTGTGTTCTGCTTGGGGACTGCTGTTCCGGCGGGGAGCTGTTCATGGCGTCCTGACGATCCTGCTAGTGCACGAGTGGGGCCAGCCTGGCCCGGCGCACGCATGGCTATCGGTTTGCGTACACAGGACCGTGATCAGGAGTGAGCCATCATGAAATTCATCAGAGTAACCGGTACCGCCGCCGTGTTCTTGTTTTGCGGTTCGATAATGCCCGCATTCGCGCAAAACGAAGGAGAAGGGGGCAAGAACGAAGGTAAACAGGAATCGAAGCCGGATAAGCCTGCCAAGCCACAGGGTAGTCAGGTGAAAGCCGCGGCGAAGCAGCAGAGTACTCCCCAAGCCGCGAAAGCGCAGCAGCCCCGCAAACAGCAGCAGCCAAAGGTCGCTCAGCAGCCAGCGAAGCAACAACCCGCGAAGGTTGTCCAGCAGACTCCCGAACAACAGCCACCACAGCGCTCGAAGCAACAGGCGCAGGCATGGCAGAAACAACGCGGATGGCAGGGCGGCTGGAAGGGGAACGATACCTGGCAGGGAGATCGTGCCCAACGGTGGACTTCGGACCATCGCACCTGGGCGCAGCGCGGAGGCTACGGCGGTTCCTACATCCCTCAGGCCAGCTTCAATCTCAATTTCGGCAGCGGCCACTTCTTCCGCCTGGTGGGCCAGCCGGTTATGGATATGGGTTATCCGCGCTTCGAGTATCGCGGGTATTCATTCCTTCTGGTAGATCCATACCCCGAATATTGGGCTGCAAACTGGTATGAGCTCGACGACGTCTATATCGCCTACGACGACGGTTACTACCTTTGCAACCGCAATTATCCTCAGGTCCAGCTGGCGGTTATTGTGGAGTTGTAAGGGCGGAGGTTGAGTTCCGGATGGCGCGTGAGTTCGATTTCCTGTGGTGTCGCAAACCACGCTCCACCACCGGCTACAAGCGGCGATCCCTCCGGGATGAAAAAGCGGTCACGTGCCGGCTTATCCTAATGCCAATTAAGGTAGGCAGGATGCCCACCCGTTCGTCCACCGGCACTGTCCGATCCCGAAACATGCCATCCCGGCAATGGACATCGCAACATGCGCCTGACGCATCTCGGTCCCTTAAAATCACCGATTAGCCGGAGGCAACGAAGGAACCCAACTTGCGTCTCAGGAATGCTTGTCCCTGGGAGGCTCCATGAATCTATGGCAGGACGTCCGCTTCGCGTTGAGAGCCATGTGGAAGTCGCCGCGCATCACCGCGACGGCGTTGCTCACCCTGGCGCTCGGGATCGGCGCCAATACCGCGATCTTCAGTGTGGTGAACGCGACTCTTTTCCGGCCCCTCCCGTTTCATGATCCGGAGCAATTGGTCGTATTGCACGCCGATCTGCGGGGGCTGGGCGCACAGAGCGTCGGCTTTTCCGTTCCGGAG